>JACRPN010000020.1 GCA_016223145.1 Armatimonadota bacterium | reverse complement strand
TGGTGAGGAGGATTCCCCTCCCTTGTTTCGGTCCGCCGAAATGAGGGAGGGGTTAGGGGTGGGAGACAAGTGCCTCTTGATGATCTCCGGCAAATCTCGGTAGGCCAGGTAGTAGGTGCCGGGGAACTCCAGGGCC
Source organism: Armatimonadota bacterium (assembly GCA_016223145.1). NCBI lineage: Bacteria > Bacillati > Armatimonadota > Armatimonadota bacterium. The sequence continues at coordinate 98,936 of JACRPN010000020.1, read as the reverse complement.
GCGTAGGATGCGGCTCTTGCCGCATCCTCGTAGACGTTCGAAAACGTGTCGCTCACGCGGAAGAGATTACTGGAGCGATAGCGTGAACTGGCTCGGGCCGTGACGAATCGGGACGAAAGTCGTCATAGGTATGGGAGACAGGGAATGACCCACATCGCACTTATCCTCGGAGTGATCTGCTTCAGCCCAGTTCAGGCATGGAAGGAACTAGCCGAGCGTCCTCATCTGGGGATCGAGTGGACAATGGCTGCTCCGTTGCCAGGGGAAACCCCAGAGTGCGCCGCAGCTCGTGCGACGTTTTCGCGCGCCATGAGGGGTAGAGACTGGCGGTCAGCGCTGGATTCATCGGCCAAGGCGATTGCCGCGATGAAGGGACTCAAACCGGAAGCTCGGGACTCGCTGGAGTTCTCTCGAGGCGAAATCTACCTGCTCGCCGACGCGCCCGCCGAAGCCATCCGGTTTGCGACGCCTGGACTCGAACCCCTGGGCGTCTACCGAGGCTCCCGCATAGCCACAGTCGCCGACTACTTCAAGTCTTGGCGAAGTCTCGCGCCGAATGACTCCGACCCCGTTGCCAAGGGGCTTCAAGAGAAGTTCTCGTACTGGCACCAAAAGCGGAAGCGGGCGCTTGAGCTCATAGTCAACGCTTTCCGCCTGAAGGGCGACCTGGCGAGTGCACTAAGGGCGCAAGAACTGATTGAAGTCGACATCGATGCCTGGAGCCCGATCGAGCCACCACGGGACCCTTGGTATGTGGACCGGGCCAGCCAGATCGTCCCTCTGCGAGCTGCCGCCAAAGGAAGGGCCGCCCTGGTTCAGATGGCTGCAGGGGGCTACGCGGCTGATCGAAAGCTGGATGTCGACGAAGCTGAGCAGAAGCGGCTCGTGGCGGTTTTCGCCCTGATGGCGCTCGGCGGAGACGCCAAAAGGCGTGGAGATTGGGCAGGAGCAAAGCACCACTTCCTGGAGGCTAAACGACTGATGGAAGTGTGCAAGCCAATCGTCAACAGGGAGATGCTCCAGTGGCTCATCGCACGCGAAGAACTCACCAGGCTGTCAGGAACATCTATCCTCCCGCAATCGCCCCGATCACCATGAACGGCTCGCTGCCGTTCACGATCGCCTCTGGAAGCGCCAACTCCGGATCCTGAAACGAGATGTCCTCGGCACAGGCAAAGAACCTCACGAACGGCCTGCGCTTCAGCGACCCATGCTCCCGAATTGTCCCCCGAAGGTTGGGATGGGCGGCCTCCAGCGCTTCCATGACGGTCCGGATCGTCACCGGATCACCCACTTCGAGGGTCACCTCGGCCCCAACACGAGCCAGGTTGCGGAGGTGGTGGGGTAGGACGACGCGGACCACAGCCATGCTTTCAGTTTATGCCATCTGACGCAGGACCCTCAATCGAAGTCGAAGATCTCACTCAGGAATCCCCCGCGGCGCTTCTTGCGATCCCGATAGTCGTCATCGTCGTCGTCCTCTCGCCTTCGTTGGCCCTCGCGACGCCCATCGTCGCGATAGCCTCCGGATCTTTCATGCCGATCTGAATCGCGGACCACGGTCTGCTCGGAGACGGGCCGGAATCCTGCCGGCGCTCCGATGTGAGGATCTGCCTGAACGATCAGTTTCTCCAGTTCACCGCGGTCGAGGAACACGCCCCGGCATCCCGGGCAGTACTCGATCTCGACCCCGCTGCGCTCGACGATGACCATGATCTGGTCGTGGCATTTCGGACACAGCATCTCAGGCAGCCTCCTCTGACGATCCGATGTCGGACGCCGCAACGGGCCATTTCATCTGGAACTCAAGCTCCTCCTCGGTCTCGCTCCGCTCGTGCTCGATGCTGAGCGACGCGCTTGCCGGCACCAGAATGCGTTCACCTGAGACTTGGAGTGCGTGTGGCTTACCCTGCTCCAGGCTGTCTGCCAGCTTGCGCAGGGCCGCTACGAACTGCGAAACGGAGCGCACGCTTTCCACGTCGCGCTGAATCGGCGGTGTCCTGTTTGTCATCGTCTGTCCTCGAACTCGATGGGTCGAAAAAAAACCTTCGCACACCCAATGTGCGAAGGTCTTGCGCTTTCTTGCCGCGCCGGCCCTTGCGGGCGTACTGACGACGTCGGCGCCGCGTTCCCGCGGGCGCTACTCCCCTTCGGAGTCCTCAGATTCAAACGTCGAATGCTGGGGTTGGGTTCCATCGACGGCACGAATTTGCCGAAGCCCTGCAAAATGACCCTATGAGCCGGAAGAGCGGTCTGGGAGGAAGTACTTGAACCCAATTCGAGGCTGGGTCGAAGAGACCCCGCTCGTGGATACCCACGAGCACCTGATCGAAGAGGAGCAGCGACTGGAAGGCAAGCTTGACGGCATCTTCCCTTGCGACGACTGGACCTACCTCTTCTGGCATTACTTTGCCGACGATCTGGCCAGCGCCGGAATGCCCGAAGAGGAGAAGAAGCGGCTCTTCGATCCAGCAACGTCGACCGACAAGAAAGCGGCCCTGCTCCTTCCCTGGTGGGAGCGTGCCAAGCTCACCGGGTACGGCCAAGCCGTCCGCCTCACGCTTCAGGGGCTTTACGGCGAGGATGACCTGACGGCCGAAAGCGCCCCGCGCATCGCTGAGAAGTACCGCGAGTGGATCCGGCCCGGGTTCTATCGAGAAATCCTTAAGGACAAATGCGGCTTGGACCATTGCCAGGTGAACTCCCTCCAGACGCTGTTCATGGAATCGAGCCAGCCGGACCTGCTGCGCCAAGACCTGAGCATCCTCTCGTTGAGCACCAGCTTGGACCGGGACTTTGTCGAGGGGGAGGGAGCGCGCTGTCTCGATGACTGGCTCGGGGTCATCGAGCGCAAGTTCCGGAAGTTCGGCCCGAAGGCGGTCGCGGTCAAAAGTCAGTGCGCCTATGAGCGCGGTCTTGATTTCGGGGAGCCCGACCAAGCCGCAGCCGAGCGGGTCTTCGTGCGATGGGTGCAAGGCGAATCGTTGTCGCCCGAGGATCGCAAGCCGCTGGAGGATTTTCTCTTCGACGCCTGCGTGCGAAAGGCCACGGAGGTCGGCCTTCCTGTAAAACTGCACACCGGGACGATGGCAGGCTACGGGTACATGCCTCTGGAGCGAGTGCGCAGAAACGCCTCGGACCTCTGCTCACTTTTGCAGCGGCACCGAGAGGCTCGTTTTGTGCTGATGCACATCGGCTTTCCCTACCAGCACGAGATGATCGCGCTGGCCAAGCACTACGCCAACGTGTACATCGACATGTGCTGGGCGTGGATCCTGTCGCCGAGAGCCTGCGTGAGCTTCCTCAAGGAGTACATGCTGGCCGCCCCGGCGAGCAAGCTGTTCACTTTTGGCGGCGATTACATCACCGTGGAAACCGTCTATGGCCACAGTCGCATCGCACGCATGGGCATCGCGCAGGCCGTTTCGGAGATGGTTCAAGAGGGCTGGCTGAGGCTTGAGGAAGCGAAGCCGCTGATCGAGAGGATCATGAACGGGAATGCGAGGGAGGCGTTCCCAAATCCCGCATCGAGCTAAGTTTCAAGCTTGCCCAAGGCGTGTCAACGCGATCGGCGGCGGGTTCCTTGCCGTTCAGCGGCCGATGAGGCAGAATGAGCGCATGACCTCCGCCGCAGCCCGAGTCTTCACTTGGCGTCATCTCGCTGGATATCTCAGCCTTGGCCTCGCCCTAATGTCGTGGTCTCAAGGCAACCCACCCTTGGCCGAGCGGATTCAGGCGCGAGTTCAGGCCAAGCTGGAGACCTTTCAGAAGGAGTCTGGGTTTCCGGGAGCCGTCTTCGGGTGGGCGCTCGCCAACGGCAAGAGCGGCGCCGTTGCCTACGGGCTTGCCGATCGAGACACCGGCGCCAAGATGCGTCCGGAAAGCCGAATGCTGGCGGGCAGCGCGGGAAAGACGTTCTTTGCTGCCTGGATCCTCCGACTCGTCGAGGAAGGCAAGCTCGACTTGGACAAGCCGATCGCTACCTGGATCGGCCAAGAACCCTGGTTTGACAGGCTCCCAAACGCTCAGTCCATCACGCTCAGGCACTTGCTACGCCACCAGAGCGGGATTCGCGAGCACGTCTACAACAATGGCCTCGTCGCCAAGTTGCGGGCCGAACCGGACAAGGTTTGGTCCCCGCAAGAGCTTATCGGCTACATGCTGGACACCAAGCCATCGTTCGAGATCGGCAAAGGCTGGAGCTATGCCGATGCGAACTTCGTCGTTGCGGCTTTCACGGCTGAAAAGGCGACGGGAAGGGCAGCCTACCGCGAGATCGAGAGGCTGTTTTTGAAGCCATTCGGCTTGGTGAACACGAGCCCCTCAGATCGTCGGGACCTTCCGGGGTTGGTGCAGGGCCACGTTACGTCGGGCGCATCATTCACCGGGGGGCCCAAGTCTATCGAGGGGGGAAAGATGGTCATCAATCCCCAGTTCGAATGGGCAGGGGGCGGATTTCTATCCAATGCCCAAGATCTCGCGCGCTGGACGCAAGCGCTGTTCAGCGGCAGGGTGCTGAATGGCGCGATGTCTATGGCGCAGAAGGAAGGCGTGCCGGCGTCGACCGGCGCCGGCCCCGGAGAGCAGTATGGACTTGGGGCCCAGATCTTCGAATCGCCTGGCGGCAAAAGCTTTGGCCACGGAGGCTTTTTCCCGGGCTATTTGACCGAAATGGAACTGCTGCCCAGCGGGGTCGCCGTCGCGATCCAGTTCAACGCGGACGGTGGGCGTGAACTGCTTCGCCATAGACGCCGCTACCTTCATGAACTGGCCGCCATCGTTGAGGAAGAGCTGAAGCTTTCAACGGAGAGAGCTCGCTGATCGTCTGAAAAGACGCTCGGCGAGCCAATCCGGCGCTCTTGATTCGCCTCAGTCGAGCGTCTGAACTTCCACGCTCAAGACGCCAGGGAAGTGCTCGCCGATCGCGTGCCAATGGTCGCCGCCATCCGGCGAGCAATAGACCTCGCCGCTGGTCGTGCCAAAGTACACGCCGCATTCGAGCATGCGGTCCACCGCCATCGCCTCGCGCAGCACGTTCACATAGCAGTTCTCTTGGGGCAGACCGTTCGTGAGCGGCTCCCAGTTGTTGCCGCCGGTTTTGCTGCGATAGACCCTGAGCTTGCCCTCAGGCACGAAGTGCTCGGAATCGCTGAAGATCGGGACCACGTAAATGGTCTCTGGCTCGTGGGCGTGCACGTCGATCGGGAACCCAAAGTCGCTGGGCAGGCCGTCGCTCTTTTCGACCCAGAGGTCGCCCGCGTTGTCCGAGACCATGATGTCCCAGTGCTTCTGCATATAGAGCTTGTCGGGGTTCGACGGGTGAAAGGCGATTCGGTGGACACAATGGCCCACCTCGGCCTCTTCATCCGGCATGAAATTGGACTTCAGGCCCTTGTTGATCGGCTTCCAGGTCTCGCCGCCATCGTCGGTGCGGAAGGCCCCTGCCGCCGAGATCGCGACATACATCCGCTTCGGGTTCTTGGGGTCGATGAGGATCGTGTGCAGGCACATGCCGCCCGCGCCGGGCTGCCAATCTTTGCCGGTCGTGTGCTTGCGAAGGCCGCTCATCTCCGTCCAGGTCTTGCCCGCATCGCGAGTGATGAAGATCGCCGCGTCCTCAACCCCCGCGTAACAGACGTCGGGGTTGTCAAGCGAAGGCTCCAAATGCCAGACGCGCTTGAAGACCCAGGGCACCTCGGTACCGTCGAAGGTCTTGTGGGTGCCGGCAACGCCATCGTAGACGAACCGGTTGCTTTCGCCGCCTGGGAAGCCCCATTCGGTCATGCGCTCGGCCTCCGTGCTGCCGGGCGTGTTCCAGGTCTTGCCGCCATCGTCCGAGCGCTGAATCACCTGGCCGAACCAGCTGCTCGTCTGCGAGCAGTAGATGCGGTTTGGGTCGACCGGTGAGCCCTTCATGTGATAGATCTCCCAGCCGCCGAAGATGGGCCCCTCAATGTTCCAGCTCTTCCTGTCTTCCGAGGTGCAGATGAAGGCGCCCTTCTTGGTGCCCACGAGAACTCTGACTTTTGGCATGATGGATACTATACTCCCGCGCAAAGTTTGGCTTGTAGGCCCGCGTTGACATTCCTCCCCGGGGCGACCTTCCACACTGCCCGTCATCCTTTTCGGGCTGGATTTCACCAAGTTGCGCTACGATGAGGGTGGCATGGTGGCTTTGGCGTTTGCTTTTTTCGTGTTGGGTTCAGCGCTGGATGACACGTATCTTGCCGCCGCCTTGAAGACTGCCGTATGGATCCGGTCCGAAGAGCAACGGCCGGCGGCCAAGACGGATGCGCCGGACCTCTCGCTGTATTCGGGCGAATCGGGAGTGCTCGTGTTCTGGTGTGAATTGGCCCATGCCACCAGGAACGCCATGCTGAAAGCGGAAGTGCAGACGAGGGCAAAGCGCCTGACCGAGCAATCCAAAGGGCTCAAGGACTTCGGCCTCTACACGGGCTTGGCGGGCGTGGCCTTCGCCGTCGACTGCGCGGCCAAGCTCACCGACGATCCGAAGCTCGCCAAGGAAGGCATGGCGCTGACCAGGAGGGCCCTCGATCTTGCCGTCGCGGCACTTAACGACCCAAACCAAAGGGCTCAGCTCTCGAACGACATCGTTTCGGGGCTCGCGGGCCTGGGCTGCCAGGCCCTGAGGGAAGCCGATCTCTACGCGGCTCGGTTCCCAAAGCCGACCGGAGCCAAGCAAGACGGCAAGAGCGAAGACGACGAACTCCGCGATGAAGCCCGCCGAATTGGGGATTACCTCTTGACGGTTGCCAAGAACCCGACCGCCGTTTCTCAGCCCAGCGGTGCCCATCTGGCCTGGGAGATGTCCCCCGGCTATACGCGCGAGATGCCCAACTTCTCCCATGGCACCGCCGGCCTCGCCTACTTCCTGGCCCAGTTGGGTGTTGCCACGAAAGAGCCGAAATACCTGGACGCTGCAAAGAAGGGCGCGGCGTACCTGATGAGCCTAACCGGAAAGGACGGTCTGATCTGGCACCACAAGCCTGGAGGCGAGGATTTGGACTACCTGGGCTGGTGCCACGGCCCCGTGGGGACGGCCCGCCTCTTCGCCGCGCTCCACAAGAACACCCGCGAGAGGGGCTACGCCAAATGGATCGATCGCGCCGCAGAGAGCCTCCAGAAGTGCGGCATCCCGGATAAGCGCGCGCCCGGCTATTGGAACAACTTTGGATTCTGTTGCGGCGACGCGGGCATGCTCCGGTTCTTCCTCGACCTCTATCGGCTGGATGGCAAGCCCGAGCAGATTGGCTTCGCCAAGCGATTGGCAGATTTTCTCCTGGCGAAAGCCGAGCCGGCCGGCGTTGGGCTCAAGTGGACGTTCGCGGAGAACCGGGTCAGTCCTAATGCGGTTCAGGCACAGACGGGCTTGATGCAAGGCGCGGCGGGCGTTGGACTCGCCTTGGTCTGGATGCATGAACTGGAAGCGAAACGCGAGGCGCTGGTGCGTTTCCCCGACGCCCCCTGGAGGTGGTAGGGGCCCCAAACACAGGTCGTCGGTTCTTGTGCACGGCAGTCCTCCGCTTAGGGATCAGCGGTGAACCTGCCGGCCTGGCGGATATTGTCATTGTTCCCGCTTGGAAAGCGAGCAATGGCCGTTCGATTGGAACTCCGAATTCGCTCAAGCCACGTCTCACAAGCAGATTGGCCGGCTCGATCCCCAAACTGGGAGAATCCTCTGCGGCTCCGAACAAAGTACTGCACGGCTGCTCCATTGTTGCCGGCAGCAACCTCAACCGTCCCAAGCTGGAACTCCGTTTGAGCAACCCAACGAGGGTGGGATTTGCCCCGCCAATAGGTCAGGCAGGATGCCAAGATGGCCCTAGCGTCATCAAACAGACCCCTCTCTCTTAAGACAAGGGCTTGCCGTGCGTGAATATCGGTCTCCATATCGCCACCATGCAACCCCTTTAGGGACTGCATGCTCGCTTTGAACCAACTTGACGCGGCGTCAAGGTTGCCTCGCTCAAAGAACAGGGTTCCAAGATCGCGAGACGCCATCGCTATTCCGCCCCGGTCCTTGAGGCGTCGGTATCCTTCGAGCGATCCCCTTAGGTGGGCCTCGGCGCTCGTCAGGTCTCCAGACTTAGTCTCGATGTCTCCGAGAGCCTCGAGGATTGCGGGCTGAGAGACATCGTCCTTTAGCGTTCGTCGTAGCTCCAACGCCTGGACGTAGTTGGCCTTCGCCTCCTGAAAATCACCCTGGGCCGCGGCGATGTCGCCGGCCATCCGCACCGCGCATGCCAAGGGAGCCACCAGTTCGTGCCTGCGAGCAATCTGTACGGCTTTCGCGATTTGGGTGCGCGCTCCTTCGAAGTCGCCCCGATGGAACCTCTTGGTTCCATCGTCGAGGGGGATATACACAGCCCACTCATTCTGGTTCTTGACCGCCGCTCCGATCGCCGGAACAACGAACAGCGGAAAACACACCGCAGTGCAACAGACGACAATGGCCGCCACGGATAGAATCAACCATCGGCGACGGCGAGACGTGCGCGTCTTGGAAAGCGCCACTTGTTCGGTGCCGCCCATTGGGGGCTGGCCCGGATCAGGCCGCTCGACAAACTCACAATAGGAGTCGCTCCACACGAGGCCAAGGCTCCTGAAAGCAAGGATGAGGGTTGCCCGGTCCACCCCTTGCCTGGCGGCCACTCTGTTCGCACTTGCCAGGCTGATCCCCATTAACTCGGCGCGAACCTCTTGTGTCAGCTTGCCTTCACGTTCGTCCCTGTCCCACACGCCGACAAGCGCGTGGTTCATCCGCTCCAGGGCCTCTACGGTGAGCCTGACCGCTCTTCTCCTCGTCTGCTTCTGGCCGCCCATCATGCCGCTCGCTCCGCTTCGAGTGCTTCGCTCAGAACCATTATCCCTTGCCCTCGACACCCAAGATAAGCTGAGATTCGGCGAACCGCTTATCTGAGCTTAAGTTGTCTGGCGAATGGCAGTGCGTTCGCCTATGCTGGGGGCTGTCCATCTGCTTTGGCACCCCGACATCCCTCATCTTTCGGAGCATCTACACCATGCGTTACCTAAAGCTACTGTCCGCTGCAACACTTGCATCTCTGATCGCTTCTTCCTCGCCAGCACAAATGATCTTCGAGGAAGACTTCGAAGCCACCATCCTCGGCAACATCCGAGGCCAGAATGGCTGGCAAGTTGACGACGGAGCTCTTCCTTACGGCAACAACATCGGGCTGGTGGACGTTGTCGATGGCCTCAATGGTCTTGAATCGCGGATCCTGTCAGGTCTTAACGCGATCGCCCCGAACCTACAAATGCGGGCATACCACCCCGTGAACATTGCGGGTGTCAGTCCCTTTGTGACGGTTACTTGGAAGGCATACGCCCAACCAGGCGCATACCCCATGTTTGCATCTCACAGTGCGGGCCTTGGGCTCAGCCCCGGTGCTGGCTCATCTCTCGGTTTTGACGTCGCAGGAGGACAGTGGGTGTTTGAAGCTCGAGGCGTTACCGGCAACGACAGCGCACGCTTTGCTGTGGCGCCGGTCTTGGATCAGCACGCCAAGTTCGAAGTCGTCATTGACAGACAAAACCTCCAAGTCTATGGCAGGTACGACATCGGAGGAGGGATGAAAGGCGAAACGCCTCGATTCACGTGTCCTGCCTGGAGGATCAACGAACTGATAAACGTCGTCGTCCTTCAAGACTTCCGCGAGCCGACGCTTTATACCGGATTTGAGGTTGATGATATCCAAGTCCGCCGGCGGGTCAGGATTCCCAACAACTTCTAGGCAGCAAACTCCCTGAATCCCGGTCTGTGCCGACGCTCGAATAGGAGTCAACACCTCGCCGATTTGCGCTTCTTGCCGATGCGGCCCATTGAGACCACCTTGCGGATGTAGTCCGGCGCAAACGGGACCTTGCACGCGGTCTTGCCCATGTCCACCTTCACCCTGCCGATCTCCTCTCCGGCTTTCAGCGCCTCGTCTGTGAGCGCGCTCACGTAGGAGCCAAGCGAGATCACAAAGCCGTTCATCTTGGAGCGCACGCGGTTTGGCTGATCGTGGATCGTCGTCTTCACACGCTCCAGCAGCTCTTTCAGGGCGTTGATATCAAGCTGGGAGTCCTCCCGCACCGCAACCACACTCGACAGCGTTCCCCAGCCCACGACTGCGGCATCCTCATCGCCCGAATCAATCCACTCCAGAGCCAGATCCCAACCGTGCGGACCCTCTGCCGCGACCCAGGCGACCGCATATTCGGCTACCGGTGAGCTTCCCGCTTTCTTCTGCCAGGAGCGCAGGTCGTCTTGGGTCATCTTGGTTTCGTCCGCGATGAGTCCGGCCAGATACATGGCGTCGTAGATGCCCGTGTCGAAAAGGTCGAGCGCGAGTTGGTAGTCCTTCTTGATCGCCTTCTCGTACTTCTTGAGTTCTTCGATCTTCACGCCTAAGAGCGGCTCCGGCACGCCGTGGTTGCGCAGCACGCGACGGTAGCCCTCGGTTCCGAGCGGCTCGATCTCCGAGATGATTTGCTGTGCGGTCATGCAAGCCTCCGAAACTGGTGCTTGCCGACCTTGAGGACCTTGCCCTTCAGGTCGTCCACGGCCGCCTTGCCGAAGGGGTCGGTGAACTTCTCCCCCTCGATCGAGACCGCACCCGCCTTGATGAGGTCGCGGGCCGCGCCGTTCGATTTGGCCAACGCCAGCGTTGCGATCAAGTGAGCCAAAGAAACTTGGCCTTCCTCGATCAGTTCGGCCGGGATCGCCGCCTCGGGCGCATCCACCGGCTGCTCGCGCTTCGAAAAGGTCTCGTTGAAGTAGCGCACCGCTGCATCGGCAGCCCCCGGGCCGTGATACAGCGCCACGATCTCCCGCGCCAGGCGGACCTTGGCGTCGCGCGGGTTCATTTCCGGGCCGAGCATCGCCTCGACCTCGTTCATGGGCACATCGGTGCAAAGCTCGAACCAGTTCCTGATCATGGAGCAGCGCCGCTTGGCTTCCGGCAGCGCGGCCTGGGCATCGTCGTCCGTGAACTCATCCGGAATGCTCATCACCTTGCCGAACATCTCGTTTGGCTCATCCACGATGGAAACGTAGTTGCCCAGCGACTGGGACATCTTTTCTTTGCCGTCCAGACCGACCAGGAGCGGCATGAGCAGCACGACCTGCGCCTCCTGGCCGTTCGCCTCCTGAAGCTGGCGGCCCATGAGGTTGTTGAACTTCTGGTCCGTGCCGCCGAGCTCCACATCCGCCTCAAGGGCCACAGAATCGGTGCCTTGGAGTAAGGGGTACATCAGTTCGTGCATCCCTATGGCCTGGTGGGCGTTCCAGCGTTTGGTGAAGTCGTCGCGCTCCATGATGCGGGCGACCGTGACCTTGCCGCAGAGCCGCAGGACGTCCTCGAAGCCCATGGCGCCGAGCCACTCGCTGTTTGGCCGGATCTCGGCCTTCTCGACGTCCAGGATCTTGTCGAACTGAGACTTCACGCCCTCGACGTTGTGAAGGACCTCCTCGCGGCTGAGCTGCTTGCGGGTCTTGCTCTTGCCGCTGGGATCGCCGATCATGGCGGTGAAGTCGCCGATGACAAGGCAAGCGGTGTGGCCGAGACGCTGGAAGTCGCGCAATTTGCGCAGGACCACGGCCCAGCCGAGGGTGACGTCGCGCGCGGTGGGGTCGACTCCCAGCTTGACGCGCAGCGGCCTGCCCTTGGCGAGCTTGGTCCTCAGCTCCTCTTCGCTGATGATCTCGGCTGCCCCGCGCTTAAGGATGGCGATCTGTTCGTCGACGGTCATGGAGGGCGGGAGTTTACCGGGACAAAACGAAACCTCCGACCCCAGTCAGGGATCGGAGGTCGAGTGATTCAGAGCAAAGGCTCGCTAACGGTTGCGCTTCCTTCGAATCATCGCCAGCGTTCCCAGACCCAGAACAGCCAAGCTGGCGGGCTCAGGTACCAGACCCTGATCAAAGTTGACGTTGTCGATGCCGATGTTCCAGTTGGTTCCCCACTCGATGGTCAACGCTCCGGAAGACGAGATGCCAGGAGAAAAGGACGTGTGGCCCGCGTTACCCTCAACATTCATGCTAGAAGCGCTCCACACTTCTGTGCCTGAGGCATTCAGGATATGAATTGCATCCGCCGTCAGGTCAGAAGTCGGCCACCCCGCTAGGTCAAAGCTGTTGATGGTCACCGTGTTGCCGGAATCAGGGGTAAGCGTAATTCGCGCATAGTAGCCACTGATGCCGGCATAGGCGACGTCCACGAGGTCCCCGTAACCGGTGTCCCAGTATTCCACCCAGTTCTCAACGCTCGCACCGGTGCCGTCAACCGTGTCATACGAGGCCGTCACGTTTGGCGTCCAGCCGTTCCCCATGAGGTACGAACCCGAAGGGAAACCTCCCGACCCGGTGACATTGTCTCCGTAGCCTTGGTCAATCGCGTCATAGTTCACAAGGGCGGTGCTGCCACCTGAACCATCCGGCTTTCCCAGGTCGGAAAACGTCAGAACAGTCGCACTAGACAGGCATGCAACGCATACGAGCGCAATGCTCAAAATTGACTTCATATTCGACTCCTTTTAGGCTGCAAAGCAGACATGGGCACAAAGAGCACCCTCGACCGCATTATACGAAGTTTCTTTGTTCTGTGCAAGAAGAATGGCCAAAGGCGTGTCGCATAAGCGATGAAACAGCAGTTTTGCCGGGGGATCCATAGGGCATCTTTCGACGCCTCAAGCCTGCATCAGGCACAATCAGCTTGTGACGGGCCGCTGGACCAACCTCGGACGGATGCCCTATGCCGCCTGCACGGAGCTGCAGAAGCGAGTCATGGCGGGTGTCATCGCCGGCGATTTGCCCGACACCCTTCTCTTCGTCGAGCACGATCCGCCTGTGTTCTCTCTCGGAGCGAGCTTCCACGACGAAAACCTCCTCCTGCCGGTGGAGGAGTACCGCAAGCTGGGATTCGACGTCGAGCCCACCGAGCGCGGCGGCGACGTGACCTTTCACGGCCCGGACCAACTCGTCGCCTATCCCATCTTCCACCTCGACCTCGTCGGCAAAGACCTCCACAAATGGCTTCGAGAACTTGAAGAGGCCGTGATCGTGGCGCTTAGGGACTGGAGCCTCGAAGGCTACCGATTCCCGCCCCACACAGGTGTGTGGGTGAACGGCGCGAAGGTCTGCGCGATCGGCATCAAGGTGCGCAAGTGGGTCAGCATGCACGGCATCGCGCTGAACGTCTGCAACGACCTGTCGCCGTTCGACTTGATCGTGCCTTGCGGGATCAAAGGGTACGGCGTGACCAGCATCGAACGGGAATCAGGTTCGTCCGTAACGCTGGCAGATTCGAGACGGGCTTTCACGGACGCTTTTCGGGAGGTATTCGGGATTTCCTTCGAAGAGCAAAGTCGGGAAGCGCTGTTGGCGCGTCTTTCGGATCGGGGGCTTTAGCCGCAGGTCTTCAGCCTGCGCTCCGAAGCCTCACCCAGAGGACGCGGAGGGAGGCAAGCAACCGTCGAGCAACGCGGATCGAGGATCGAAGGAGAGATGGGCAAGGAGGCGCTGCTACACCAAACGGGGATCGCCGGTATCGACGAGGCCGGACGAGGGCCGCTTGCCGGGCCGGTCGTCGCGGCGTGCGTCATGCTCCCGCCGGAATTCGATGTCGAGGGCCTGAACGACTCCAAGCAGCTCGACGCCCTGACGCGCGAAGTGCTCGCCCATAGGATCCGCGCGGAGGCCAAGTGGAGCCTCGCCGTCGTGGACCACGACGTGATCGACCGCATCAACATCTTGCGTGCAACGTTTCAGGCGATGGCGCGCGCCTTTGCCGATCTCTCGGTGCTTCCGCTGAAGGTGCTGGTGGACGGCAACAAACTCCCGCCAGGCCTCCCGGAATGCGCTGAGGCGGTGGTGAAAGGGGACGGGAAGGTGGCCGCCATTGCCGCCGCCTCGATCCTCGCCAAAGTCGAGCGCGACCGGATCATGTGCGCCTACGGCAAGCTCTACCCCGAATATGGATTTGAACGGCACTTCGGGTACGGCACGCCGGACCACCTGGAAGCCATCGCCCACCACGGACCCTGCCCCATCCACCGGCGGTCGTTCCACCCCTTGAGGCCCGAAGACCAGCTCTCGCTGAGCTTCGAGTTCGCCACATGAGCGGTTTGCAGCCCCGAAAAGCGGGTTCGGCCGCCGAGGATGAGGCGGCCCGCTTTCTGCAGGAGCAGGGGTTCACGATCATCACCCGCAGGTTCAAGGCCAGGCACGGCGAGATCGACCTGATCGCGCTGGAAGGCGAGGTGCTGGTGTTTGTGGAGGTCAAGTCCACCGTGAAGGCTGAACGCTCGCCGGAGGAGGCTATCGGGGACCGCAAGCGTGAGCGGCTGTTCGCGGCGGCTGAGGAGTATCTGGCGGGTTACGAAGGGCCGGAGCGTCCGGTGCGCTACGACGTCGTCACCGTCACGCCGACGGGAATCCGGCTTCACCGCGAAGCGTTCTGGCCATAGCTGTGGAAAGCTCAGAACGGAGCGCCCCGATGATCAGGGCATGCAAGTCCACGAGGATCTGCTTCGCGTTCCCAAACCTTTTTGTCAACGGCCGGAGCACACCCTCACCGATCCCCGATCGGAGCCACCCCTTCCATCCAGTTCCACTCGCTGTCTTCCAGGAAGTGGTGGCAGTGCTCGCCGTAGTCCACCGCCATTGGACGCCACGCGTGCATCGCGTCCACAACCCCTTGCGCCGCCTCCTCCGTCCGTTCGTCAAGCATCGCTCGAAGCTTCTCCAGGATCCCTTCAGGCTTGTCACGGCATTCCTCCACCATTCGCATGGCCCACTTGTGATAGGGATAGAGCCGCCGGTTCTCAGCGATCACCATCCGCATCGCAAAGAGTGCCAGCTCCGAGGTTGCTCGCGCCATCAGATAGGGGTCGCCCCGCTTGACAGCCTCCCCGACGAACCACCGCCAGATCATCATTTGGGAGTGAAAGCGGCGGATGCGCTCCTCGACGCCTGCCTCAGGATATTGGAGGATCTGCTCGATCAGCGGCGAGACTTCGCCTGTCCGGTCGAACAGGACGATGGCCCCCAGGAACGCCGAACGAGCCGGTTCGCTGCCGCTGGCTGCCACTTTGTGTAGAAAGCTCAGCGGAACGATCTTGCCATCCGTGTAGCCGCCCTCATAGTCGGTGAGGTCCGTTCGGTAAGTCATCAGCCGCCCTTCTGCGAGCTTGCTTTCGAAAGTGCCATCCGAGACCACCGCGATGTAGTCCACATCGGAATCCTCCCGCGCCCAGCCCTTGGCCACCGACCCGCCCACGATGATCGCCAGCACGTCGGGATCGGGCTCAAAGGCCTCCTTGAGTCGCTGAATGGCGCGCGCGTGGTGGGGGATCATGCGGCGAGCTTACTCGCGAGCCGCTTCTGGGAGCGAACGGCCAGGCGGAGGGAGAAGGGAGGGCAATTCGGAACGTGAAGGGATGAAGAGATGATGAGATGAGGGGACGGGAGTGCGGAAGTGTGGGCGGACGGAAGTACGGAGGATGAGGTCTGAGGTCTGAGGTCCGGGGCCGCAGGTTCCGGCCCCGGACCTCAGACCTCAGACCTCGGACCTCATCTGCCCGCGCCCTTACGCCCTGCCCCGCCTCCTCACGATGGCCGCCACCCCGATAAGCATCACCGAGAGCCCTGCCGGCTCAGGCACCACCCCGATGTCGTCCATGCCCATGTAGGAGCCCTGCAGGACCGGGTCGAACGGGTTCGCCGTAGCCCTAAACTCTAGGAACCCGCTTGCGGCCGGCGCGACGAAAGAAAAGCTGCGGGTCTGCCAGGTGAGCGCCACGGTATTGGCCGAGAAGGTGCCGATTTGGGTGTTGTTGAAGTACACGTCCACCACGCCGAATCCGGAATAGGGGCCGCCGTACTGCGGGATCGAGGCGTGTGTGTCGGTGATCAAGGAGGTCTGGAGCGTGTAGGTCGCGTTTATGGTGAGGCCGCTCACGTTCTGCCCAAAGGCCTCATAGAAGCCCATCGTCGTCGAGACGGCAAACCCGATGAAGCGATGTCCTTGGAACGCCAGAGTGTTGGCGAACATGTTCTGGTAGGCGGGGATGCCGGCCAGATTCCAGCCGTCGGCGCCGGTATTGTCGTACATGTCGGGGGTGAACGCGGTGGCCACCCAGGGCGTAGGCGTTCCTGCTGAGAAGATGTTGGGTCCGCCGGAATAAGCCACCCCACTTTCGAAGCTGCCGTTAACGACGAAGGCATGGCTCACGGCACAAACGGCGGCGAGCGAAGTGATGATTGTAAGTTTCAAAGTGTTCATTGTTTTTGTCCTCTGGATGAAATCGCTGTAACGACTCATTAGCCGTCTGACCCCCTTTTGGGACACTCTGGGGGTGGCTCATCTGTGGGACACGAGCTAGCTCTAGCTCAAACTGTGTTACGATGGGCGCATGGCCGAGGCCTTTGCAGCGACCGTCCGGTTCGAGCGCCAGCGCATGAAAATGTCGCTGCGCGAGTTCTCGGAGTTGATCGGGGTATCGGTCGCTTCGATCAAACGCTGGGAGGCCGGCACCGCCAAACCGGCCGAGGCCCTGCGCGAGGCCGTCTTCGACACGCTGGCCGCGGGAGAACGGTTCCAGCCGCCGGCCCATGGAGTGCACCCCGGCTGGTGGCTCCGGCTCGCGCGCCACACCCGCCGCGTTTCCATCCGCAGCGCGGGAGAGCTCTGCGACGTGTCGCCTTCGGCATGGCAGCGGTTCGAATCGGGCCAGACGCGGATCGGGTTCCAGCAGGCGAGGAAGCTAGTGTTGACGCTCGGCGACGAGGTCGTCGAGCCGATCCAGCCGCTCTCAAGGGATTTTTTGGACCGCGCGGAGGCTGAGTCGTTCCATCAGACCCACCGGTGGGGCTCGGCGATCATGACCTCGCTGCTCAGGCATGGCGGCAGCGCGGCGCACGAAGGCGAGAGCGCCGAGAACACCTGCCGGGCGCTGGTGATCCTCGCGCGGACCCTCATGCAGATCGGAGACCACGACCTCTGCGGCCAGGCCTATTTCGCCGCGTACTCCCTGGGCAAGGAGTCTGGGATTGACCCGGAGACGCTGTCGCGGTGGCAGCTTTCGTCGGTCTGGACCGGGTTTCCGGTCATCAAGACGCCCCGATTTGCCTCGGCGCGGCTCTCCTGGCTGGAGAAGAAGCTTTCGGCGATGGCGCCGGGGGAGCGGGCGGACTACGGCATCATGCGCGCGATGTTCCTGGATTGGGCCGGTTACCCGAGCCTGGCCAAGGAGATGCTGGAGCGGCCGCACGATTCGCCGGACTACGAGGTGCTCGCGCGGCTGATGATCGCCTGGCTCGAGGCCAAATATGGCGACCGGGCGGCGGCGATCCGGGAAGCTGAGCCTTTCTTCGGGGCGGACGCTGCGAACCTGGCGTTCCTGGCGCGCAAGGTGGCGTTTGAGGCGAGCTTCCAGAGCCAGGATTTCCTGAGCGCCTCCGGCCATATGTCTGCGCTGGAAGGCCTCAGGGACCTCCACGGCTACTGGTCGCCCGACCTTGCGTCACGTCGCAAAAAGGTGATTGAACGCCTTGGCGAATGAGCGAGAGGCGAGAGGCGAGAGGCGAGAGGCGAAGGGCGATTGAGCGGGCGGACGGAGCGAAGGCATCCTTGCCTGGCCCCTAGCGCTGACACGTCCTGGATCCTCGAAAAGCGATGGGCGAAGGGCGAGGGGCGAAGAGCGGGCGGACGGAGCGCAGGCATCCTTGCCTGGCCCCTAGCGCTGACACGTCCTGGATGAGCGAAGGGCGAAGGGCGAGGGGCGAAGAGCGGGCGGACGGAGCGCAGGCATCCGTGCCTGGCCCCTAGCGCTGACACGTCCTGGATCCTCGAAAAGCGATGGGCGCTGGGCGCTATTGCCCCTCCCTTGGTTTTCACTCCCGTGGAAACTGAGGGACGGGTTGGGGAGGGAGACGGTGCCCCCTCATAGCTTTTGCTCGCCCAAGCTTCCGAGTCCCTGAAATCCTCCAAATCCTCGGCCACTTCTGGATTTTGAGGACTTTGGGACTGTTATTTCTGTAGTCATCGTGCAGTGTCTACGGCCCAAGCTGAGCCCCATGCAATAGGGAAGGGAGAGGAAGCAAGGTGTCAACCTGGTCTGTGCCTACTTTGACCTTCAACGCAAGGCTTCGGGCCTCAACCCCGAGGATCGGGGTAGCCACACAACAAGAGGGCTAACGGTAGTCGGGGCTCACACGAAGTGGCCACGCAGTGACCGGCCGAACGAATGAGTCCTTCGATCTCAGCAGACTGGCGTCTGCAGCCACCCGACACTACAATTCCTCGGATTGCCCACCCGAAGGGTGGCTTGCCCGATGGAATCGGGGCAGGCACGGGCCCTCTCCCCAGGGGGAGAGGTGGTACCTAAGGTTTCACTCGGTCGGCCCTCAGGGCCTACGGGGAGCGTCCAAGCGTAGCTCTCAGAGCCCCCTCACCCGGTTCACTACGTTCACCGGCCTCTCCCCCAAGGGGCTCACCCCCGTTCGCTGTGCTCCCCGATGGAATCGAGGCAGGCACCGTCCCTCTCCCCAGGGGGAGAGGTGGTTCTTAAGGTTCCACTCGGTGTGCCCTCCGGGCCTGCGGGGTGGTGATGGGCATGCACGTTTAGCTCTCGCCCCCCCCTCACCCGGTTCACTACGTTCACCGCCTCTCCCCCAAGGGGCGAGGTGGTACGCGAGATCATGGCCCTGCAATCCGGACCCCTCACCCCCGTTCACTGCGTTCACGGACCCTCTCCCACGAGGGGGAGAGGTGGTTCCTAAGGTTCCACTCGGTCGGCCCTCAGGGCCTACGGGGAGCGCAGGTGTGCGGTGCGCGGTTGGTGGTTGGTGAGAGCTCTCCGTTCGGACCTCAGACCCCGGACCCCCTCACCCCCGTCCCGTAAGGCGCGGCATCTTCGATTCACTGCGCTCCCCGATTGAATCGGGGCAGGCACGGGCCCTCTCCCCAGGGGGAGAGGTGGTTCCTAAGGTTTCACTCGGTCGGCCCTCCGGGCCTACGGGGCGAATGCTATAGCTCCCTGCACTGCAGGCCAGGCGTGGATGCTTGCGCTCCGTCCCCGCCACTCCCAACACCCTCGCCCAATCAGCACCCTCACCATCGTCGCCGACTCACCGATTCACCGACTCATCCCATCACCGACTCACCACTCTCACCACTCTCACCATTCTCACGACCCTCACCATCCTCACAGACTCACCATCCTCACAGACTCACCATCCTCACCGACTCACCCCATCACCGGCTCACCGTCCTCACCCACTCACCATCCTCACCCCAAGGGGTCTGGCAATCGCAGCCCGAGGTTCGTAAAATACGGGACGCACACCCAATGTCCGACCAAGAGCCTGAGAGTCCAAGTCCGCCCAAATACCGCACCGGTTTCGCCCTGCTGCGAAGGCTGATGCCTGAGCTAAGGCCGTTTCGCAAGCTGATGATCCTGGTCTGGACGCTCACGATCCTTCAATCCGGGTTCGGCTTTGTGCCCCCGCTCATCTTGGGAGACATCGTCAACCGTCTCCAGCGAGGCGAAAACGTGAACGCGCTCATGTACCTTGCGTTCATCGTGGGGTTCTCGCTAACCGCCGGATTTCTCGGATACGCGCTTGGCGTTTCCACGAGCCTCTTCGGGCAGCGTGTGCTTCTCACGGTTCGCGGCAAGCTCTACGACCACATGCAGCAGCTTCCGTTGGCCTATTTCGAGAAAAACCAGACCGGCAAGCTGGTCAGCAACATCATCAACGACGCGAGCACGGTCAACGGCCTGATCACCGGCAACCTGAACACGATGCTGAGCGACCTGGTCCAGCTCACGATCGTGTGCGTGGTGCTGTTCTCGATCAACTGGCAGCTTGCGCTGATGGCCTGGTCCATCATGCCGATCTACGTCTTCAATTTCCGGCGCTATTTGAAGCCGCTACAGAGCACGAGCGAGGACATCCGGCGCACGCGCGACGTGATGTATGGCGACATGCAGGAAAAGCTCTCGGGCGTCCAGGTGGTCAAGAGCTTTGGGCAGGAGCGCTGGGAAGCCCGCAGCTTCATGGGCACGACCCGCGACCTGATGGGACTGAACCTGCGTCAGGGCGCCCTGGGCGGGGGCCTTTGGACCGCCGCCGACGCCATGACCGGTGTGGGCCAGGGCTTGGTGCTTCTGTTCGGCGGGTACTTGTGCCTGAAGGAAGAGATGGGCGCGGGGACGCTGATCATGTTCCTGATGTACTCGATCGGCTACGTGTACAACCCTATCGTGCGGTTCCTGGTGGCGATCGACCCGATGGCACGCGCCGAGGCCGCTTTGAACCGAATCTTCCGAACCTTGGACACCCCCAACAAGGTGGACGACAAGCCGGGCGCGCCGCCGATGCCGCCGATCATGGGCCGCGTGCAATTCGACGGGCTATGGTTTGAGTATGAGCCAGACCAGCCCGTCATTCGGGGGTTGGACCTGGACGTGGCCCCGGGAGAGATGATCGCTCTCGTGGGCTTTTCTGGAAGTGGCAAGACCACTCTCGCCAGCCTGCTTTTGCGCAACTACGACCCCCAAAAGGGCAGGATCGCCGTGGACGGGATCGACCTCCGGGACGTGCAACTGGCCACCTACCGAAGGCAGGTGGGCGTCGTGCCGCAAGAGAGCATCCTCTTCAACACCAGCGTGCTCGAGAACATTCGCTATGGGCGAGTCGACGCAACGGAGGAGGAGGTCCACGCGGCCGCCAAGGCGGCCATGATCCACGATGCCATCGTGAGTCTTCCCGACGGCTATGAAACCAAGATCGGCGAGGACGGCATCAAGCTCTCCGTGGGCGAGAAGCAGCGGGTCGCCATTGCCAGGGCCCTGCTCGCCGATCCGAAAATCCTCATCCTCGACGAGGCCACAAGCGCGCTCGATTCGCAGACCGAGGCCCTGCTCCAAGAGGCCCTCGACAACCTGCTCGCAGGGCGGACGAGCTTCGTCATCGCGCACCGATTGAGCACGATCGTCAAGGCCAACCGCATCGTGGTTCTGGATCGGGGAGAGATCAAAGAGCTGGGTCCCCACGAGAAGCTGCTCGACCACGACGGCCTCTACGCAGCGCTCTACCGGCAACAGTTTGCGGTTGCGCTGGAAGCCGGCGCGGAGTAGCGCGGAAGCGCTCCTCTGAGGGCTATCAGCACTAAAGACTTCGATCTGGACGAGCTGTTTTCACTGTGTCTCAAGCAATGAGTGCCGCTGAGGTGGGCCTCAGGGGCACTCATTGCGGGCACAAGCCTTCCCAACAAGACTCAATACTCGGATGCTTACGAGCGGTGCTTGCGGCGTAGATACGCGAGCACTGGCAAGCCAAAGACGAGGAACGACGCTGGCTCTGGCGTCAGGACCACAGAGCCTGTATTGCTGTACGTCGAGCCGTTGATAACGATCGAGTACGATGTTGAGACGGTGTTAGGCATACCGAGCGCCATCACTCTCGCGACCTCGCTATCAATTTGCGCTTGGTCGGTTCCGGGCCACGGCCACCATGCATTGCCAACTCCAACGTAGCATAGTTCGTTGACAAAGTTCGTGCCAGCTTGACCGCTGGCATAGACGATGTCGTCAAGCGTGCCCTTAATACCGTCCCCTCCATAGTCAATGCCCATGCGCCTGGCTTCGTAGGTGTAGCCAATGAAGTCGCCGTCGAAGTCCAGCTCGTTGCCACCGTCCGAACTGTTCATGTCGAACGTCAGATCCTCGAGCCTGAACCTGTTTGCCGTTCCCAGCGAGATGATCCGCAAACCGAAATGCAGGCGATTGCCTAACTCCGAGGCGAACGCTGGGCCAAAAGCCGTTCCGGGGTCGGCCTTGCCGAGCCAGGAATTGAAGCTCGTGACCATGTTGCGGCTCAGCGGAGCGGTAGTCACCTGATAGTAGGCCGTCGGATCCGTCGCAGGCGTGCCCACACTTGAAAGCCCATTCTCAAGTGCATACATCGCGTTCGAGACGTAGCCTCCCCAACTTGGCGAACCGTAGGCGTTTGGCGCAAACGAGCCGTAGACGTCAATGGTTGGTCCCGACTGTGCGAGCGCGACGCCCGCCAGTGAAGCGCTCAGCGCGCAAACTGAGTATCTCATTACCCTCATGTTCTGATCTCCTTTCATTTAGTGGATACGCGTCTTGTAGCAACGTTACAGCACTGTGATAGCTGTGTTTTGGGATATTGTCAGACTTCGCATCACAACCTGCTATTGTTGCGAGTAAACCAAAGTGTGACAATCTATACTTCTTTTCATAGAATCCGGAATCCAGGTATCTTCCGGCTCGTGAAATATGTGCCTCTGCTGATCGGTATTGCGTTGTCCTCGTCTGCTGCAGCCGATCGCTTTATTCACGGTCCGATCGCACAAAAGCTCCCTTACGGGGCGCTGAAGCTGGAAGGGCTCTGGAGCGGCGCCGAGGGAAGAACGGCCTCACAGCGGGTCGGCCTAGGCTTTGCGACGGTCTTCGACGGAGAGCTCGTCTGGGACCGGCGGCCGGGGCACGAGTCCCAATTCACTTTCGACCTTGCCTACAATTACACCGATCCGGTGGTGACGCTGATCCCGGGCGTCTCGATCGGCGTTCAAGATGCTCTGAACAGGTCGGAGGCCGGCCGGCGGTTCTACTGGGTGACCACCTACCACTACGGCCTTGACGGAAAGCTCAACCAGAATGTGCCCTTGGAGTTCACGCTGGGCGCCAGCCTCGGAGCGCGAAACGGGGCGATTGCGAGCTTCAACATCCCGTTTGCGAACTGGATCCGGCTCGTAAGCGAATACGACGCCGGACGGCTAACCCAAGGGCTCGAATATCGGCCCTCCAAGGAGGCGGTTGTGCGGATGCTCTTCGAGGAGAAAACGGTGCTCTGGACCGCCAGCTTGGTCAGGCGTTTTTGACCGGTTCCAGAAACACGCCCATCACCCCAATCCCAAACGAAACGGCGATCGCCATCAGGCACCCTGATGCTTGGTTCCCCGTCATAAAGGCAACCGAATCGCCCGCCGCAACCTCGAATTCCAGCGACTTGGTGACCAGCGTGTTGTAGACCTTGAGTGCGTGCTTGCCGGGCTCGATTTCCTCCTGAACGGAGTCCCCGGGGTTCAGAACGCCTATGGGGCGCTCATCGAGAAACACGTGCACCTGACGAAAGCCTGAGTCCTTGGGCGAGTCCCTTCTTACGGTTAGCGTCGGCAAGAGCTACTCGACCTCCTGAACCATCCTGGATATGTCCGCCCAAGCCGTTCTCAGATCGGCAAGCAGCGGCGTGGCGCTCCTGGCTATGGCCTGTAGATCGGGATCAATCTTCGCCATCAGCAGGTGCTCCTCGATGAGCGGACTTTCGGCGATCGGGTTGCCCATGGGATCGAAAACCATGCTGCCGCCGACGAAGCCCTTCCCGCCTTCGAAGCCAGTCAATTGAACGTTTGCGGTGAACAGGCCGTGCTCCTCGGAGATGGCCCTCAACATGCGGCGGTAGCGCGCGTGGTTCTCTGGTTCCGACCCGTGGAAGCCCCGTCCAGGAGAAGCGCTCGGAACCAAGATGGCCTGAGCGCCCTGCACCGCGCAAAGGGTCGAGAGCAGAGAGTGCCACACGTCCTCGCAGATGAGCACGCCAAAGCGCCCCAGCCGCGTGTCGAACACCCCGAGCTTGTGGCCGCGCGAAACGAACCGCTCCTCGTCGAAGAGACCATACGTCGGCAAGAAAAACTTTCGGTAGTTGTGAACGGCCTTGGCGCCGTTTGGCTGCAATTCCACATAGAGGGCGCTGTTGTAGAGTCCGCCTCCCGCCTTCTCGTAGTAACCGACAAGAATGTCTGTCGGTTGGCTCAGCCGCCCTTGCGTGGCGCGGTCCAGGCGGGTGCAGAGGTCCTCGGCTTCGAGGGCGTTTTCGAGCACGCCACCCTCGAGGTAGTAGCCAGAGACCGCTGACTCAGGAAAGAGAACCAGATCGGCGCCCCCCTGGGAAGCTTGCACCGTGAAGTCGGCGATGCGCTCGATATTGGCGTCAAGTTTGGCCTTTTGGGGCGCAAGCTGGGCGCAAGCGAGCGTGAACGGCATGAGGGGAGTGTACCGCCGGGCGACGATGCAGCCCGGAAGGGGAAGGGCCGCAGGCGGCGAATATCCTTCGCATGGAAGACCAGGGCGGTTCGATGACGCGCCTCAAGCTCGCAGTGTCCCTTGCCGCTTCTGCGGCTTCCTGGTGGCTGCTCCGTGGGCTACCGGGCAACCAGGCGCCGGTGGCGGCGGTCTTTGTCCTCACGGTCACGCTATGGGTTAGCGAGGCGTTGCCGCTCACCGCCACAGCCCTGCTCAGCACCGCGCTTCTCGTCTTTGTTGGCGGGATCGATGAAAAGAAGGCATTTGCCGCCTACGGCGACACCATCGTTCCCCTTTTCGTCGGCAGCTTCATCCTTGCCAAGGCCATGGAGATCACCGGCCTCTCCAACCGCTTCTCCTGGCTCATCCTGACCCAGAAGTGGGCGACGCGCTCACCGTCATCACTGCTTTTGGCGATGGGGTTCATCGGCTGCGCCATCTCGCTGTTCGTCTCCAACACCGCCACGACCGCCATGCTGCTTCCGATCGGGGTCAGCATGTTGTCCGCGCTGGGAGCGGGTACCGACGAAATCCCGTTCGCGACGGCCATGATGCTCATGCTCACCTGGGGATCGAGCGTGGCTGTTGGGCTACCCGTCGGAACTCCGCCGAACCTAATCGGCATCGGTATGATCCAGGAGACCGCCGGTGTAACGATCACTTTCATGCAATGGGTCGCGTTTGCGATGCCCATCACCTTGGCGATGATTTTGGCCGCTTGGGTCGTGCTCTGGGTCCTCTACCGAAGGAATGCGCCGAGCATCGCCCACGCGCGCCCGCTGGCCCTTGAACGCTACCGCGAACTTGGAAGGATGGGCCCCGCCGAACGAAACGTGCTGATCACCTTCCTCATCGTGCTCGCGCTGTGGATGATCCCAGACCTCTCTTCGGCCGCTACCGAATTGGCGCAAGGAAAGGCCGCGCCCTGGACCAAGTGGCTCCAGGGCCATCTGACGCCCGCCGTGGCCGCTCTTTTGGGCGTTGCGCTGCTGTTCATCCTTCCGGCGCGCGACACGGGCCACGGCCGAACCATCACCTGGAAACAAGCTGCCAGTATCGACTGGGGCGTGATCATGCTTTTTGGGGGCGGCATCGCATTGGGGCAGGCGATGTTCTCCTCTGGGCTCGCCAAGACCTTCGGCCAGACAGCCGCAGACCTGACGGGAGCCCATTCGCTTTGGGCCATTACCGCCCTCTGCATCGCGGCGGCGATCATCCTGAGCGAGCTTGGAAGCAATACAGCGGCGGCCACGACCCTCGTGCCGGTCGCCATTGCCATCGCGAACGGCGCCGGTGTCTCGCCGATTCCTCCGGCACTGGGTGTGGCTCTGGGCGCGAGCTTCGGTTTCATTCTGCCGGTTTCGACCGCGCCAAACGCGATCGTGTATTCGAGCGGATTGGTTCCTGCCAAACAGATGATGCGGTCCGGCGCCCTGATCGACGTCGTCGGCTTCGTCGTCACGCTGGGGTGCCTGTATCTGATCTTGCCGGCAATGGGCCTGGCGAAGTGAACTGGCTGTCGTAACAAGTGCTCAGGGGCTGACGAGCTGCTTTGGACTTCCCCCAGATGTTTCACACAAAGGCGCCAAGATTCGGAAGACACAAAGGGCTCCAGAACGTTGTCAGCGGAGCTTTCCGTTGATGACTCGCTTGATGCCATCTTTGATTAGTGGCACGTTGAAATTGATCAGAAGTCCGAGTCGCTTGTCGGCGACCTTGAGATAGGTGAGAAGCTGTTTGAAGTGAACGGGCGCTATCTCCTCGACCGATTTCACTTCCACAATGACGATGCGCTCGACAATCAAGTCGGCTCGATAGCCCTCAGGCAACTTCACATCGCCGTACATGAGGGGAATGGGATGCTGCCGCTGTACGAACAAGCCACGACGACGAAGTTCCTGTTCGAGCAACGCCTCATAGGCCGACTCAAGCAACCCGGGACCGAATGCCTCGTGGACCCGAAAGGCGCAATCCACGATGATGGTCGCCACCTCGTTCTCAGTCCGCGGTAGGTTGCTCATGCACTGCACACCGAATACCAAATTGGAACGTGACACCCTTTGTGGCTTGTGTGTCCCCTTCGTGCCTCTGTGCGAAATCCGGAAGGTTCAATCCCCACACCGCACACGGCCCAAGTTGATGTGTCCCCAGCCGCCGGTTTCGCGGTCCACGGCCCGGATGCGCAGCTTCTGGCCCTTGAGCGCCGACACGTCCCAGACCCGTTCGTCCATCCGCTCCGTATTGCGTCCCCGTTCGACGAAGAGGCGTTTGCCGCTCGCATCGATCAGCTCCACGTAGGTGCCCTCAAGCGATCCACCGCCGACCAGCAGCCGAATCCTGGATTTGGTGACCGAAAACTCCGGCGACGTGATCGAACCTGTATAGGCGTCGTCGTAGTTGCCTTTGCCGTCTTCGCAGGTGCCGATGAACCCCTCCCCGCGCTTGACGCCGAAGTCTAGGCGTTCGGACCAGGTCGGCACTTCTGGGAAACTCCCCTCGATGAGCCAGCCCTCCATGCGCCAATCCTCAAAGTCGAAGGTGGGATCGGTGAGCGGCTTGGGCTTGACCACGTACTTGGCCCCCTCGAATCCGCCGTCCACGATGACGGTCCAGTCCTTGGTTTTGTAGACCGGGCCGAACTTGTCCAGCAGCCAAGCCATGCTCGCCAGGCCCGACCCTTCGCCCCAGTCGAATCCGGTCCTGCCCGACTGATGGTCCGAGCCGCCGTGGCAGCAGTTCTCCGGTTGGAGCCCGAGGGGGTAGTTCGGGTTCGGATAGATGCCGAGCTCGTGGTGGAGCGGATGGTTGATGAGCGTCATCGCCGCGCGTGTGGCGGCCACCCCGCGCTCGAAGTAATCCCGCCGTCCCAGCGCGGCGCCGAAGTCCGCTAAAGTGCACCCGAACTGCGCTTGGCGGGCGTCGTTGTACTCGCCGTCGGAGTTCTGGACCCCGAAGCCCCCGAACGTATAAGCGGTCTTGCGATAGTTCATGTTCCATGCGTTCTGGTAGAGCGCCATGATGTCCAGGGCCTTGAGGGCAGCGGCTTTGTAGATTGCGGATTTCGGATTGCGGATTTCGGATTGGGCCGGGGTTTGGGAGTGCGCGAGCTTGCTCGCGCTTTGGCTTGGCTTCCCACGGATTTCCTTTGATTCCGCGGAAGGGCCCGGAAAAGCGCGAGCAAGCTCGCGCACTCCCAAAGGCACTCCCAAAGACTCTTGTCCCAGCAGCATCGACGTCTTCATCAACGCCACCGCGGCCCACTGCATGCAGAGGGTGTTTTGGGGCGGCGAGAGCGTGTGCGTATCGTGCATCGCGGGGTCATCGATGACGCCGTTCATTTGCAGGCACTGCTTGGGAGAGCAGGAGAAGAAGGTCTCGAAGTCATACCAGCGCTGCTGATCGACGACGTTCTTGACGAGAAAGTCTGACGCGCGTGCGGCCCCGGAGGCTCCCGCGACCGGATTCGGTGACGGGACGTGCTTCGACAGCAATATCTCGGCGAGGAACCACGCCGGCAGAGCCGTCTGCGCCGAGTGATCTAGGATCGGCACCACCTTCTGGTCCTTCGTAAGCCAGGTGGGAATGGACCCATCGGCGTTTTGCAGTCGCACCATCGCCCCAGCAATCTCTTGACACTGTTTCAGGATGTCTTCGCGGCGAGGGCAATCCTCAAAGTCCAGCCACCGGAGCATCCAGATGCCCTTCCAGGCGATGTTGGTCAGGTCGTAATAGCAGTCGGCCCTCGGACGGATAAGCGAGCCCAGCCAGGCTTTCTCCTTGATTTGATAGGTGGTCGGGCAGAGGCCCCGGTCCATCGGCGCGGCGAGCGCCAGGTTGAGCATCTTGTTGCTCTTGTCGATCCAATCCTGGTTCTTCAGCTTCAGGCCCCACCAGTGCAGCCCCCAAGCCGACCGGAGCTGGTTGAACCAGCTTTGCCAACTCACCCAACCCTGCTGATACCCCCAGCCAGCAGGGATTCCGCCACAGATCTGGCCATCAATCTCCACCTCGAACCATCCCGGCTCCGTGGGGTAGTTGCGCGCCGGGTCCACCGTCTGGACCCCATTGATCTCTTTCAGCCTTCCTCCGTTGATGGCTGCCGGATAGCAGACCTTGGCGTACTCCTCGAACGGCATCGCTTGCGGCAGGATCTTTTCGAAGGTCTCGTGTCCGTACCACTCCCACTGGTGCTTTACGGCCTGTCGATACGCCCCAAAGGGTTCAGCCTTGGCGTCCAGGATCAGGCGGTAGGCCAGTTTGAGGTCTTGAGGTACGCGCCGAACCATCGAGGCGTCGTGGGCGTACCACACGTGCCCCACACCGCGATGATCGGCGAAGCCATAGCTCATCAGCGTTGCGTCCACAACGTCGTTCTTGGCGTCCAGGTCAAGAATTGTGGGGATCGGGCGGTTTTCGGCGAGTACATTGACATCCGGCATCATGAGCGCGGCGATCGTTCCCCTCTGGGCCGAGATGACGGGAGCCCTGAAGAAGTGGTCGCCGACAACCTGGTTGTCGCCCTTGCGCAGCCCCGGCGAGAAGGTGGAGTCCGGCTTGCCGCCCTGGCTCAAGGTCTTGCCGTCCGGCGCAAAGGCCAGCGAATCCACGAAGTACTCAATGTTCTCGCGGGGCTTGGCCATATGCGCCCTCAGCGAGACCTTGATGACCTTTCCTATAGCCGGCACCTCGACGATCTTCTGGATGACTCGCTCTCCTTCCGCGCGCTTTAGGGTGAAGGTGCTCCCTTCTTTGCGGCTGAAGAGGATCGTTTGCTGGAAGGCGAATCCGGGCGGCTCGATGAAGAGCCTTCCGGCGCTCTGGCGCAGGGCCGTGGGTTGCGGGACCGAAGAGGTGAGCTTGACCCGAGAGGAAGTCGGAGAGGTAAGGACCATCCGCCACTTGCCCTTGGCGTCTTTGGCGTAATACTCCTCAGCCACGTCGGCGATCCCGGTCTTGCCGATGGGGGTCATCACGACCCTCAGTCCAACGCTCTCGCCAAAGAACTCGGCAACATGGCCTTTGGCTGGAGTTTGGGCGACAAAGAACAGCGCGATGGCGGCAAGCATGCGCTCTTATTCGACGGCGAATGAAGAAGTCCTATCGGCGGGGCAACCGCGGCACCGCTCCAGGGCTACTTCTTCTCGCCGGGAATCTGCTGAAGCTTGTCCTTCTTATACCACTGGGGCTGCAGGTCCGATTCGTTCGGGGTGGGCCGGAACATGGACTTGTTGGCCTTGAGGATCGTCGGCACCGGCGCAAGCGTGGGGTTGTCTTCGGGCGGACCTGGGGCCTGCTTGTCAGATTTGTCACCCAGGCTGACCCCCAGCGCGCTCTTGTTGACCGTCGGACGCGACTCGCCGGTCTTGGGGATGTTGTTCTTGGCTTCCTGCTCTGCCATCTTGCGTTGATCTTCCTCAGAGACCGGTTGGTTCATCTTTCCGAAGAAGATCACGGCGCATGCCAGGGCGACGAGAAAGGTCACGGCGGCGATCGGTGCAGGTTTCTTTTTCATGGCCTTGTCGGCTCCCGGAGCGCTCTATTATGGTCCATTCCAAGCAGCCGGAACCCAGCTCTCGGGGCTCGGAGCCATAATTCGCTTTGGGTTCCGGGTGTCTGATCTGCAGACATCGGGCCAAACGAACGCCATGGAGCAGCCGATCGTCGCCATTGATGCACGCCTGGCCGGCGGGTCCTCCACGGGCGACAGCACCTATTGGACGGGCCTTCTCCACGGGCTCGCGAGCCAAGACCATGGCTTGCGCTTCCTGCTTTTTTCCAACAAGCCGAGACCCGCAGAGATTCCCGATTCAGCGGCGTTTCAGTGGATTTGCCTGCCCGCGAGGTCGTCGCGTTGGTGGTCGCTCGTTTCGTTTCCCGTCGCCGCACGGAGGATGGGGGCGCGCGCCATCCACACGCAGTACAACCTGAGCCCTCTTGCAGGGCGAATTGGGCTGACCACGATCCACGACGTGTCTTTCTTCATTGGGCCCGAGTGGTTTAAGCCGCGCGACAGGGTGCTCCTTCAGAAGTTCGTGCCGGCCTCCGCCAAGCGGGCGGCTCGTGTGCTCACGGTTAGCGAGACCTCGCGCGCCGATATCGAGCGTTTTGTTCCGGCAGCGAAAGGAAAGGTCCGAGTCTCACCGCTCGCCCCTGGCCTTGGCATTCGGCCAACGGAGCGCGAACTCGCGAGACAAATGGTGTCCTCCGAACTGGGAATCCAGACCCCGTTCCTGCTCACCGTGGGAACCCGTTGGCCCCGAAAGAACATGGACCTTGCCCTTCGCGCTGCCGAACGCCTTGGTGACGCCCTACCCCACCGACTCGTGGTGACGGGCAAGGCGGGATGGGGCGAGGAGGCCCTGGGGTCGCGCGGTTTCGCGACGGGGTTCGTCACTGACCGACAGCTCTCCGCGCTCTATTCGGCTGCCGATCTCTACCTTGCGCCGAGCCACTACGAGGGCTTCGGGATCACGCTCCTGGAGGCGTTTTCGTGCCGGTGTCCCGTGCTCTGCAGCCCAGGAGGCGCACAGGCCGAGGTGGCAGGACAGGCCGCCGTGATTGAGCCTTCGAGCGAACCCGAAGTTTGGGCTGCGAGGGTCCGAGAGATGCTGGGCGATTCGAGTAAGCTGGAGTCCCTTCGTGGGGCCGGCGAGGCAAGGTCGCGCCAATTCACCTGGAAGGGCATGGCCTCCCTCGTCTGCGCAGCTTATCGTGAGGTGATCCAATGACAGAACGCGAAGAACTCGAAGGCGTCATCGACGCCGAACTCCTGAGCATCCTTGCGTGCCCCCTTTGCGCCGACCGGCCCAAGCTGGATCTGCACGGACACTACTTGCTCTGCGGCCAGTGCCACAACGCGTTTCCGGTCGTCGACGGCATCCCTCAACTGACTCCGGAAGACGGGGTGCCCATCAGCAAGATCAAGGACCAACTGGATGACTAACGACAATCTGAAAGTGCTCGTGCTGCACGGGCCCAACCTGAACCTGACCGGCTTTCGGCAGCCGGACATTTATGGCAAACGAACCCTCGAAGAGATCGACGCCGACATCCAGGATGCGGCCAAGGCGCTCAAAATGGACGTTCGCATCCTTCAGAGCAACTCGGAGGGCGTTCTGATCGACACGATCCAGGAACACCGCAACTGGTGCAACGCCATCGTGGTCAATCCGGGCGCCCTTACCCACTACTCCTATGCGCTCCGCGACGCTCTGGTCAGCGTGCGGCTCCCCGTCATCGAGGTGCATCTGAGCAACGTCCATGCCCGGGAGGAGTTCCGAAAGACCAGCGTGATCGCTCCCGTTTGCATCGGCCAGATCAGCGGGTTTGGCGCGCAAAGCTACGTTCTGGCGCTGAACGCCATCGCAACGTTTGTCGAGGAAACCGTCTGATGTCCAACCTAACCCGTCTTCAGGAGGCCGTGGCCGCCCGCAACCTGGAGGCTTTTCTCGTCAGTGAAATTGCCAACGTCCGATGGGCCTCCGGCTTCTCGGGCAGCGCCGGCTGGGTGCTGCTGAAAGGAACCGAAGCGGTCTTTTTGACCGACAGCCGCTACACGATCCAAGCCGGCGAAGAGGTTCATGGAATGCCCGTATTTACGTTTGCGAACCCTGTGACCTCGGTTCAATTCCTGAAGGAGCACGTCGAGAAGATGGGGATCGGCAAGCTTGGCTTCGAGAGCGAGTCGGTGACCTATGCGACTTTCGAAGATTGGGCCAAGGCTTGGTCCAGCGTCGAGCTGGTCCCCGCAAAGAACCTGGTGTCTCCGCTTCGGATGGTCAAGAGCGCCGAGGAAGTGGAGGGCATTCGGCGCGCCTGCAAGCTCGCTGACGCTTGCTTCCAGCATGTCTGCCGAATGATCCAGCCTGGGGTATCCGAATACGACATCGCCCTGGATATCGAGTTCTTTTTCCGACGTCAGGGCGCCCAACTTGCCTTCGAGCCGATCGTGGTCAGCGGCGAGCGCAGCGCCAGGCCCCACGGCCACGCCTCTGAGAAGAAGCTCGCTGTCGGCGATTTCGTCACGCTCGATTTCGGCGCGCAGGTGGATGGCCTCTGCAGCGACATGACCCGTACCGTGGTGGTCGGAGAGGCTTCGGACCGGCACAGGGAGGTCTACACCCAGGTTCTGAAGGCCGAAACCTCCTGTATCGAGATGATGAAGGCGGGCCTAGAAGCAAAGGCTGTCGATGCCCACGCGAGAGCGGTACTTGACGAAAAGGGCCTCGCGCAGTACTTCGGCCACGGGTTGGGCCACGGCCTCGGGCGTGTCGTTCACGATTCCGGGCGAATGAGCCCCACGAGCGACGACATCTTGGCTCAGGGACAGGTCTGGACGGTTGAGCCGGGCGTGTACATCGAGGGCTTCGGCGGCGTGAGGATCGAGGATGACGTGCTGGTCACGGAGACCGGTGTGGAAGTGCTGACCCACTCGCCGAAAGAGCTGCTCGTCCTGCCGGCCTGAATGCCATGACGCCGCACCTTCATCTGGACGGCCTGAGCCTCGGGGACTCCGGCCCTGGAATCGGCTTGCGCCTGGACGGCCGGCGGACGTTGTCCGTTTTTGGCCCGATCGGTTCTGGGAAGTCCCGCCTCATGAAGGTCTTGGCCGGGATGGAGCGTCCAGCGCGTGGGAACCTTGAGGCTTCGGGCAAGGTGGTGTTGGCGGCGCCAAACGGGCTGCCCAGGAAGGCCACGCCGCAATCCTTGGCGCAAGAGGGCGCGTCCAGGGGCTCCCACCACGTGGCCGAAGCCTTGACCAGTCTTGGGCTCTGGGACGTGCGCCAGAAACAGGTGTCGGACCTTGCCGCCGGCCGCCAGCAGGCGTGCCTGCTCTTGCCTGTGCTCGCGCGGACCGCGGATGTGATGCTCATCGACGGGCTTTTGGACCTGCTCGATCCTTGGACCTTTCATGACGTGCTCGCGGTCCTGCAGAAGCGGGTGGCCGGGGGGGCGATTCTCGTTGTCGCTACCCAAAACCCGGACTGGGCGGAGATGACCGACCACCTTCTGGTGCTCCGCTCGGGTGCGCCGGCGTTCGTCGGATCGATCGAGGACCTGCGCCGCGAGAACGCCTTCGAGGAGATCGTCGTCGAGACCACGGAGTTTGAGGGGGTTCGGGCGCTCTGCCAGCCGTTCGAAGTGCATTTTGAGGAGAACGGGTCCGAGCTAAAGATACGAACTCGGGAGGGCCAGGCGCTCGCGGCGAGCCTGCTCTCGGAGGGATACAACGACGTGCGCTCCGTGACGATCAGGCAGCCCTCGGCAAGACAGCTTCTCGAGAACCTGCTTCGCTAGGTGGCTCAGATGCTGCATAGCTCCAGCGGGCGATTGAGGAGAACTGGCCCTGCCAGGGGTCAGAAGAGAGTGGCCAGGGGTTGAGCGAACCAACACCCTTGGCAAGCCCCCACCAATCCTGCACCCCGCAAGGGGTGCCAGACCAGAGCCGCCCTACTTCTCTCCCGGCAGCACAATGCCTCTCATGATCACTCGCTGCGCCAGGAGAAACACAACCAGCGTCGGGAGCGCCGCCATCGTCAGCGCCGCCATCATCACCGACTTTGGCGCGACGTTCTGCAGTTGGTAGATCCATACCATGATCGTCCACATGCGCTGGTCCTGGCAGACCAGGAACGCATACATGAACGCCGAGTACGCCCCCATAAACGCCAGCAAGGCCAGGTACCCCAAGACCGGCCGCGCCATCGGAAGGGTGACTTTGAACATCATCGTGGTCTCGCGCGCGCCGTCGAGCTGGGCGGCCTCATAGAGCTCGGCGGGCAGAGAATCGAAGAACCCCTTGAGCAGGAAGATCATGTACCCGGAGGCCGCGGTGGGGAGGACCAGTGCTGAAAACGTGTTCAGCAGCCCCACGTCCTTCAGCAACAGGAACGACGGGATCATCGCCACCTCGGCTGGGAACGCCATCGTCGCCAGGAGGAACAGGAGGATGCGAGAGGTCGCTTTCAACGGGTAACGCGAGAGCGCGTAGGCGGCGAGGGGGTTCACCGTGAGCTGGGTCAGGATCGCCAAGAGGCAGAACAGCGCCGTGTTCACCACCGCTCTGCCGTTCAAGAGCATGTAGTCCACAACGTAACGGTAGTTGCGGGTCGAAAACTCCCAGCGCAACTCGCCGGCCTTGCCATCGACCGTGGCATGGTCCAAGCTCGCGACTGGAAGGGGTCCGGGATCGACCCTGGCCCAGAGCTCCTCCACGGTTCCCCCCGGGAAGCGGTCTCTGAGCTCGATCTTTCGGAACTCCTCGTAGAGCGGCCCGGACCGAACCAGCTTGATCTGCTCGAACTTGGCGGCCGCGCTGGCAACCTCCTTCGGCAATTTGCCGAACTGGTTCTGGGTCTTCTTGCGCAGGAACTCCTGGTAGAGCCGTTCCTCGCGAACCGGGATGCGGAATTCGATCGGGAGGTTCGCCTTGAAGTCGAGCCACTCGCGATACTTGAGGGTGTCTGGCCTCGCCCAATTGGCCCTTTCGAGCATCTCGGTGGGCGGCGCGACGCTCTGAAAGGCCAGCGCCTCCTCTATATAAGCGCGGTTCATCGCGTCGATGTCGTTGCGATAGCGCTCGCGCAGCCAGGCCTGATAACGCTGGGCGAGCTTGCTGGTCACTTGGTTGGGGGCGGTGCGGAATCCGGCGGACCAGCAGTCGAGCGGGAGGTCCTTTAGGAAGCCGCGATACCTCTCCAGGCTCTCTGCATTGGCGTCCCGTCCGACCTGGCTGCTCTCGATCAGGCTCAGATCGCCCATGTACTTGTCGTTCAGGAACTTGAACTCCAGCGAGCCCTGGTTGAGCTTGCCACCCTCGTCACGCTCGCGGACGTCGCGCCAAAAGTCGGGGACGAGGGCGTTGTCGTTCTGGTCTGTCGGGCCTTTGAAACCTGTGGAAACCATGATCGCGAACGGGTAGAGCGTGGTGATCGCTCCAGCGCAGAGGGCCAGGTAGATGATGCCCAGCGCGATCCGCGCACGCGGCCTCCTGCGCCCGACTCTGCCCACAAGGCTCATGGGGGCATTTTACAGGGACAGCAAGGGAGTTGAGTCGATAATAGGGGTGAGTCGGTGCGTTGGTTCCCAGATTAGGCGAGGTCCGGGTAGGTGGCATTGCGGCACCGGGGCATTGGGGCATAGAGGCATTGGGGCATAGAGGCATTGGGGCATTGGGGGCTAGAGGTTTGCGTGGCAATGGGGTGGCGCACCACCGGGAGTCCGCGAGGCTTGGGGCGCGGAGGGCAGGGCTATAGGGCAAAAGGCACAGGGGGTTAGGGGTGGAGGTTCCGGGAAGCCTGCGGGTTGCGAGCGCACTGGCCCCCTCATGCGGTTCGCTTCGCTCACCGACCTCTCCCCCCTCGAGCAAGGTGGTTCAGACTCCCCATCGCGCATCGCGTATCGCCCTCCGCGTCCCAGGCCCGCTCACAACCCTCACCGACTCACCATCTCATCGACTCATCCCCCACCCCACTCCCTGTAAACTGCCCGCGTGCACGATCTCAGCCTCGCAAAGGACCTTCCCCAGTTGGCGGTCTTGTTCTTGATCGGGGCGATCGCTTCAGGCATCAACGCCGTTGCCGGTGGCGGCTCCTTTATCTCCTTTCCTGTCCTCACGGCTTTCGGCATCCCCAGCGTCATGGCCAACGCCACCAACGCCGCTGCGCTTTGGCCCGGCTCGCTGGGCAGCGCTTACGGCTACCTGAACCTATTGCCCAAGACGGGCCACCACCTGAGGTCGCTGTTCTGGCCGACGCTCTTCGGCACGGTCATCGGCGCTTACCTGCTACTCGCCCTAGGCCAACGCGTCTTCGACATCGCTGTACCGTTCCTGATCTTTGGGGCGGCCATCGTGCTGACGTTTCAGGACCGCATCAAGGCGGCCGTGAACCAGCATCACGGCGAGGTCTCGGTTCAGTTGGGCATGCTCCTGCAGTTCCTCATCTCGGTCTATGGCGGCTATTTCGGCGCGGGAATGGGCTTCTTGATGCTCGCCTCCTACGCGCTCTATATCGAGGGGAATCTCCATGAGCTGAACGCAATGAAGGTCTGGCTCGGGCTGCTCATCAACCTGGCCGCGAGCGTTCTCTTCGTGGTGAAGGGGCAGGTCCTGTTCACCTCCGGGGCCTTTCTCTCGCTCGGAGCGATTGTTGGAGGCTACTTGGCGGCGCGATACGCCCAGCGCCTGAACGCCTCGAAGATGCGCGGCTGGGTGGCGGCTTATGGGTTCGCCACAGCGGCCTACTTCGCTTGGCGGGTGCTTGGCTGATGTGCGTGTACGCCCATAGGGGCTTTTGGGCCCTTTCGGCTCATGCCAAGCGTCGCGAGCGACCATACTGAAACCCAATGAGCCTCAATGATCGATGGGTTCAGCCGGTGGTCTTGGAGGGTGTGCACGTCCGCCTTGAGCCCGTTACCATGGCGCACGTTCAGGGCCTCTTCGAGTCGTGCCGCGACCCCGCCGTTTGGACTTACCTGACACAAAGGCAGCCCTCGACGCATGCCGAAATGGCCGATTACGTCGCCGACATGGTCAGCCTCTTGAGCAGCGGCAGCCGGATCGCTTTCGTGATCGTTCGCCGCGTTGACGGTGTCGTCCTTGGGACCACCAGCTACTTCGACATCAGCGCCTTTGACGAAAAGCTCGAGATCGGCTACACCTGGCTCAGCCCGAACGTCTGGCGAACCCCGATCAACACCGAGTGCAAGTTCTTGCTCCTGCGGCACGCCTTTGAGGAGCTGGGGTGCGGGCGCGTCCAACTCAAGACCGATGCGAGAAACACCCGGTCGCGCAACGCGATCGAGCGGATTGGAGCGAAGCCAGAAGGCGTGCTGCGGCGGTTCCAGAAGCGCTTCGATGGCTACGTGCGCGACACGGCGATCTTCTCGATCACACGCGAGGAATGGCCCGAAGTGAAGGTGAGGCTCCAGGGTCTGATGAGCGGCCAAACGGCCGAGACCTCCTGATAGAAGCGCTGGATTCGACCCGGAATCCTTGGCAATCGCGCAGATGCGTGATAGGGTAACGATTGCGCCTTAGGGCGCGTGAAACATCATCAGGCGGCGTCATGGGTCAAAGCCGACACGTGCGCCGCGATGACAGGCCCCGCCAGGGTTTGCTGGCACTTTGGGCGGCAACGACCTCTACCGCCCCATGAAGTGAAGGAGAGCTTCGCAGAATGAAGCGCCTTTTTTGGTCCCCGTGCGTCGATCGCGCCGGGGACCCTAATCTTCGGGCCAGGTTGAGAAACCTGTGCGCAATTCAGCGCCTTTTTGCGCATCTGCAAGTGAAAGGCGCCCGCCCAAATGAGGCCCTTCGGTCCACCCCGAAAGAATTCTGAGATGCGCCCTAATACCTCTCCAACTCCAACTCCGAAGCGATGACCGCGGCCTCGCCGCGGGTCTCGACGAAGTCCAGCACCTTGTCCAGCAGCGCGTTGGCGTGCGAGGGCTCATTGCTCACACAGGCCACTCCCAAAGTCGTGCGGCGGTGCTTGTCTAGGTCGCCTACTTCCGCAATCGCCACGTGATACTCACGCCGAATGCGGTCCACCAGGCTGCGCACGATGCGGCGCTTGTCCTTCAGGGAATCGCACCCCTCAAGCGACAGCGTGACTTTGAGAACCCCAACGACCATGGCGCGATCAGCCCATCGGGTGCCGGTTCAGCGCGGAATAGCGCCCCGTCGCGTAGTGTTCGAGTTGGCGCTCGATGTCGGCGAGCAAGGTGCTTGCGCCCACCCTGAAGAGCTCTGGCTGAAGCCAAGCGTCGCCAAGCTCCTCCTTCATCAGGATCATCCAATCGAGCGCTTGCTTGGCCGTGCGGATGCCGCCGGCGGGCTTGAAACCGACCCGGAACCCGGTGCGCTCGGCGTAGTCCCGGATCGCGCGGACCATGGCCAGCCCTACTGGGATCGTCGCATTGACGGGTTCTTTGCCCGTCGAGGTCTTGATGAAGTCCGCACCGGCCATCATCGCGACGATGGACGCCTTGGCCACGTGGCGCAGGGTCCCAAGATCGCCGGTCCCCAAGATCGCCTTGAGGTGCGCTTCGCCGCAAGCCTCTCGGAACGCCGCCACCTCGTCGTAGACCGCCTTCCACTGGCCCGTGAGCACGTGCGAACGATTGAGCACGATGTCTATTTCGGCCGCTCCCGCATCGACCGAAGCGTGAATCTCATCAATCCGCTGCTTCAAGGGGCTCTGGCCGTGAGGAAACCCCGCGCTGACCGCCGCAACGGGGATTCCCGACCCTGCTAGCGCTTCGCAGGCAATGGCGACCTGATGGTGATAAACGCAAACGGCCCCCGCGCGAATCGGCAGGGCCGTGGCGCCGAGGACCTCCAGCAAATCCTGCCGGACCGGCTGCCTGGCCTTGGCGCAGAGCCGCGAAACCGTTCCGGGGGTGTCGTCGCCGCTCAGAGTCGTCAGGTCGATGAGCGTGATTGCCTTCAGAAGCCATGCGGCTTGCCATTGCTTTTTGACTGTGCGCCTGCCGGGAAGAGTCGTCGCGCGTCGCTCGATGGCGCTGCGGTTGGCCCGCATGGATTCGACCCAGTCCAGGTCGAGGGTGCAGCCGGAGTTCCGCCCCAGGTTCGGGGTCCTTGCGTTTAGGGCAGCCATGGGTGGTCTCTCAAGTATAGAGCGCCGTAAACCGAAAGGAAACTTTGTCGGTTGGAGTATGCTCGATCCATGAGCGGTCAGAAAGCCCTCCATGTGATCCGAAACGCCAAGGCGGCGGAGGTCTTGATGCACCCGATCCGCCAGCAGCTACTTTCGCTCCTGGCCGAGCCGGCATCTGCCGCAGCCGTGGCGCAGACCGCCGGCATCACACGTCAGATCGCGAATTACCACCTCAAGGAACTCGAAGCCGCAGGTCTTGTCGAAGCAATCCAGGAGCGCAAGCGCGGAAACGTGACGGAGAGGATCCTGCGGGCCAAGGCGCTGGCCTATGCTCCCTCACCTGAAGTTGCCGGACCTGTCCAGGCGAACCCCGATCTGGTCGCCGACCGGTTCTCGATCGAGTACTTGGAATCGCTCGCAGCGCGGATGCTCTCAGAGGTGGCTCAGGTCGAGGAGCAACCAACGACAGTTGGCGGGCGGGTACCGAGCATGTCGCTGGAGGCGGCGGTCAAGTTCCGCTCGGCCCAGGATCGTGCGGCCTTTGCGAGCGAGCTCTCGGGTGCGGTGAAGAAGCTCATCGACCGCTATCATTTCGCCAGCTCTACCGATCCCGACACCTACCGCTTTCTCCTCATCGCCCACCCGCTTCCTCGGGAATAGCAGGCTCGTCGCTGGAGCCGAAGACTTCAGAGAGCTCACCTGGCGAGCAGACGCGACCCCTGGCCGGCTGGAAGCCCCGCCCCTTAGCGGCTGACATCAGCCGCCACTCTGCCGGCCGCCGACGCCTTCAGGCTGCCGGTCTTGGGCCACTGCAGAGAGTGCCCGACGATCTCCGCGGGGGCTCGACTGCGGTTGCGGGCGAGACTTTGGGAGAAGAGGCCGCGTCGTGAGGGGCGCCCTCTGGCAGGTCTGTTGCGTTCCACCTCGCTCCACCGGGGCGATTTGGGAACACGCAATGCAGCGATGGGGCATGAGACCCACCTTCACACCACGCCCTCTGCACCCAGTGCCCCGCACCCTGCGACCCGCACCTCAAGTGCCGGAGGGACCAAAGGCCCTCCCCTCCTGATCCCACCTTCGACACAATAGGGCCGAGACACGAACTGCGAAGCCGCATTCACTTTGGGCCCCTGCCGCGCGACGAAGGTGTCTCACGAAAACAAGAGTCGCAGAGGGCCGGCAAGCGTGCGACGGCGCAGGAGGTGCAAGGGCGATGCTCAGCCTCCTGATAACGTCGACAATCGTTTCAGCCGCCTTCCTGACGGTCGAAACCCTCTTTGTCTCCGCTCTTTTCGGCGGGTTGATCCTTTCGTATCTGCTCCTCCTTGGCGCCGGCAGGTTCCGGTTCCTCCGCCTCAGGTTGCCTAGGTTTCTCGCGAAGCCGTTCCTTAGGGTGCGGTTCAAAGCGAGCGGCAATGTCAACCGGCTGGAAGCGCTTCCTGGCGCGGTGCCGATGTCGCTCGGACTCAGTGTTACGGGGTTCGGGCTCTTCGGCCTGTTGCTCAGGGATCAGGCGCACTGGCCTTCCGGGGCGTCGGTGCTCGGAGCCCTCGTCCTCAGCCTCGGTCTCACAACGCTGTTCCTCACAGCTTTGGCGCGCCTTTTCGGGCACACCGCCACTGCGCTCAGCGGTGAGGCGCTGGTCGGCAAGGTTGCAGCTGTCAGCCTGGAGATCCCTTCAGGCGGGGTTGGCCGCATCGCCTATGAATCCGACGGCAAGCGCCACACCATGCCGGCGCGGTGCGAGAGCGCTCTGGGTGAGCAGGCCCTAGTGCCTGGGACCCGGGTGTTTGTGGTGGGTCTGGAGAAGGGCATTGCCAGAGTC
The DNA here is from genome assembly GCA_016223145.1 of Armatimonadota bacterium. Classification (NCBI taxonomy): domain Bacteria; kingdom Bacillati; phylum Armatimonadota; species Armatimonadota bacterium. Next base: position 58,352 of record JACRPN010000020.1, on the reverse strand, counting down.
GAGGAGCTGTAATCGGAGACAACAATGGAAACCCTTCTGCACTCGCCGCTGACTTGGGTTGGCGCCGTCGTCCTCGCGATGTTCGCCATCCTCGGTTACTTTGCCGGCCGCTATGAAAAGGTCGGACCTAATGAAGTCCTGATCGTCAGCGGCCGCCCGTCCAGCTATCAAGGCGCCGACGGCGTCCGCGTCAACAAGAACTTCCGCATCTTCCACGGAGGCGGAACGTTCGTTTGGCCCGTGCGCGAGCGCGTCGACCGACTGAGCCTTGAACTCATGACGCTTGAGATCAAGACCCCCGAGTTCTACACGAAGTTCGGTGTCCCGATCATCGTGGACGGCATCGCCCAGATCAAGGTGCGCAGCGACGACCCGGTCGCGCTGATCACTGCCGCCGAGATGTTCCTCTCCAAGTCTCGCACGGAGATGAACGAGATTGCCCTGCAAATGATGTCCGGCCACCTGCGCTCGGTCATCAGTACCCTCCCGTTCGAAGAGATCCACTGCTCGCCCGAGATGTTCGCGCAGACGGTCCAGCGTCTGACCGCCGAGGACCTCGCGAATATGGGCATCCAGGTCGTGAGCTTCACCATCCGCGAGATCCAGGACCCCAAGGGCTACCTTCAGGCGATCGGACGCCCGAAGATGGCCGAGGTTCAGAAGAACGCGGTGCTTGGCGAAGCCACGGCCACCCGCGATTCCACCATGGGCAAGTCGCTTGCCGAAAGGGAAGCGACGATCACCTCTTCCAAGGCTGTCGAAGACGCTCGATTGGCACAGATCAATGCGGACGTCGCCGTCGCCAAGGCGGAGAAGGACAAGAGCATTCAGCTCGAACGGTTCAACGCCGAGGTTGCCCTGGAGCAGGCGCAAAAGGACCTGGCCTATGACCTTCAGAAGGCCAAGACCCAGCAGGCCCTGACCGAAGAGGCGATGGGGGTGAGCCTCATCGAGAAGCGCAAGCTGATCGAGCTTGAGCAATCGGAAATCGAGCGCCGAGAGCTGGAGCTGATGCACACCGTGCGCAAGCCGGCGGAGGCCGAAGCCAAGAAGATTCAGATGCTCGCCGATGCCGAGCGGGAGCGAAGAATGGCCATGGCGGAAGCCGAGGCGCAGGCCACGCGCAAGATGGGTCTTGCCGACGCGGAGGTGATCCGGGCCAAGGGCGAAGCCGAAGCGGAAGCTATCCGCCAGAAGGCGCTCGCCGAGGCCGAGGGCCAGCGCGCCAAGTTCCTCGCCGAAGCCGAAGGCATGCAGCAGAAAGCCAAAGCCTGGCAGGAGTACAACGAGGCGGCGCTCTCCCAGCTCCTCATCGAGAAGCTCCCGGAGATCGCCGGCGCGGTGGCCCAGCCGCTGTCGAAGATCGACCGGATTACGATGGTCCAGAACGGCGGCTCCAGCGATGGTACGGGGATCGAGAAAGTGACCAAGGGCGTTTCGGAAGTGCTGATGCAGCTTCCGGGCGTCGTGGAGACCATGAGCGGCCTCAACCTTCCGGAGATGCTCGCCAAGGTGCCCGCGCTTTCGGGCAAGACGGCCAAGAACGGCGCCGCCGCGAAACCGGCCAAGGCAGTGACAAGCGCCAAAGAGTAGCCGGCATTCAGGCTTGGCCCGGAGAGTGCCCAGCCTCCCTGCACCCCATGTTGCGGCGCAGGGAGGCTGGGCTTTGGTTCAGGGTCTTGTGGGCTTGCCGAAAAGTGTCCAGGCAACGACGTCAATCTATAAGGGCTACAGATTCCCAGTTGCCATCCGTTGGCGTCTTTGCGGGGAGTCCTAAGGAGCCTCCGGGCGCAGTTGCTGAGCCTTGACGGCGATCAAGGTCACCTTGGGTAGCTTGAACGTGATCGTGTTCCCTTTGATCCGGATAGCCAGCGCCGTTTTGAGCGCTTCATCGGCGCCCTCGAACCGCTCTCGCAACTCATCTGCCTCTTTTTCCGGTGTCCCGATCCTCTTGCACCAGTCTTCGAGTTCGATCTCAACGGCGTGCTTGGGGTTCTGAACCTCTTCCCACAGGAGTTTGAGGCCGGCTTTGCTGAACTGGCTTCGAAGCTCCGCAAGCGTCCAGGTTCGGTGGTGCGTCCAATCCCTCAGCCTTTCGATCTCCTCAATCTGGCGTGCGGTTTCAGCGGGCTCAGGGCCGTAGTTGTCCACGAACGCCAGCTTTCCTCCCAGCTTGAGCACCCTCGCCGCCTCCCGAAAAAACCGGGGCTGGTCGGGGAAGTGGTGTGCCGCGATCCGGCAGGTGACGACTTCGAAGGACCCGTCCTCGAAAGGAAGCGCCTCGGCATCGCCCAACTGGGCTGAAACGTTCGTCAGCCCTCGCTTCGATGCCGTCTTCAGCGTCTGATCCAGCATCCCCTGGCTCAAGTCGAAGGCGATCACCTCGCGGACGTGGGGAGCAAACGCCAGCGCCGTGTGGCCGGCGCCTGTGGCGACGTCGAGCAAGCGGTCGGAAGGAGAGGGGCCAACCCAGTGGACCAGTTCTTCCAGAGACCGGGCGTCGGAGTGGCCCCTGCTGACGGCATACTTGGCTGCGTTTTCGCCGAATCGGTCTGCTGTGCTTTCTTTGACGCCCTTTTGCCTCTGCATCAAGCTCTGCCCATTTTGATGCCAAGGGAGTTCGCAACTTTGCGCAAATCGCTCATCATTTCACCGAACCGATCCGGCGTCAGAGCTTGCGAACCATCGCTCAGCGCCTTTTTGGGGTTCGGGTGCATTTCCACCATGATGCCTTCGGCCCCGATGGCCAACGCCGCACGCGACATCATCGGCACATAGCGCGCCACGCCCGTGCCATGCGAGGGGTCCACGACCACCGGCAGGTGGCTATGCTCTTTGAGCACCATCACCGCTGCGAGGTCGAGCGTGTTTCGAGTGTAAGAGCGATCCAAAGGAACGATTCCCCGCTCGCACAGCACCACATTCGGGTTGTCCTGGTTCAAAACGTATTCGGCGGCGAGCAGAAACTCGTCAATGGTAGCGGAGGGACCCCGCTTCAAGAAAACCGGTTTGCCGCTTTTTCCCGCTTCGATGAGCAGGGGAAAGTTCTGCATCGAGCGCGCGCCGATCTGGAGCATGTCGACATGCTCGGCGACGACGCCCACCATGTCGGCGGACATCACTTCGGTGATCGTGGGAAGGCCCGTTTCCTGGCCCACCTGCTTCATGATCTTCAGGCCTTCGACTGCGAGGCCCTGGAACGCATAAGGCGAGGTCCTGGGCTTGAACGCGCCCCCGCGCAGCATCTCGGCTCCCGCGTCCTTCACGATCTTCGCGGATTCCAGGAGCTGCTCGTACGATTCGATGGAGCATGGCCCGCCGATGACCGCAAACCGGCCGGGTCCAAACGTTGCGGAGCCCACCTTGACGACCGTCGACTCTTTCTGCCACTCGCGGCTGGCCCTCTTGAATGGGCGGCTGACGTCGGCGACCTTGCTGACTCCGACGAGGCCGCCAAGCTCGCCGTGGAGCGTGTCCCTAAGTTCCGGCGGGATGGCGCTGGGGATTCCAATGGCGGTGAGAGCGCCGGGCATGACGAGGGATTTCAGCTCGGGGTGGGCTTCGATGGCCTCGCACACCGCGCGAATCTGCTCCTCCGTCGCTCCCTGCTGCATCAAGATGATCATGAGTTCGGGTGAGAGGATACCTTTTGGGGGCGAAGGGCGAAGGGCGAAGGGCGAGAGGCGAGAGGCGAATCACGCATCGCGGCCTCAAGGAGAGGGGCATAATCGCGGGATGGGTACAGAGTTCGAGATCGTCGAGGTGCCGGAGCGGCCTTGCGTGTTCATTCGGCGAACGGTAAAGAGAAGCGGAACCGGCGAAGCCTACATGGAGGGCCTGCCGAAGGTGTTCGACTATGTCGGCAAACACGGGAAGCACGTCAACGGCCCCCTCGGGAGGTACACCGCATGCAGCCCGGACGAGCTAACGGTTGAGATCGGCGTCATGACCGAGACTCCTCTTGACGGCGAAGGCGAGATCGAGTCCGGCACGTTTGGCGGATTTCGCGGGCTCAAGGGCGTGCACGTTGGGTCCTATGACCGGCTCCACGAACCCTCTTTGCAAACGAACGAATATCTGGAGACGCAGGGAAACGTCCTCGCCCAAGCACTATCCCCGAACTCCTACATATTCAGGACCCACTTGATAGCTAAGGGCCAAAATCATCTGCCCACATCTCTTGAACCGCCACCTTGCCGTTCGCAACGTCATCAATTCTGGAAGCAGTCAGCACTGTCCGTGTACTGATATCTCCGATCCTGCTGACTCCAGTCGCTCTCATGGTTGAAGACAAAAACCTCAACTGTTCAGAAGGTTCTCCCGGTGTCATCCATGCCAGCGCGACCGGCCAACTTCCAAGGTCAAAGCGCCACTTACCTTCTTCTCGCCTAGCAAAAAGGAACGGGTAAGTCCGCTTGACTTCTGGCGACGAAACTGCCTTCGAGTCGTGCATTTCTATCCGAAATGCAACGCGGCTTTCTTGCTCGGAACCAGGCGAGCAGCAGACAATTTCAATCCTGCGAGCGTCCGGCCCAATCCTCGCAGCCAACGCCGCCATCAACTGGCAAAACTCCCTTTCCGACATGCATGAGCGGCGCTGTTGAGTTAATGAAGCCATACGGAAAACGCGCACCCACTCTCCTTGTCGGGCGAAAGACTGCAATTCGAGTGCGCGGTCGTCAGGCGGCGGCAAGCCTCCACCAAAGAGCAGCCATCCCGCTCCGCAGGTGAAAGTAACCGACACTGCTACCCAATACTGAAATTTCATATTGGCTACCCGAAGCCATCCTGATGACCGTGCTTCGCTTATGGGGGAGAAAAGCCTAGACAATAGCCGTTCGCCTGGCAAGTGGATGTGTTGTACTCGTAGATAAAGTATCTATCAAGGACATAATCTGGACAGCCTCCACCTGAACACAGCCACTTGTAATAGTGGTATTGGCAGCATTTGCCGCTATGAATGGAGCAGGCGTAAAAGTCCACGTCGATGATGGGAAGGCAACCGCCAGGGCAGTCGTTTTCTTCATTGCCCGGGCATGCTGCAAACACTTGCGAGAATAGCACTAAGCACACTCAAAGTGCTGCTAGATTCAGCAGACGAAACGGAGTGATAAGTCTTGTTAGCTTCATAGTAGTTGTCTCCTGTGTTCTGCGTACTTAGCGATTTGCGGCCTTTCTCCTCAATACACTAATCAACTCCAATCTCCTATAGGGCATCCGTCCCTTGTAAACTGAACCATTAGCTCGCAATTCGATAACAAGTGGATTTGCCAATTCAGGGTCGACGGCAGGTTGGCTAGGCATGAAAAAGAGCTCGTCATGCGTATGACAGATGAGAAGTGCGTAGCTGCCTGCGAGGCGTGCGTATTCCGCCTCGCGAGCAGCGTCCTGCCTCTCAATGAACCTGTCAAGTTCCTTATATTCTGGGTTTGGCTTCGTTGTCCAAACGAACCGCCACTGATAGTTGGAAGCCACCATCGACCTAAGGGCAACCGGAAAATCTGGGCAAAAGAAGATGTCGGCACCTTTGCAATAGGGCACCAACGATCCAGGCGTTGCTCGTACCCTCGCAATGTCGGTTTCGTCGCTATCGGTCGCGTATTGTGAGATCGCAGCGTATAGCTGCCTAAGGTTCGACATGCAAGCTACCTGCCTCCCTCCTTCCTTCGAGCGAACAAAGGTGGGAAAGACCAATGCAGCGACGATTGCGATGATTAGTATGACGACTATTGTCTCGAGTAGACTGAATCCTCGGGTTTTGTGCAACAAGGCGCACCTCCAGGAGCGGAGCGCTGGCTCGCGGCAGAGCGTGATGGGTGAAAAAGCATCCAAGTGCGGTAGGACACGTCTTCTTGTATGACGGGATCCGAGAGAATGGCTCTAGTCCAGCAGATGAGAGCTAGCCAGGCGAGCACGGTGACACCCATTCGAGAGGATGTGCCCTTCCAGATTATGCTTGCAACGGCCATGTTTCTCATTGAAACTACACTACAGGAGCACGATAGCGCGATTCGTACCCACATTGCCTCGTCCTTTGTCAAGTCTCGTCAAAGAACAAGTAAAAATACTGTCCCAAGCGATTGCGGTCTGAAATCGAAAGTGCTGCTTGCTGCCTACCATCGCGTATGACTTGCGCTCGGATAGAATCCAAACACCGATGACGGCGATGTCCAAAGCGCTTCGCTTCCTGCTCGCAGGCCTCTGCTTGAACGTGGTCCCCTGCGCCTTCGCCCAAACCAAGACCTCCCAACCCTTGGAGCTCACCGTCTGGGGCATATCCTATGGCCCCGACTCCAAAGGGATCGAGGCGGTGGTTCGCGAGTTCGAGCGGCGAAACCCCGACATCCGCGTCCGGGTCTTCAGCATGGGCGCGGGCGCCATGGATCCCCAGAAGCTCATGACGAGCATCGTCGGCAACGTTGCGCCGGACGTCATCAACCAGGACCGCTTCACGATCGGCGATTGGGCCTCGCGCGGCGCCTTTCTGCCGCTCGACGACTTCATCACGAGGGACAAAGCCAAAGACCCTCTCTGCCCGGTCAAAGAGCAGTACTACCCTGCCACCTGGCAGGAGGCGATGTTCGATGGGAAGCTCTATGCGATCCCGACCGGCGCGGACGACCGCGTGCTCTACTGGAACCGGGCCATCTTCAGGCGCCATGCCGAGGGACTGCGCAAAGCGGGGCTCGACCCGGAACGTGCCCCGCGTAATTGGACCGAACTCCTGGCCTACTCGAAGGTGTTGACGGAGCGGGACAAGGCCGGCAACCTCAAGGTCGCGGGCTTCCTGCCGAACTTCGGCAACTCATGGCTCTATATGTACGCGTTCATGACCGGTGCGAGCTTCCTGAGCGCCGACGGACGCACCTGCACGCTCGACACCCCCGAGGCCGAAGAAGCGCTGCAATTCATGGTCGACGGCTACGAGATCGTCGGCGGCTACGAGAAGGCGATGGCCTTCCAATCAGGCTTCCTGCAAAACCTGAACGACCCGTTCATCGTGGGCAAGGTCGCCATGAAGATCGACGGCGACTGGATCCTGAACGCCCTCTCACGCTACGGCCCCGACCTGGAATTCGACACCGCCCCGGCCCCGATCCCCGACGCGCGCCTGGCGAAGACCGGCCGCTACGCGAAGGAAAAGGACACTTTCATCACTTGGACCGGAGGCTTCTCGTACGCGATCCCGCGCGGCGCGAAGCACCCCGAGGCAGCCTGGAAGTTCATCAAGTGGGCGACCAGCGTCGAGGGCCGCCTCACCGAAGTCCGCGCCCAGGCCGACTGGGAGCGAAAGCGGGGCCGCGAATTCATCCCCAGGCTCTCGGCGCATAAGGTTGCGCTCGAGGAGATCTACCGTGCCTTCAAGCCCGCCGACCCCAAGTTTGCCAAGGCTCTGCGCCAGCACGTCGACCTGATGCCCGTCGGACGTTTTCGGCCGGTCACCTTCATCGGGCAGCCCCTCTGGGATGAGCATGTAAGGGCCTTGGAGCGCGCCTGCCTGAAAACGATGACCCCAAAGGAGTCGCTGCTCTCCAGCCAGCGGGTCGTTCAGGTCGAGCTGGACAACTACTTCCGGACGGACCAGTACCCCATCGTCGACCTTCGCTATCCGGCCGCCATCGGCTTGGCGGGGTTGGGCGGGCTGGCGGTGTACCTGTGGGTTCGGTACCGCCGCCTCAGGTTAGGGGCGCTGGGGAGACACGAGGCGCGGTGGGGGTTCTTCTTGGTCTCCCCTTGGGTGGCGGGGTTCCTGGTGTTCACCCTCGGCCCGATGCTGGCCTCGATCTTCTTCAGCTTCACGCAGTACAACGTGTTGAGTCCGGCGCGGTGGGTGGGGTTGCGAAACTATCAGGACCTCGCCGGCGCCGACTCGACGAACGTCACCAAAGCGCTCGCCAACGCCGCCTATCTTGCCGGAATCGGCGTTCCCTTGTCACTCTTCACGGGCTTGGCGGTGGCGTTGCTGCTCAACGCAGCGGTGCGGGGGATGCGCTACTACCGCACCTTCTTCTATATGCCGGCGATTGTGCCGACGACGGCTTCGGCGGTGCTCTGGGCGTGGCTGCTCTCCGGCGACCCCAACAAGGGCCTAATCAACGCCGGATGGAACGCCACGATCACGCAGTGGGTCTCCGTCGCGCCCCCTGGATGGCTCGCGGCAGAAGCTTGGTCCAAGCCCGGGCTCGTCCTGATGGGGGTGTGGGGCGCCGGCAGCGGCATGATCCTGTGGCTCGCAGGGCTCAAGGGTGTTCCGACGACGCTCTACGAGGCGGCCTCGATCGACGGTGCGACGCCGACACGCCAGTTCTGGTCGATCACCTTCCCTCAGCTCACGCCGATCCTCTTCTTCAACTCGGTCATGGGGTTCATCGGGGCGATCCAGGAGTTCGATCGCGTCTACATGATGCGCACGCCCGAGGGCAACCCCGGCCCGGCGGATTCGCTCCTGATGCCGGTCTATCACCTTTTCCGCAACGGCTTCAACTACTTCAAGATGGGCTACGCCAGCGCCCTGGCCTGGCTGATTTTCGCGATCATCCTGGCGCTCACTTTGGCTCAGCTCAAGCTCAGTCCCAAGTGGGTTCATTACGACAACTGAGCTGCGGTAACGCTCGCTGTTGGGTTGTCAGTTCTCAAGACCGATAATCACGGCAGTGGATCGAGCCATTTCAATCGAAATGCTGGGCCGGCCACGCATTCTCAGGCACGGCACGGAGCTGCAGTTTCGCACGCAGAGAGCTCGGGACATCGTGCTTTACATCGCTCTTGAGGGGCCAGTATCACGCGCGGCCATTGGGCAGGAATTCTGGACAGACCTTGCGCCTGAGACACAGCGTAAGCGGGTCCGGCAGGAGCTTGTCTATGCCCGCAAGAGCCTGAAGACGGCGATCACGGAAGCAGGTGGCCGCTTGTCCGTCGTCGGCGCGCGTATAAGCGGCGGATGGGATCAAATCGAGCCTGCAAAGATGCCGGAGGCCATCGACCATGGCTTTCTGGCTGGGCTGGACTATCCGTGGGCCAGAGCGCTCCGACAGCAATGGGAACAGAAGCTGATGGAGCGTGGAATTCAGTTGGCGGTTCGTCTGGTTAAGGAATCCCCTGGGCAGGCGCTTACGTTTCTCGAAGCACTGGGGCGCCTGGATCCGTATCTGGAGCGGATTCCATTGCTAAAGGCTGAAGCCTGGAAGGCCCAGTGTTCGCCCGTCCGAGCGAGGGCAGCCATCGTCCAATATGCGGACTTCATCAAGAAGGAACTGAACCTCGATGTCGCGTGCGAGCTCCTCGAGCTGTGTGGGTGGACTTCCGATACGAAGTCCGATGAATCCGATTACGATTACGGGGCGCTGAGCCCTGTCCAGCGCGCCAAACTTGTGCTGGCCGAAGCGCCGGGGTGGCTCTCGAGGTCTCAGTCCCAAGTGGGACGCACGAGGCTGAGGCTGACCCTCGATCAGCCGCACCTGACCCCATTCCTCAGGTCCGAACTGCTGTACTGGCTCAGCAGGCTCGCTTCGGAAGCCGGCGACCTTTCCGATGCCCTTGAGCATGCCCAGGCGCTCACCAAGGCTGCCCGCAACCGGCGTCATGTTGCTCTGAGCCGACTCGCAATGGCTCGCGCCTTGTTCGGCGGAGTGCCGTTCGGCGAGATTCGGGCGCACTGCCTCGCTGTGTTTGCAATGGGCCGGCTTCTCGAACCTGAGTTCGTCGCCGAAGCGCACGCCTTGCTGGGGTCTGCCCTCTACTTTGAGAACGCGCTCGAAGATGCGGGCCGGGAGGCCAAACTGGCCCTTCGTATCAGCGTCCATGCCTGCCTGCCCTTCCAAGAGCTGCTTGCCGTGTCTCTGCAGGGAAGCATATTGTTCAAAGCTGGGAAGTTCGAGCGCGCCCAATCGTGTTTCGAGAGAGCTTGTGACTTGGGAAAGAAACACGGCATCGGTGTTCGCACTGGGCTTGCGCTGGCAAACCTCGGCAGAGCCCACGAGGCCACAGGCAATGCGCGGGAAGCAGAGCGATGCTATCTGGACGCACAGACGTTCTTTGAGGGCCGAGAAGCACGGGCGATGAAACCGATCGTGCTGACCTATCTGGGAGATCTTCGGTTCGGGGCAGGGAACGCACAAGCGGCCCTGCTTGCGCACTCTCAGGCCCTGGCTGAGCGAAGACTGTGCGGCGACTCGCGCGGGATCGCGACCTCCGCGCGCTGCCTGGCGCGGTGCCACATTGCCCTGGGCCGGTACCCCGATGCAGAGCGAAGGCTGCAACAAAGCCTCGCATTGGCTGCCGCGTGCGCCGACGAGTTCGGCATCGTCATGAACGAAGCGGTCATGGCACACCTTCGGCGGGCACAAGGCCGAATCCCTGAGGCGGCGGCGTACGCAAATCGGGCCCTCGCGACACTGGCGGCCAAGCCCGAGATGGCGCCAATTCCAGGAACGGAGAACCCCATCTACACGCTCAACGGTATTCGGACGCTCGCGCGAGACCTGGAGGGTCTGCTGAAAACGGGGTCCTCGGGGCGATCCCGGAACCAATGATGAACCTGGCCGGCGCAGACAAGACGCCAGAACTCCTGCTTCCGCCGCGGCTCTTTGTCCTCTAGCAGGAATTCCTGCCTTTTGCCCCCGTGACGTGCATTTCGGGCTAGCGCTAGCTGTTTGCTAGCGCCGCCTCTGATATCGTGTGTCGCCGTAAGCCTCCGAAGGGAGAGCCAAGGAGACCACTATGAAACCTATGATTCGTTTGGCAGCCGTGCTGGCCGGCATTGGCTGTGCGTTGAGCGCCTATGCGTCACTTTACGACTATCAAGCCGACTTTTCGATCGCCGGCGGAAACCCGAACGGGGCCTGGACCTACGGGTGGCAGGGTTCGCTCGGCGGCGCACTGACCAACTTCACAACCAGTGCCGACACCGGCGCGCATCTCGTTTGGTACACGCCCGGCATGGGCGCCGACACGCCGGCCGCGTTCCTGAACCACTCTGGTTCGACCATCAATGGCATTCTGAGCGGGGAGGCGGCACTCCATAGCGGCCTCAACGGTGAGCTTGGCGTTGCCCGCCTGACGGTGGCAAACGCAGGTACCGCGACCGTCAATGGCGCCTTTGGCGCGGGCGACATCGGAGCGGTGGACGTCCATGTAATGCACAACGGCGCGAGCTTGATGTCAGCCTATGGCACCTACTCTCAAGAGAGCTTCGCCCTCAGCTTTGCGGTTGCAGCAGGCGACACCATCGACTTCGTCGTCGGCCCAAACAACGGCTTCCACTACGACTCCACGCCCCTGGCCGCCACCATCGAGGTGGTGCCCGAACCCGCTACGCTCGCGGTGATTGGCCTTGGGCTTGCGGCGCTGCTTCGTCGGCGCGTCTCGGGCTGAGCCCAACCAGCCCTCGACCTGGCTGCTCGGGCCAAAACACCTTGCCCATGGCCCGGCAGCCGGTACACTTCGCCCTCGCTTATGCTGAGAGCAGCGTTCACCACGCTTGGATGCAAGGTTAACCAGTATGAGACCCAACGCATCCTGGAGAGCTTTGAAGGGGCCGGATTTCAGGTTGTTCCCTTTGAAGGGCAGGCCGACGTGTACGTCATCAACTCGTGCAGCGTGACCTCGGTCGCGGAATCCAAGAGCCGCTACACGGTGCGCAGGGCGACACGGTACAACCCGGCGGCAAAAGTGGTGGTTACGGGTTGCGCGGCACAGATGTCGGTGAACAAGGGCGAGGCATTCGCAGGCGCCGACGTGCTGGTTCCCAACCCCGAAAAGCTGGAGACTCTGAGCTGGCTGTTCCGAGCGTTTCCGGAGCTGGAGCGCGAATTGGCTCTTGGAGTGCGCGGGCAAGCCCGCGCTTTGGCCCCTCTCGACTCGATGGCCAGCGGAGCTCCCATTTCGGAGCACACGGAAAGCGCGGGCAAGCCCGCGCACTCCCAAAAGGCCTCCCAAAGCGTTCATGCCGCGCCTCAGGGGCGCAGCCGGGCGACCGTCAAGATTCAGGACGGTTGCAGCGTGTTCTGCAGCTACTGCTCGATCCCGTTCACCCGCCCGGGCATGCGCTCAAGGCCCGCTATGGAAGTCCTCGATGAAGTCGCTCGCCTGGCGGAATTGGGCTATCGGGAGGTGGTCCTGACGGGCGTGCTGATCGGTTCCTACGGACCGGAATCGGGCAGTGACGGACCCGCTTTCGAGGACCTCGTCGAGAAGATCGCCAGGATCGAGGGGATGAGTCGCGTTCGAATCAGCAGCATCGAGGCGCCCCAGGTTTCCGATCGGCTCGTCGCCTTGATGCAGGGCGGCCTGGCCGTCCCGCACCTGCACATCCCCCTGCAAAGCGGCGACACGGGAGTCCTGAAGGACATGAACCGCCGCTACGCGCAGGACGACTATATTCGGCTCTGCCACAAGCTCTACGAGGCAGTGCCGGACCTGTCGATCACCACCGACATCATGGTCGGCTTCCCGACCGAAGACGAGGAGCGGTTCGCCTCGACCCTGCATGTTTGCGAGGAGGTTCGCTACCTCAAGGGACATGTGTTTCGGTTTAGCCCGAGGTGGGGCACGCCCGCCGACCAATGGGGCGATCCCGTATCGCCCGAGGAGAAGCAGCGCCGGAGCGTGCTCGTGCAGCAAGCGACCCAGCGCACCGGCGAAGCGCATGCGAGGCGGTTCCTGGGACGGACCATGCGCGTGCTCGCCGAGGGCAAGGAGAACCGCGACGGCCTGATGCACGGTTTGACGGACAACTACCTCGAGGTCGCTTTCGCAGCGCCGCCATCGATCGCCCGAACGTGCGTCTGGGTTCGGCTCGACGAAGCGCGAAACGGGACCCTTTACGGCGAACTCGCGCCGGAGCCAACCCAAGCCAACGGACGCCTTGTCCTAAGGCAGTAGCGGTGACATCCGCCGAAAAGGGAAAGCCAAGGGCAACGTCGAAGGGTGATAGAGCACGCTTCAAGGGGCACTGCAGCCATGGCGACTCTCTTCACCCGAATCATCGAGCGGGACATCCCGGCAGACATCGTCTATGAGGACGAGCACTGCGTCGCCTTCCGCGACATCAACCCGCAGGCCCCGGTCCACGTCCTCATCGTCCCGCGACAAGAGATCTCGGGTGTTGCCGAGGTACCGGAGGAAGGCGACCATTGCCGGCTCTTGAATGCCGCCCGGAAGGTCGCCGAGAAACTGGGCTGTAGCGCGAGCTATCGGCTTGTGATCAACCAGGGCCCCGAGGCCGGCCAGACGGTGGACCACCTTCACATCCACTTGCTGGCTGGGCGGCCGTTCGATTGGCCTCCGGGATAGGAAGCCCCATCCCCTTGGAGCGAAGTCGAAGACCCCGCGCCTTACGGGGCGAGAGGGGGAACGGGTTGGGGATGGAGATTTCCCCACCTCGCCCCCTTTGGGGGAGAGGCCGGTGAGCTCCGGCGAACCGGGTGAGGGGGCTTGGGACGCTAACCAGGTATGGCGAACGGGTTGGGGATGGAGGTTCACCAAGGGCCGGCGGGGTTCGCTGCCCCATTCCCCGGGTACAACTCTGCTCCATGAGCCAGCCGTACGATCGCGTCTTCAACTTCTCCGCGGGCCCCTGCACGCTGCCCGTTTCCGTTCTCGAAGAGGTCCGAGACGACCTTCTGAACTGGAAGGGTTCGGGCATGAGCGTCATGGAGATGAGCCATCGCGGAAAGCACTTCGAGGGAATTGTCGCCGCTGCCGAAGCGCGTCTGCGCGCGCTGATGGGCATCCCGAACGCCTACAAGGTGCTGTTTTTGCAGGGCGGCGCGAGCCTCCAGAACACGATGGCGCCGATGAACCTATTGGCGGGCGGCAGCGCCGACTACGTTGTGACGGGCGCATGGAGCAAGAAGAGCTTCGAGATGGGGAGCCTGGTCGGCGGGGCGAAGTGCGTGTGGGACGGCAAGGCAAACAACTACTCAAGCCTGCCGGACCTTGGCAGCCTTGAGTATTCAGCAGGAGCGGCGTACGTCCACTTCACGACCAACGAGACCATCCACGGCGTCCAATTCCACGGCGACCCTAAACTCAGGGCGACTGTGGTCTGTGACATGTCGTCGGACATCGTGTCTCGGCCGGTGGATGTGTCCAGATACGCGATGATCTATGCCGGCGCACAGAAAAACATGGGGCCCGCCGGCGCGACGGTGGTGATCATCCACGAAGACTTGCTTGCCCGCACGCCGGAGAAGTTCCACCCGATGCTGGATTACCGGCTTCAGGCGGAGAACGGCTCGCTCTACAACACGCCGCCGTGCTTCTCAATCTATGTGTGCGGCCTGGTCTACAAGTGGATCCAGGACCTGGGAGGGCTCTCGGCGATCCAGGCCATCAATGAACGAAAAGCCAAGGCGATTTATGATGCCGTCGACGCGAACTCGGGCTTCTATCAGGCCCACGCCCAGCCCGAGGCGCGCTCCCAAATGAACGTGACGTTCCGCCTCCCGAGCGACGAACTCACTGACGCCTTCGTGAAGGAAGCCAAGGCCTTGAAGCTGGACGGCCTCAAAGGACACCGGTCGGTGGGCGGGATCCGCGCCAGTATCTACAACGCCTTTCCTGAGGAAGGCTGCAAGGTTCTGGCCGCGTTCATGAAGGAGTTCGCGGCGAAGAACGGGTAGCTCCAATCAAGCATCGGACCTATAGGTCGTATTTGTCTTATAGGTCCTAGCGGCCCCATAGGCCCCCTCATTCCGGCACTTCGGTATCCATAAGACGCCACATGTAGAAGGCGGCCACCGACCGGTACGGCCGCCAAACCTCGCCCATCGCCAGCGCTTCCTTGGGCTTGGGGTTCTTCTCGAGGCCGTGGAGTCGCCGTAGCCCTGCACGCACGCCGAGATCGTCGATCGGCCACACATCCATCCTCCCCAGTCGGAACATCAGGAGCATTTCGACGGTCCACCGCCCGATGCCTTTGACCTTCGTGAGCTCGGCGACGACGGATTCATCGTCCATTGCGCTCAGCTCTTCGATCGATGCGAGGCCTTCGACGCAGAGTTCCGCGAGGCCCTGGATATAACTCGCCTTTTGGCGCGAGAGCCCCGCCGAGCGCAGCGTATCGAGGTCCGTTCCTGCCACTTCATTGGGCTCCGGATGGCGAAGTCCCCACCCGTGCTTCTGAGGATCAGGCTCGGCGCCGGGGTTGTAAAGAAGCAGGAACCGTCTGTGGATGGCGGAGGCCACCCTTCCCGAAAGCTGCTGAAACACGATGACCCGAGTCAGGTACTGAAAGGTGTCCTCGGGCCTTTCCTCCGGCTTCAGATCACAGGGCCCAAGCCGAGCAATGACCTCAGCCAACTTCGGATCGGCCTGGCAAAGGTGGTCGGTGGCTTTGGCATAAGGCATGGATTCGGATCTTCCTGAGATTTTTGGAATTCAGAAAATGAAGTCGGAACGGAACCCGTGGCGAGCGCCGACCGGTTGTAGCGAACAGGTGTACCGCATTTCGCGCCGCCGGAGGTGACCATGTCCGCGCCCGCCCTCGAACTTCCCGCAAAGCCCATCGCCAACATCCGCGCCTTAAGCATCCTGGGGGCTTCCATCGGCCTTGGGATCGCCGCCGATCTATTGCTTCGCGGCGTCACTTGGGGTCTCGGGTTTCCGGTTTGGGTCGGCCTATGCCTGCTTGCCGGCTGGCGGCTCTGGCGAAAACCCGTCCAGGCGCAAGAGAGCTCGGTGGCCTGGCTGGCGGTACCTTTGCTCGTGTTTTCGGCCTGCCTCGCGCTGCGCGATTCCGGGGCCATGCGGGCGATGAACCTGTTCGCTTTCTTCATGGCGCTGGCGATCCTTTCCAGCCGGATTCGAATCGGAGGCGTCGGCAAAATCAGCGTCGGGGACCTGGTGGGCGGTTGGCTGGCCCATTGGGCGCTCATGCTGGCGGACGCTTGGAACCTCGTCTTCGCCGACATCTCCTGGAGGGGCTTCGGCACGGCCCACGGCCGAGAGCGCATGGCAGTTGTGGGCCGGGGAATGCTCATCGCCGTGCCCATCTTGATCGTGTTTGGCGCGCTTCTGACCTCCGCCGACCCCGTGTTTTCGAGCTACCTTGCCAATCTCACCGATTGGAACCTGGAGGCAGCTGTCGGGCACACGTTCGGCATTTTCCTGGGCACTTGGGCGGTGGCGTCGCTGTTCCGGCGTCTCTTTCTTGCTCCCGAGGCCGTCGCCGACCCCAGAATCTGGCACTCCGCGCTTGGCGCTCCACCCAATGGCCAGGTTCCGCTGCTCGTGGGGCAGCCACCCGCCTTCCAAATCGGCGAGCCCGCGGGGCCGCCGAAACCCAAGGCGCAACCCGGCATAGGCAACGCCGAGGCGGGCATCGCCCTGGGTTCGCTCATCCTTCTTCTCGGCGCCTTTTCCGCAGTGCAGATTCGCTTCCTCTTCGGCGGCGCCGCGGCGCTGCCCGAGGGCATGAACTGGTCCCAATACGCCCGAGGCGGCTTCTTTCAGTTGCTCGCGGTGCTGATGCTGGCGGTGCCGGTGCTCCGGCTGGTCCACCATGGCCTGAAGCTCCGAGGCGCGAACGGCCCCACCTATCCGACTCTGGTCGGCATCACCGTGGGCCTGCTCGGGATCGTGGTCGCTTCGGCGATGCGGCGGCTGGACCTTTGCGTCGAGCAGTACAACTGGAGCGAGCTTCGGCTCTATGGCGGGGCGGCGATGGTCTGGATCGCCGGGTGCCTGGTTTGGCTGCTCGCGACGGTGGTGGCGCGAAAATCGAACCACTTCGTCATTGGCGCAGTCACTCTGGGCTTTCTTGCCATCTTTGGCCTCAACCTGATCAACCCGGACGCCATGATCGCGCGCTCGATGCTTCTGTCGGCGGTACAGAAGGGCCGCATGGATTCGGCCTACCTTTCTCGCCTCAGTTTGGATTCCCTGCCGGAGGTCGCCGCCGCAATGGAAGGACTGCCTCTGCACGTTCAGACTGATTTGCGGGACCGTCTCACCGAGCGCTGGTCGGAGCTAGAGCCTGCCGACTGGCGTTCTTGGAGTCTGGGAGATCAGGAGGGGCGGAAGGCGCTGGGCGAGTTGAAGCTGTACGAATTGCAGCGGTAGTTCGAGGCAACACGAAGCCAAACCTGCCTCGTTCAGGGACTCGGAGGTTCCACCTTTTCGCCGCGAGCTACCTTCGCCACGTACTCCATGAAGTCCGCCTGCTCCCGCTCCCTTTCAGCTTGCTCAACCCTCATCCGGTCGGCTTCCCTGCTCTTCTCGTTCAAGTGCCGTTGGCCCCTGATCTCGGAGTTCTGAAGGCTGTCGGCCCATCCCCGAATCTGCCTCGATATTCCCTCCGCCATTGATTTGAGATTTGAAATGTCAGATTTGAAATTCCGGAAGGAGGGCAGGCGTTCCATCAGGCATAGCATGGAACGGACTTCCCCAGCAGAGCCACGGGCGATGTAGAGGAAGGAGAGCCGCTCGTTCGTCGTGCCTCGCTCAAACCCCTCGGCGATGTTGTTGGACACGGAGAGGCCGCTCGCTCGAGTTGGGACTTGAGGGAGGAACGCTTTCGAAAGCCAGCCTCATTTGCGTCGATGAAGTCGAATAAGGCGAGTGCCAGGTCCACTGCTTGGTTCCAGACCGGAAGGTCTTCGAAGCGTTTGTAGGTCATGAGTGCTCTCCTCCACTCTGCCGCATCACCCGGAATCTCAAATCTGAAATCTCAAATCTCAAATCAAGAAACCGGTTGATATGTAGGTTGATGTCGAGGATTCTGGATGCGGAAAAGGACCTCCTCCTGTAGATCAACGTCCACAAGCCTTCACGTCCCTCTGTCCTTTCGTCCCTCCCCCCTACTTCCCCAACACCCACCCCGCCAGCGAGTAGTCGAACTCGTCGGTGTGTTTGGTCGTGATCCAGAGGTTTTTCTCAGCCTTCAGCAGACCATAGGCCGAGCGCGTGAACCAGAATGGCTCGCGAGCGCCGTTGATCCAGAGCTTCCTCGGAGCGGCGAGCGCCGCGATCTGGGGCAGGTCGGCATAGCGGAGAAGGCCAGGGAGGTCCGGAGTCTCGCGTCCGGCGGTGTAGGTGAGGCCAATGTCGTCCACGGCTGCGCCCACTCCATACGAGTCAATCGCATTGGCAAAGAGGGCCGCGACCCCAAGATCCCCCAAACCGATGATGTAGACCTTGCCGTGGCCGAGTTCCGGCAGGGCGGTCATGTCGAAGCGCACAATTTGCATGTCCTCGGCGGCCGTGCCAGCTTCCGAGGATCCCCAAATCATGCTGTTCCAGCGCCAGTCTCGCTTGATCTCTCCTCGGTAATGGACGTCAATCGCCATGACGCCGATCCCCTTTTCCAGCAGACTCCTGACTAGCCAAGGCCGCTCGACGAGAAGGGCGCGTTTTCCCTGCGGGTGGGCGATGACGACGCCAGGCCCGTTTCTCTTGCGGCCCTTTGGCGGGAAGTACCAACAGGGAATGTGGTCGTCCGAGTGGGTCCACATGAGCCACTTTTCAGCCTTGAGACCCGCAATCTCAAACTCGCCGACTCTTCTGGATTTTCCCTGGTAGCCCATGTGAAGGCCAAAGACCCAGGAGAGGCTTTGTTGTCGATCCCTGACACCGAAAAAGACGTCCTGGCGCCAGGATTCAAGCTCGACGGCGCTCTTTAGCACCGGCTCTTTGAACCTGGTCGTCTTCCGGTAATACACCACAGCCCCCTCATGCCCTGAGGCTCCTGAAGGCGGACCGCCGAGAGCCCTTAACGTGTTCGGGTCCTCGGTCTTCAGCTTCGGCTCTTTCGCGTGAGCCGAATCGTCGTCGCCCTTCAGGTACTTGTTGAACCAGGCGTACATCTGCTCGCGGCTGTCCTGATCGAAGTTGTGCGGCTTGTCGAACTGAACGACTTTCGTGTCGCCGCCGGTGAGGTCCCAGATGTGCTTCATATCGGGGAACTCCTCCTTCGGCACGGTGAGCGTCCAGTCGCCGGTCGCACAGATGAACAGGGTGGGCCGTGGCGCGAACATCGCCGCCATCTCGGTCTGGTCGGCCAGCGCCGCGATGCCGGGCACGTGGTTGCAGAAATGGTGCGCGTCTTCGGTCTCGAAGAGGATGCGCTTGAAGTAGCACACCATCACCGCCGGCACGAGCACCTTCACGCGGTCGTCCACCGCGCCCAGATACATCGTCTGCTGCCCTCCGCCCGAGGCGCCCGTGCAACCGAGCTTGTTCCTGTCCACGTAGGGCAGCGACTCCAGGTAGTCCAGCCCGCGGATGTTGTCCCAGGTCATCTGCCCGACCGGGTTCAGCCCCGTGGGGAAATCGAACACGTGCGTGGAGTCCGGGCACAGCGACACGTAGCCCATCTTGGCCATCGCGATGCAGCGCGCCTGCACCACGGGGTCGGCCGCGCCCTCGGGCCAGTGGCCGTGCGGGTGCAGGATCGCGGGGAGCTTCGCGCCGGGCTGTTTGGCCGCATCGGGGATGTAGAGGTAGGCGCTCGCATACACCTTCGGGAACACCTGGTACCAGACCCGCTCGACCGTGTAGCCGTCCCTAACGAGCTTCTTGGAGTTGTGCGGATCGAGCGCGACCTTCTTTGGCAGCGGCCATAGCCCCAATGCGTTCAGGATCTTGGGGCGCAGGGCCCTGGCATGAGCCTCCCATTCCGCCTTGGTCTTGAAGCGATCGAGCGGCTTGACGGCGGTCATGCGCTCGTAGATGGCGTGAAAGAAGTCGTTGCGCTCCTTGGCGGTGAGCAGGTCGCCGCCATCATCGTTGTTCGTGTTCACGTTTCCCTCCTGTTTCGCCACGACCAGCCGCGCGACCTTCGCGCCCTCCTCTCTGTTGCGGAGGATGAGCGTGTGCTTTCCGGCTTTCAGGTCGAAGGCAGGCGAGACCACCCAGTGCCAGTTCCCGAAGCTGTCGTCGTTGCCGAGCACGGGCGGGAGCGGCGTCGGGCGGTAGGGTTGGTCGAACTCGATGAAGAACGAGTTGCCGGCGGTGTCGGGCCAGTTGACGTAGGCGTGGACGACGTACTTGCCGGCGTCCTTAATCTCGACGGGGAACTCGGCGCGCCCGTTGTCCTTCAGCTTGTTGGTGGCGAGGTCGAGGCCCCGCCCGGAGCCTTTGGGGATGTGGAGGTAAGTGTCGACCGCTGTGCCTTTGGTAAGGACCATCGGCGCGGTGACTTTGGAAGCGTCCTTGGCGGAGAGGTCGGCGACTGGGGTACGCCAGGGCATCGGTTCTGCTGCGAAAGTCAACGACAGCGGACTTGAGTAGGGGAATCTCGTGATCGTCAAATCGTTCCGGCCACTCTTCAGTTGACATTCGTATGTCAAGAGTTCAGAGTCGCCGCGTGAAATGCGGTGGACCTGCTTTCCAGTCACCGTAAGGAATAGTAGGCGTCCTGGATTGGGTACGCCAGGCGTGCGTATCGTAATCCGCCATGTCGAGTCGGTTCCAGCAAGCAGCCCTGTGCTGTAGTTGCCTAGTGTCATTACGGAGGAGGGCGAACCAGGGAAGTGAAGGACGTTCGCTACGGGCAGGGAGCTCAGATATTGGAGCCAGGGGGCGATTTCTTTTCGCGAAGAGCTGTCGAAGCGTCGCATCGCGACGGTGGGAAGCCGCTTCCTTCCTTCCGACCCAAGCCACGTTGTCTCCGTCGAGGGTATCGGCATCGCGTTCTTCACGATCTCCACGTCCCGCTCGGCGTCAGCCGTGTACTTGCCCCACGAGAACTGCCCCTGCAGCCAGATCTCGTGCTCGATGTAGTGCGCGTCGGCGATGGCGGCGAGCTTCTTCCAGTGCGCCAGCGCCCGGGTGATGTGCCTGAGCGCGTTGGTTCGGGACGCCTCGTCGCCGGTCAGCAGGAACCGGCAGTACGACGTCGCCCCAAGGATCTTGGCTGAGTAGTAGTGCCCAAGCTCGGACACCGCCCGAAGGTCTTGCATCGTACAGACCCATTCTTTGTCGTTCGCATGGCCGGCATCGAAGAAGTTATTGGGGCGAAGTTTGTCGAAGGCGCTGGCCCAAGATTCCAGTTTGTTTGCCACTTCGATGGGGCTGAGGGCGCCCCCTCTCTTGAGGGAGGGGGTCGGGGGGTGGGTGAGCGCCATGCGCCTGCTGTTATTCGCTGACAGCGACTGCGCGGGGGCAGCTACTGCTCCAAGTCTCCGGCTCCGTGACATCCCCACCCCGACCCTCCCCTTCAAAAGGGAGGGAGTTCCGGAGAGACCCCGCATCACATATGTCGGAATATCCTCATAGCTCCCGTCGATCGCGTTGTTCCAGACCCACTCCTCCACCGAGTGGAAGATCCTGTTGTCGCGGAAGTTCTGGCGCGGGACCTCATAGCTGGTGTTCCAGGGGCCGACGTTGCCTTCCGGATACCAGTCGCCGTTCATGTAGTTCCAGTGAAAGGCGGTCACGGTGGGCAGGATCTTGCTGGCGGACTTCATCACCGCGAAGACCTTGGGCCCGGCCTCGTCGCCAAAGCGCTCTTGGTAGGTCCTGATCCAGGTGCTCTCGGGTTCCTTCAGGTTGTAGCCGAGACGGCCCCAAAGCGCCCACTTGAACCATTGCTTCTCGAACTCGTACTTCCAGTCTTTGTGCTTCGCCGCCTTGGGCGTGTGGATGTAGTCCTCGCCGGGGATCTCGATCTCGGAGCCCATGACGAAGCCGGCGGACGTGGCATGACCGTCCCGGTCATGCGTCCCAGGGGCGTCTCGACCCTGGATCGGTGAGCCAACCACATTCCCCAGCATCTCGCGCGCGAAGTCCGGGTCGCCCCAGCGCAAGGTGAAAAGGTCGTCGTTGCGCAGGTGCCAGAGGAGCTTGTAGCGCTTGCCCGCCATCTGCTCCCACTTTTTGTTCTGCACGTGGGGCCGCGTCGACGAGTACATGTGCTCGCCGTTGAACTTGATGTCGAGGTACACGGGCCCCGGGTACTTGGCTTCGGCGAGCATCTTGTCGGTGGATTCGGGAGTGCCGCCCCAATAGCGCAAGATGAAGGGAGGGTATGGGCGGGGCGGGGTGTTCGGGTTTTCAGGTGTTGGGTGATCAGGTGTTCGGTGTTCAGGAAGGGGATGGGAGGCCAGGTGGGAGGTGCTCAGTTGGTCAGGAGTCAGGTCTCTTTGATCTCCCTCCCGAACACCTGAATACCTGAGCACCTGAACACCCTTTCCTCCCTCCACAGCCTCCCTGATCCCCTCGAAATAGGTCTCGCGGATAAACGCCATGCGCTGGTCCGCGTTCAGATTTCCCATCGCCTCGCCAGGGCAGGTGCCGAATCCCGTAATCTCGGGATACTGCGTCAGCAGCTCGCGCACGCACTCCTTGGTGTAATCCCGCACGAGAGGAGAATCCGCCCCATTGACGGCGACCTTGTGCGCGGCCGCGAACGCCGGCGAGACGTGGGTGTTCCAGGTCATCAGGTACACATCGACGCCGTGATCCTTGGCCATCTGGAACAGCGTGTGGAAGAACTTCTGGTTCTTGGCGAGCTCTTCGTCGGTCAGGGCGCAGGCTTCGGGGTACTTGGAGAGGCGGAGCATGCGGTCGTAGGGGTGCGCCGACCAGAGCGATAGGGCGTTGTAGCGGTTCCGCGCCATCATCTCGAGATACTTGCGCCAGTAGTTCAGGTCATAGAACCAGCCGTTCTTCCTCAGCGACTCCTCGCTGGCGTAGCCCACACCCGGCAGGGGGATGTTGAACTTGATCATTCGAAGGGGCATGGAGGGGGAACCCCCTTTGGGCTTGACCTTGTCTGGCCCGTTGAGCCGGATTTGCTCTGCTAAGTCCAAGCCGCCGTACATGGCGCCTCGCTCGTCCGAGCCGGCAATCAGCCATTCGTCCGCGACTCGATCGATGTGAAAGCCCTCATTGGGCCCATCATCAAGCCGGATGCTGCACCACGCGGGCGCCTTGGAGTCGTTGATGACGACGGCTTTCTTCCCTCGCGCCGCCAGGGCGCTTACAACTTCTCGGGCGGCAAATGCGATAGGCGCCGAACCTTTCCGGGCGTAGATCGAGAGCACTTGGGGGTTCGCGGGAGCCGCGAGCACTCCGGCGACGAGCAGGGCGCAGAGAAGCATGGCTTCGGGTTCGATGCGGCCACGCCCGATTCCTATGCATATTTGATGTGGAATCTTGACGAATCTATCCCGGGTTGACGGGCCTTTGTAGGCAATCCCAGAAGATTGCGTACACTCTCCCCCACACATGGCGTACCGCGACTATCAGCAGTTCCTGAAGACGCTCGAAGAGAAGGGCGAGCTCAAGCGCATCAAAGAGCCCGTGAGCCCGTATCTGGAGATCACCGAGATCGCGGATCGGGTGATGAAGGGGAAGGCGGGTAGCCAGGTTTTCAGGTTGTCAGGTGGCCAGGTCTCTGACCCAAAACCCGACAACCAGATAACCCGAAAACCTGAAAACCATTCTCCCGCCCTCCTCTTCGAAAACGTCGTCGGACCCCCTCACCGACTGGGCACACCGAACCCGAAAAGCGCGGTGATGGGGCAGCCATCAATTCATGGCGAGAAGCGAGAAGCGAAAAGCGAAAGCGAGGAGGAACCGAATCGCCTCTCGCCTCTCGCCTATCGCATTCCCGTCGCCATCAACGCTTTCGGCTCCCGCCGCCGCATGTCGCTGGCGCTGGGGGCCGAGGACTTCGAGGAACACGCCGAGCGGATCGAGCACCTCCTCAAACCCGAGCTTCCCAAAGGTCCTCTCGACGCCCTAAAGATGCTTCCCAAGCTCTTCGGCGAGCTCAAGAACGTCCCACCCAAGACCGTCGGGAGCGGCATCTGCCAAGAGGTCGTCATGCAGGGCGACGACGTCGACCTCACCAAGCTGCCGATCCTCACCTGCTGGCCCGAGGACGGCGGTCCGTTCATCACGCTGCCGATGGTGTTCACCTATGATCCGGAGGTCCGAGGTGCGAGGTCCGAGGTGCGAGGTCCGGGCCCTCAGACCTCAGACCTCAGACCTCAGACCATTTCTGCTGCGGGCAAGCGCAACGTCGGCATGTACCGGATTCAGCTTTACGACAAGAACACCTGCGGCATGCACTGGCAGATGCACAAGACCGGCATGCGCCACATGGAAGCCGCCGCCGCGCAGGGCAAGAAGATCGAGGTCGCGGTGGCGCTGGGAGGCGATCCGGCCTACACGTTCTCGGCCATCGCGCCGCTGCCGCCGGGCATCGACGAAATGATGTTCGCCGGGTTCCTTCGCAAGGAGAACGCCCAGCTCGTCAAATGCAAGACCGTCGACATCCATGTTCCCGCCGACGCCGAGTTCGTCATCGAGGGCTATGTGGACCCCAGCGAGCGACGGCTGGAGGGGCCGTTCGGCGACCACACCGGCTACTACTCGCTGGCCGAGGACTTCCCGGTGCTGCACGTCACGTGCGTCACGCATCGCACGAGCCCGGTGTATCCGGCAACCATCGTGGGCGTGCCGCCGATGGAGGACGGCTGGATGGGCAAGGCGGTCGAGCGCATCTTCCTGCCGATGATCCGCCTTTCGGTGCCCGAAATCGTGGACATGAACCTGCCGGTCGAGGCGTGCTTCCACAACGTGGCGTTCGTTTCGATCAAGAAGAAGTACCCGGGGCACGCGTTCAAGGTGATGAACGCCATCTGGGGCCTCGGCGGACTGGCGTTCACGAAGTACGTTTTCGTGTTCGACGAGGACTGCGACGTGCAGAACCTGGACGAGGTGCTGTTCCGCTTCGGGGCGAACACCGACCCCGCGCGGGACGCGCTGTTCAGCCGGGGTCCCGTGGATCAGCTCGACCACGCATCGCTCGCCGAGGGCTTCGGCGGCAAGCTGGGGTTCGACTGCACCCACAAGTGGCCCGGCGAAAACGGATTCACCCGCGACTTCCCGAAGCTGATCAAGATGAGCGAGGATGTCAAGAAGCGGGTGGATGAGATGTGGGGGAGGTTGGGGTTGTAACGGTGCGCTACCTCGCACTCGGCGATTCCATCAGCATCGACGATTACACGGGCGCTCCAAGTGGTGGGGCGGCGAGCCAGCTCGCCAAGCTCGTCGGCGCCGAAAGCTTCCAAATGCTGGCCTATGACGGCTGTACAACGACCGGCGTGCTTGAGGCTGCGGAAAGGGTCGATGGCAATCCCGACCTAATCACCCTTACGGCAGGTGGAAACGATCTTCTTGAAGCCTGCTGGTGGCGGGTACTGGAAAAGCCTGGAGACCCTCCAGCCCTGGCCGGACTCGATAAGCGCGTTAGTGGATTGCTTCGAGCGGTTCTGCTCAAGCTGGGCCACTATCGGTGTCCGATTCTCGTTAGCACCATCTACGATCCAACGGATGGCAGGCTTGACCTTGCTTCCGAACTTGGTCTGCCGGTGGAGGCTTTCGACGTCTTCCGAGCGCTCAACGATGAGATACGGTCTCTCTCACGGATCCAAAACGTGCACATTGCCAACCTCGAAGTCCTGTTCAGCGGCCACGGATTCTGGTCTGAAGACCCGTGGCTTGTCAGCTACATCGAACCTAACTTGGCTGGCGCAACGGCCATCGCGGAGCTCTGGCACAGGACTTACATAGATGCCGTCTCTTGTCGCAACGAATAGGGCGCGACTCAGATCTCAACGCGAACACTTGTGATGCTCGGTGAAAACCGGTGGAAGTTCGGCACGCCTCGCGTGAACGGTGAATCGCCCTCGAAGATGCCGCGTCGGCCCTCGACTGAGAAGTGGAGATGATGGGATGAGGAAGTGATGGGATGATGAGATCCCGGACCTCGGACCTCGGACCCCGGACCCACCCCCTTCGCCCTTCGTCCTTCGCCCTTCGCCTCCCAGGGCGCCGTCCCCTGGTCCCTTTGTCCCTTCGTCCCCATGTCCCCAATCTCCACAAACGCAAACAGGCTCCGGTCGTAGTCCGCCATGCGGCCGTATTTCTCCCCGACCCAGGCGTAGCTGGCGCTGTTCACCCGCCAATAGAGGATGCCGTTGCGCGTTTCGCTGGCGTCCTGGTGGTTGTGCCCTTGCAGGACGGCGACGACCTTGCCGCTCTCTTCCAGCACCTTGCGGACCTCGACGCGGTTGGGCACCGACCCGCCTTCCCAGATGTCGTCGAGCGGTTGGTGGACGAAAACGACGGTGGGCTTGCGGGTCGCCTTCAGATCGGAGGCCAGCCATTCGATCTGCTCGGGGTCGATCCAGCTTGCCGTGATGCCGCCGCGGTACCAATTGCCGTTTTCGTAAGGGACAAGCCCGGAAGGAACGCGAGTCTCCAGACTCGCATAGGGTCCGCGACTCTCTGAGTCGCCATCCGATTCCACGCCGCAAGGCCGGGGATGGCTTTCGCGAGTCTGGAGACTCGCACTCCATGAGCGAGACTGGAGTCTCGCGTTCCCTTGCTCCACTCGGAAGAAATTCGCGTCCAGCACGACGAAGTGCAAAAAACCTGAATCGAAGCTGTAATAGCGGCTCTTGAGCTGCCAGTTATCCAGGGCTTGCTTCTTGGAGCCCATGTCCATATCGTGGTTGCCGAGCACTCCCCATCGCTGACCCTTGTGCGAGTGCCAGAGCTTGAGAAAGCCCTGTGCCTCGGGGACCGGGTGGTTGAAGTCGCCCATCTGGATGATGAAATCGAGCTCTCGCTTTTCACAGGCGATCAGGAACTCCTCCAGACGCGCCTCGGTCCGGTTGGCCAGGCCATGGTGGACGTCGGTGATAACGCCAAAACGAACCCTTGAACCCTCGAGGATGGGGGCGTTGTGGCGTCGGCCGGAACTCAGCACCCGACCCCCCAAAGCCAAACTGCCCAGCAGAATGGACCGCCGCGTGGGCACGTAGTGCTCCATGCCCATCATCTTACATCGCGCCTGTCGAGGAGCCACAAGTGAAGTGAAAGGAGCGCCCCTTCAGGTTCCAAGCAAATCTACTGATAATCGAAAGTGTGGTACGCCAGTCTGGGTTTGCCTGCGATTTGCGCTGTTTTCCCAACGGGGAATCGCAGATTTGCTTGCAAATGCCCCTAAAGGCGGTCCATAATCTCCAGAGGGCAGGTTATGCCTGTCCTAAGGAAAGGCGCGGGAAGCGCGGCCCAAGCGAAGGCGCAAAGGCAGGTCTCGAAAGGAAACGAGGAAAGCTTCGATGGCCCGTCCGAGCGAACAAGCTCCGGCAAGCTCCCCAAGCCCAAAAAAAACACAAGGAGCAGTGACGGATAAATGAAGCGAATGCTTACGCTCTCACTCGGCGCAGCCATGGTTGCGTCGGTGACACCTGCCCTCGGGCAGGCTTTCCCGGACACTCCGGAAAACCACTGGGCCTACCAGGCCGTTCTCGGCGCGAAAGCTGCCGGATTCCTGGTGGGTTACCCGGACGGTATGTTCCGAGGTCCCCGACCCGCAAGCCGCTATGAGATGGCTGCGGCTCTCTATGCGCTGTACATGAACCTCAAGGGCGTCTCCGACGGTCTTGCCGCTCAGTACAACGCTCTCAACGAAAAAATCGGCAAGATGGGCGGAGGTTCCACCGAAGGCTTGGCCACCAAGGCTGAAGTCAAAGCGGTGATGGACGCTCTGGACGCTCTCAAGCGGCAGATGCCCGGACAAGGTAAGGACTTTACCGCCGACATCGACGCCCTGAAGAAGATGACCTCCACCTTTGAGAAGGAACTCGCTTCCCAGGGTGTGGACGTCGAAGCCACCAAGAAGGGTATCGAAGATCTCAGCAAGCGCGTGAAGGCTCTTGAAGAGAGAAAGATGCCGGTCGACATTCATGGCGACCTCAACTTCTGGATGGGCAGCGGCTACGGCACCGACGACGAGACGGGCATCACCTTTGATGGCCGCCCGACGACTGGCGCCGAGAACGGCTTTGCGAAGAACCTTCGCATGGGCCACGAAGCCTCTATGACCATCTCGGGCAACAACGACAACGGACCCAAGTGGTGGGCCACCTTCGTGACGGGCAACCTCACGGAGTTCGATGGCAGCGCCATCTTCGGGAACCAGTCGCACGTGCTCGATGGCGAGGGTTGGAGCGAGCCCAAGACGGACTTCTACGTTCAGAACGCCGGGATTCAGTTCAATACCAGCCTGTTCGGCCAGGACTTCAATGCGACCGTCGGCCGCGTTGGCTTCAAGGCCGGTCCGTACTTCTTCCAGAGGCCGGACAACACGCCGTACTTCTCCAACGAGCGTTGGGACAACGGCCAGTGGATCTTCGACGGCGCGATCTTCGACTTCCACTTCGGAAGCTCGACCTTCACGCTGTTCGGCGGCCGCGATGGCGGAGACTGGGACAACCTCCAGACGTCCAATGGCGTTCCGATCAACACGATGATGGCCGGCAGCGCCGGGCACATCTTCGATCCGACGACCACGGGTCTCGATGAGCGACCTCGCGGATACGGCAACCACAACGGCATCATGGTCGACGAGCACCTCGGCGCTCGCTTCAGCATCCCGCTGGGCGAGAAGGGCAAGGCGAACTTCAACTACATGATCTTCGATCAGAATGGTACGACGTTCATCGGCTCGTCTACCACGGTCAACCGAGCCATCGTGTTCGGCGGTGACTTCAACTACATGTTCGGTGAGAACCTGAGCATCGACGGCGGCTATTCGCAGAGCAATCTCAATAGCGACAGCACGAACGTCATCGACGGCGACAACGCTGCCTACTGGGCCAACCTCGGCTACAAGGGCAACAAGTTCTCGGTCAAGGCCGGTTACAAGAGCATCGACCCGCAGTTCTATGCGCCGGGCTCTTGGGGACGCATCGGCATCTGGTGGAACCCCACCGACATCAAGGGCTTCTATGGCTCGGTGATGTTCGACCTGAGCGAGAAGCTCAGCCTGGGTGTCTACGGCGCCATGTATGAGGGATCCGAAACGACGATCAACGGCGTGACGGGTCTCACCGGCGACGACACCATCAACCACTACAAAGCTCACCTGAACTATAAGGTCAACGACGCTTGGAACCTCATGATTGGCGGCGAGTTCGTCAATTGGGACCTCGCGGCTCGCGGCTCGTTCGATGGTGGCAAGCCTGAGGAGCGATGGTACAACATCGGCCTCAAGTACAACATGGGCGAGAACGCCTGGTTGAGCTTCCTGTGGCAGATCAGCGACTACGACAGCAAGGGAACCTCGGGCTTCAACCCGTTCTTCTCGAGCGCCACGAAGGCCAAGGGTGGGTTCCTCACCTCTCAGGCCTCGATCAAGTACTAAGCTTGATCGGCGAATGATCGCTGAACACGAATCGCCCTCCCATAACGGGAGGGCGATTCTCTTTTTGCTTGAGGGTGAATGAGGGTGTGTGAGGATGAGTGAGGATGAGAGAGGGTGAGACGGTGGGCGGGTGAGTCGGGGAACTTGCTCGCCCCTTGTGGGAGTGGGTCCGTGCTTGCCCCGGTTCCATCGGGGAACGCAGTGAACGGGGGTGAGGGGGCTCAAGACGCGTGAGGATGAATGAGGGTGAGTGAGGATGCGTGAGGGTGGGCGGGAAGCGCCTGAAGCCAGGGACCACGCAACTCCACTGGTCCCCCAGCCGTCAAACTAAGTACCGGAGAGAACCCATGAAACGATTTGCCACCAAGAAAGTAGCCCTGATCGCCGCCGCGACCCTCGCCCTTGCCGCTGTCGGAGCGCCTCAGCTGAAGCAGCTTATCAAAGCCGGCGGCGCGCTCGTCGTCGTGAACACCTTTGGCAAAGACATCAACAAGGGCATCAACAAGCTTTGGGATCGCGAAGATACGCCGCGCCTCAAGACCAAAGTCGTGCCGATTCTCACGGTTGGCGTCGGTACCCCTTCAGCCGTCGGCGCTGCCCAGGTGATGGGTCCGCCAGATGCCGTCGATCGGGTCGCCGCAGTGGCCTCACCTGAAGTGAAGTTCCTCGGCGAGCTGAGGCTCCGAGCCCTCATCCCAGTCTCCACCAAGAATCCCGACAAGTCCAGCCTCAAGGCCGTCGAAAACGTCGGCGTGAGCGGAATCGTCGACATCAAGCTGTAGGGATCCCACCAATGGCGATCGGGCGGCTGCCGTTCGGCAGCCGCCCGATCTGCTCGTGCTCATCGAGCGACGTTACTCGTCCTCGACCGCCGTCACCGTGATCCCTTTGATCTTGCCGCCATCAAGGTAAACGCCCATGTTCATTCCGGGGTAGTAGAGCCACTTTTCGATCTTGCCACCCTTGGCCAGGTCGAGCGAAGCCCCACCTTTGACGTTCAGAATCTTCCCGAACTCCTCTTCGGTCATCCCAACCTTGATCTGGAAGACCCCCTGGATGGTCCGCTCTTTCGGGCGGAGATACAGGTAGTCTCCGTCCGTGTAGGAAGTGAGCCTCAGCGCTTTGCCCCGCTCGGTGAACACCGCAAAGTCGCCGCTCGACCAGCGGATCTCCATGAGGTCGGGGTAACGCTCGTCGAAGGAAAGCGCCAAGTCCGCCTTGCCGAACAGGGTGAAGAGATCATCTTGCGGCATGAACATGCCGACTTCTTTGCCGCTGTGGAAGATCGAAACGACCTTGCACAGATAGATCGGCGTCGTTTCCAGCTTCGGAACGTCGATGCTCAGTTCCTTGCAGACCTCGTCGAGGTTCTTCTTTACGGACTGCCAATAGGGGCTGGCCTGAGGCGTCCGAGCAAGCCAGGTCGCCATCACGTCCACCGCCAGCGATGCGGTCTCTTTGGCACGGTTGGTCACCTTGATGCGCCCGATGCTCTCGGCAAGCGCGGCATTGTAGAAGTCACTTTGCTTCTGAGCGACGATCATTACGTCGTAGGCTTTTTGCAGGTCGCCCCCCCTTTGGAATCCGACACCTGCATTGGCGGCATAGCGGAGCTTCGCGGCCTTGTCCGACGTCTTGTTGGCCATGTCCTCAAAGGCCCGCGCACCCTCGAGCATTTGGGCAGAGTGCCCCGCTTCGGGGTCCAAGACCTTGGCGAGCGCTTCGAGCTCGGCCACCATCGGATGCGAGGGCGCCTTGATCTTGGCGATGCCGATCGTCAAAACGGCAAGCTTGTAGCGGGCAAGATCTTCCACACCGATCTCGACGCCGCGAACGCCTGAAGTGATTTCCGTTAGCACCGGCCCAAAGTCGGGCGTGAACCAGGTGGTCCTCACGTCCCTGGGCACGTAGTCGTAGTAGTTGTAGAGTCGGCAATAAGCCTCGTTGACATAGGCCTCGGTAAGCTTGGGTTCGAGCTCCGAGGCTTTGGCGAAAAAGTCGGCGGCCAGCTTGTAGCGTCGGCAATCCATGTAGGCCAAGCCGACGTCGAACATCAGCAGCGAGCGCATGACGTCCTTGTTGTCGGCGATCTCGGCGGCTCGGGCTTTGGGATCCGCGTGGTCTGCGGTGAGCCTTCCCAGCCAATCGCCCTTGCGGGCCCGCATCTTGTCCAGCATCATGAGCATGTCGACCATGTGCTGCTTCTTGTAGCCGGCCTTTTGAAGCAGGATGGCGCCTTGGATGTCGGCCGCGTGCTCCTGCTGGCGCGTCCATAGATTGGAGAGGTCCCTGGCCGCTGGAGACAAAGACCGGCAGTGTCCGAGCTCCAAGTGAGCGACCTCATGGGCCACGACCGCCCGAATCAGGTTCAGGTCGCCCTTGGCGAGGTCCACCAGCCCGGTAAACACCACCATCGTGGCCTGCGGCTTCTTGCCGTCCTTCTTGTCGATCGCCGTGGCATAGGCGTTGACCTGGTCGTTCTTCTCGACCCTGCATTCGATCGGCCAGTTGTAGTCGCCTGGATGGCCGGCGACGGCCTCCAGCTCGCGGACCATCTTTTGCAGGTCCTCGTTGGTAAAGTCGGCGCCCATTGC
The DNA here is from genome assembly GCA_016223145.1 of Armatimonadota bacterium. Lineage (NCBI taxonomy): Bacteria > Bacillati > Armatimonadota > Armatimonadota bacterium. Next base: position 26,588 of record JACRPN010000020.1, on the reverse strand, counting down.
TGCCACCGAGGCGGCGAAAAGCGCAAGGTTTAGGAAAAGTCGCTTCGTTTGGTTTTTGATCCTCAAGGTTATGCCCTCCGGAGTCGATCCGTCACGTTGCATACCGACGACTGGCCAGAAGCCGTGTTTCAAACGGTCCCATACCAGGTCCCGGTTCGAACCAGGATGCTTCCTGAATTGGAGTCCATTATAGCGGCATCCGCAGCCGTCGCCCCTGCAAACTTGCGAGCAACGCTCTGCATCACGAATCTATACATCGTTGTCGCATGACCGCCGTCATAGTCCACTTCGCGGCCCGGTCAGGAACACTTGGAAGAGGAACGGCACAGCCCCCATTCGTTGTCGGCTTGCTCGTTCGAGGACAACAGTCATGCAAACAAAGATTCGTGGGTTTGCCGGACTGGCGGCACACTCTTGGCCCGGGGCCTTCGCGCTGATGCTTGGAGCGCTTGTGATCGGCTCGCTCTCGGGCGAAAGACCCGCCTATGCCATCGGCCAAACACCGGACGCATCCGCCAGATTTCGATCCACCCTAGGCTCATCCGACAACACCAAGTGGTCGTACAAGACGAACCAATACCAGTCTTGGCTCGCCACCAAGGGTTCGGCCATCAACACCCGCTATGGGGGCTCCGGGTTTCGCGACTACCTGGAGTCTGACCCCAAACTTGTGATCCTCTTCGCCGGATACCCGTTTTCGCTTGAGTTCAATCAAGCTCGCGGGCACGCCAACGCCGTGGAAGACGTGAAAGGCACCAAGCGCCGAAACGACAAGACCCCGGCCACGTGCTGGTCCTGCAAGAGCCCCGATGTTCCGCGCTTGATGGTGCGCGACACCGTGTCGGCGTTCTACGCGGGCAAGTTCGACCACTACGATTCCGAGGTCAAGAACTCGATCGGATGCGCCGACTGCCACAACCCGAAGACGTTCGCGCTGCAGATCTCGCGGCCCGCGCTGATCGAAGCCTTCGAGCGGCAGGGCAAGGACATCGCCAAGGCCACCAAAGCCGAGATGAAGACCCTCGTCTGTGCCCAGTGCCATGTCGAGTACTACTTCAAGGGAACCGGCAAATACCTCACCTTCCCCTGGGACGACGGGGTCAAGCCGGACAGCTTCGAGAAGTACTACGCGGGCAACGGGCACTCGGACTGGACCCACCCGATCAGCGGTGCGAAGATGGTCAAGATGCAGCACCCGGACTATGAGCTCTATCAAGAGAGCGTCCACGCCTATGCGGGGGTGAGCTGCGCCGACTGCCACATGCCGAGGGTCTCGAACGGCAAGGCGGAGTACACGACGCACCAGGTCCGCAGCCCGCTCTACAACATCGACAAGGTCTGCGCGAACTGCCACGGGTGGACGGAGAAGCAGATCAAGGACCGGGTCTACGCGATTCAGGACAAGAACCGGGAATTGCTGGACCGCGCCGAGACCGCGCTGGTGTCGGCTCATCTAGAGATCGGCGACGCGATTAAGCTGGGAGCGAAGGACTCCGAGCTCGATGAGGCGCGCAAGACCGTCTCAAAGGCGCAGATGTATTGGGACTACATCGCGGCGAGCAACGGGATGGGTTTCCACGCTCCTCAGGAGGCGGCGCGAATCCTGGCCAAGGCCGTCGACCTGGCCCAAGAGTCCCGGCTTCAGGCGTCGAGAATCCGGAGCCGATATGGTGCGAATACGCCTCTGGCCTGGCCAACGGAGTTCTCCGCCAAGACGACGGCTCAGGCCTACATCAAGCCGTTTGTCGAGGCACAGAAGGCCAAAGAAGCGGCTGCAGCTGCCGCAAAGCCGCCAAGATAGGCGCTTGCGGCTCGCTTCGGCGCTCGCGACTGGTGCAAGATAGAGGCATAGCGTGAGCGCCGAAGCTTCATTCGTTTTTGGGACCTTGGCCGCCTGGGCCGGATGGCTCTTTGCGGTCCGGACCCTGTATGCCGCGCTCCTGTTCGTTTTCAGGCCCGCCGGTCTTGATTCGGGCCGTGCAGCGCGCGTTGCCGGCTTCTCGGCCGCGGCCTCTGGGGCGCTCCTTCTCGTCGGCTATCGCCTGGCTCCTCCGCCGGTTCGGGGCGCCCAGTTCCACCTGCCCGCCGCCTGGCTGGTGATGCCGTTTCTGGGCTGGATGGCCGTAGTGCTTTTGGCCGCCGCGCTCCTGTCCTTGATCAAGGGTTTGCTCTCGATCCATCCGGACGCACGCAAAAAGGCGCTGAGCTCGGCGGCGATCGAGGCGGGACTCGCCGGTCTGGCATGGGTGCTTTTCAAGCGCACTGGCGACCCGGTGACTCTGCTCAGGGGGAGCATTGGCCTGCAGCCGGTGTCTGCGGGGGCGCTCGCTCTGCTGGCAGTCGGCGCCGTGCTGGGGATGGTGCTGTCGCAGCGGGCGGTGAGGCTTCACATGGCTTTCAAGGCCGCCGCGGCGCAGATCGCGCTGATCGTCGGGTCGTGCGTTTTCGGCCTTCCTTTTGCGTGGCTCCTGATCACCAGCTTCAAAGAGGACCGAGACATGTCCTCACCCACTGGGCTTGTATGGATTCCTAGGGTCCAGCAGACCGTCCCCTATCAAGACCCCGATGACCCCCTGATCGAGAGCGAGTATCGGGGGACCGGCGTTCAGGGCACGATCGTCGAGCGTTACCCTGACGGCTCCGCCAAACTCGACATTCTGCGCCCGATGTCCATGCGCGGCATGACGTTTGTCGCCAAGCCTCCGCTCAAGGAAGTCCCCAAGGACATCCCATTGGTGACGGGCAGACTCGAGGGCCAAGCCATCAATGGCAGGGTCCTGAAGGAGCTTGAGGACGGCCGGAGACGGGTGGAGGTGATGGAGCCTGCCGCCCTGAAAGGCAGGTCCTATGTGGCGCTGCCCTCGGAGGTCCAGCCGATCCGAAATGTCGGGCTCAAGTGGACCAACTATCCCGAAGCGCTGGAGTACCTGCCCAGGGAGGCCAACAAGGGTCTGACCTACCTGAAGAACACGCTCATGATCGTGATCCTGAGCGTGCTTGGGACGCTCCTGAGCTCGTCGGTGGTGGCCTACGGGTTTTCGCGTCTGCGCTTTCCGGGCAAGAACACGCTGTTTCTGGTGCTCCTCAGCACGATGATGCTGCCCGCGGCGGTCACGCTCCTTCCTACGTTTCTGATCTTTCGCTCGCTCGGGTGGATCGACACGCTGAAGCCGATCTGGGTGCCGGCTTTCTTCGGCTCGGCGTTCAACATCTTCCTGCTGCGCCAGTTCTTCATGACCATCCCAATGGAGCTCGAGGACGCGGCGAAGATGGACGGCTGCGGCTACCTAAGGACCTTTTGGCAGGTCATGCTGCCCCAGGTGAAGCCCGCGCTCGCCGTGGTCGCGATTTGGACGTTCGTGGGCGCTTGGAACAACTTCATGGGGCCGCTGGTCTACGTCACCTCGCCGGAGAATCTGCCCGTAAGCTACGCCGTCCAGCTCTTCCAGTCGGAGCGGACCGCCGAGCCGGGCTACATGATGGCGTTCGCTACGATGGCGATGACCCCCGTTTTGCTTCTGTTTTTCTTCGCGCAGCGCTACTTTATCGAGGGTGTGACCCTGAGCGGGCTTGGTGGAAAGTAAGCCTGATCTCCCACTTCGGCCGCAGCCTGGGGATCTTTATGTTTAGGCATAGATGCAAGGTTGGGCATCATCCTGTATGATTGAGTCGGGGGAACGAAGCATGACGATCCAGTGTCCATCTTGCGGGCAAACGTTGCCTGCACAATTCACGCATTGCCAGTTTTGCGGCGCCGACGTCTCAAAGGTACCGCGCCCGGTGCCGGCGCCGACCCAGAAGCGGCGGGCCCTTGTTGCTCCGGCGCGCTGGGTTCCCATTGCCTATTACGGCGTCGCTGTCTGGTACATCGTTGGGGCGCTGGTCACTGTGGTGCAGTCCGCCGTTTTGAAGGACTTCGGCCCCGAACTCGCCTATGCACTCTTCAAGGTCGCGGTTGGTCTTGGCCTCATCTTCAAGGTCGAGCTCGTCCGGGGCATCATGAACATCCTCTGCTGGATCCAGATCGTGTTCTCGGGGCTTGGACTTCTGACTACCGTCCTGGCGGCTCCCTTCATAGGGCCGATCGCGTTCCTTTTCATGATCCTTTACATCATCGACATCTGCGCGAACGCCCTCATGATCTTCCTCATCGGCGAAACGGACGATTTCATGTGATGCCATGATCATCAAGCGGGACGGCGCAAACCCCTACGACGACCTCGACGACGGCGCCTACTATGATCGCGCGGTCGGCGTCACGATCGCAATCCTGACATTTGCCAGCCTGTTCGTCAATCTCTTGCCGGTGGTGCTTTTTGCGCTGCTGGCCCACCAACCGTTCGTCACCGACCTGGTCAAGCCTGAGGAGATCGAGAAGGTGCGCCAGATGCTTCTGATCTATGCGGCGGCGGCTTGCGGAACCTCGGCGCTGAACATCGCGGCGGGGATCGGCATCGCCTATGGAAAGGTCTGGGCGCATTGGCTAGGGATCATCGCCAGCCTTGCGCTTGCCGCGAACGAGTTCACGCACATTGCTTTTGTGTCGGAGTTACGCGTCACGATTGCGCTTGGCGCTCTGGTCTATCTATTGCTTCGGCAGAGCGGCAAGATCGGCCGCAAGCCGGGCAGCCCGCCCCTTCGCAGGCCTCAACCAACCGGCCCTCCTCCAGACCCAAGGACCCACTTCTGAACATCTGATGGCCGTAACGCCGTCCTCAAAACGGAGGCAAACCCATGAAGCTCCTGGCCTTCCTCGGCCTTCTTCTCCCCTCAGCAGCACAAGCCTGCCTTTGGGACACCGACACGCTGGAGGCCGAAACCCAGGGAAAACTTGACCTCGTCGACGCGATCACGGGGCGTTTCCCTAGGAACCCGCCGCTCTACTATCAGATGAGGTTGGCGAGGGTCACGGCGGAATTGGCCAAGAACCCGAATGACCTTGATGCTTACGACGACGCTGCAGTCGCCTGCGAGCGCCTCGAAAAGAGCCTCGAAGCCATCGCTTGGATGGCACAGAAGCGTCAGGTCCTCGACACCCTCCCCAAGAGCCTGAACAAAGAAGCCTGGTACCGGTACTACGCGAACCTCGGCACCTTCAAGATTCATCACTGGTTCCGCAGCGGCGCAAAGGTGGAGGCCATCGGAGAGGCGCAGGAGGCAAGGGACCTCATCGCCAAGGCTCTGGAGATCAACCCCAACGCCCACTTCGGCCGGGAGAGGGCACAGCTTCGGACCATGGAGTGGGTGATCGACGTAAAGCTCCGGCCACCCGGCAGCATGCTTGCGAGTTACCTTGACAAGGCGCGGACGCCAGGCGAGAAGCCAGGCGACACGATCAAAGGGCTCGCCGGATTGGTGGTGCTGGGCAACGCATGGGGCAGCCCGGACCTCTTTCACGCCTTGGCAATAGCGCTGTCCATGAAGAAGGACTCTCACCTTGCCACCCTCGCGAAGCTGAGGGCCGAGGAGCTCTTGAAGGGAGGAGCAGTGTCGCTTTCAAAAGAGCTTGCTGCTGAATGGGAGTCTGGGAGGCTGATGGTGTGGTCCTGGCAGCCGTACGACGCTGAGCTGCCTTATCTTGAGAAGTCGTTTCGCAGCCTCCGTCGGGCATCAGACGAATATCACGCCCACCGGACCGAGTTCATGCTTGAGCGCCTCAAGGCGGGAAGGCATCCGGACACGGACTTGTCGTTTTGGAATGGCTATCAGGAAGTGCCGAGGGGACACATACTCGATCTCCCCAGGACACAGCGGCTCTTGCAGGAATATGGCCTTCAGTTTCTGGCTGTGGGTGTTGTGGTCGTGTCCGTCGTGGGGGTGATCCTGATTCGAAGGTGGCGCAGAAGAGCGAGGGCGAAACGCCAGCCTGGCCCTTGATGGGGAGTGTTTGGAAATCCGCGGCTCAGCTTCTGACACCCCTCCAGGGTGCGGATGATTGGGTGGGCGCAACCCCGGGGTCTCGCTACGCTCGACCACCGGCTAGCGTTCTTTGACCTCTCCGAGGTCGTTTCCCAGCGGCCCCCAATCGGGTAGCCACGCGGCAATCTTGAAAGGCGTGATGATCGGGCAAAAAGCGCCCGGAGCAACTCTGCGGGACTCAATGCTCGAGCTAGAGCGCCCTAAGCACCTCTTCCGCGTGGCCTTCGGGTTTCACCTTTCGCCAGACCCGCGCCACCACCCCTTTCTCGTCCAGGAGGAAGGTCGTTCGGTCGACGCCCATGTACTTGCGCCCGTAGAGCGTTTTCTCCACCCACAGCCCACAGGCCTCGATCAGCTTCTTTTCGGGGTCGGCCAAGAGGGGAAAGCCCAGCCCAAACTTGTCGGCAAACTTCTTGTGTTTCTTGGCGGGGTCGGGGCTGACGCCGAAAACCTGGGCGCCCTTGAGGTTCGCGGCTCGATCTCGGAACTCGCAAGCCTCCGTCGTGCAGCCTGGCGTATCGTCCTTGGGATAGAAATAGATGACGGCCTTCGATCCTTTCAGGTCGTCGAGTCGGACCACCCTGCCGTTTTGGTCCTCGAGCTCAAAATCCGGGAAGTGTTGGCCAGCGTCGATCATCGGCGAGATTGCACCCCAATTTGGGCAGGAATCGCTCGGGGCCATACTTGGGCCATGTCCCGAGTGCTCATTTCCTCCGGCAGCCCGTTCGAACCCCAGATCGGCTTTTCGCGCGCTGTCCGTGTCGGCAACTGGGTGTCCGTTTCCGGCACCGCCCCAATCTTGCCGGATGGGAGTGCGCCTCCTGGCGGCGCGGGACCCCAGGCCCGCCGCTGCCTTGAGATCATCGAGGGCGCTTTGTCGGAGGCAGGGCTTTCGAAGACCGACGTCGTGCGAACGCGGGTGTACTTGCGCAACGCCTGCGACTGGATCGCTGTGGCGCAGGTTCACGGCGAGGTGTTTGGGGAGATCCGCCCGGCGAGCACCTTTGTGGCGGTGGCAGGATTCATCGACCCCAATTGGCTTGTGGAGATCGAAGCGGACGCCATGGCGCCGTAGGGAGTTTTGGGGTACAAGCCGTTAGCGCTACCGGATTGTTGCGCGGCCAGGTACGGAATAGCTTGAACGGAGGCCCGGAAGGCGCCGGGCTGGATTTAAGGAGAGGTTGGCGAGTCAATGAAGATTCTGTTCGTTTCTGCAGAGGTGTCTCCGCTTGCCAAAGTCGGCGGGCTGGCCGACGTGGCGGGTTCCTTGCCCAAGGCTCTGGCGGAGCTTGGCCACGACGTCCGCGTGATTATGCCCTGCTACGGCATGATCGAGGCGCAGCACGCGCTGAAGCTTGATCCCCTCAACGGGACCTTTACCGTCGGGACGGGCTGGCACTGGGAGCGGACCGTCCACCTCAGCGAGCTGAACTTGGGCACGGTCCCGATCTGGCTGGTCGGTGGGCACGAGCGGTTTGCTTCTGCCGCATCGAGCCAAGAGGTTTATCAGAGCGGCTTTGAGCAATACGCCTTCTTCTCGATGGCGGTCCTCGCGGCGTGCAAGCGCACGGGCTGGATGCCCGATGTGGTCCATTGCAACGACTGGCACACATCCCTGGTGCCAGTGCTCATGCGCGAGGGCGCCGATGCTTCCTGGGATTCGGTCGCCAGCATCTACACGATTCACAACCTCGCCTACCAGGGGATCTATGGGCACGACGTTCTGGATTTCGTGGGCCTGCCGCAGTCGCTATTCACTTGGGACAAGCTCGAAACCTTTGGGGCGTTCAATTTTCTCAAGGCAGGCGTGGTGTATTCCGACCAGGTCAACACGGTTTCCCCGACCTACGCTGAGGAGATTCTGACGCCGGAATACGGCTGCGGGCTCTGGGGCCTCATGCGGCATCTCAAGGAGAGGGGGCGGCTTTCCGGCATCCTTAACGGCATCGACCGTCACGAGTTCAACCCCGCTTCCGATCCCGCTTTGCCGGCCAACTACAGCGCTGCCAACCGTGAAGGCAAGGCCATCTGCCGTGCAGAGCTGCTGCGGGAGATCGGCATGGAACCGATCCCCGGTGTGCCGCTCGCGGGGATTGTGAGCCGGCTCAGCAACCAGAAGGGCATGGACCTGCTTTTGGCGGCGCTGGATGAGGTGGTCGCCCTGCCCATGCAGCTTTTCGTTCAGGGAGTGGGAGATCCTTGGCTTGCGGACCAATTCGATCAGGCCGCGAGGCGGTACCCCAACCATGTTCGCTTTGCCGAACGCTTCGACATTGTCCTGGGCCAGCGAGCCTATGCCGGGTGCGATCTGTTTTTGATGCCCAGCGCTTTTGAGCCTTGCGGGCTGGGGCAGATGATCGCCATGCGCTACGGCACGCTGCCGGTGGTGCGCAAGACTGGGGGACTTGCAGACTCGGTCACCGACGGTGTGAACGGCTTTGTGTTCGAGGATTCCAGCCCTGCAGCGCTGGCGCAAGCCCTCGCCAGAGCTGGTGCCGCTTACCGCAAAAAGGCTCGATGGAACGAGATGCAGCGTGCAGCCTTTGGAGCGGACTACGGTTGGGGAGAGAGTGCCAGGAAATACGAAACCCTCTACGAGCGCGCCGTCGCGTCGAGAAATGTAGCCGTGCGGGCGCTCGGACGCCCCGGGCGAACCGCGCCTCGAAGCGCCTGACTCTCAATGCTTGTCGAGATGACGGGGCACATTTGTGGCCTAAACAGTACGGTGGGCGGCGCATAATAGCCGCATGAGATCATGCCTCGCTCTGATGTTGTTGGCGTCGGCTTGTGTGCTGGCGGGCTGCGGAAGCGACGGTACCGCCAACGCCGCCAAACCTGCGGACAAGCCCTCGGCCGGGGCCACCGAGACGACCCTCGAGGCCGCCGACGGCGTCAAGGTCTTTGGCCAATTTTTCGAGGCCAAGTCGGGCGGGCACAAGAAAGTGGTCCTGTGTTTCCACCAGGCTGGCTCGAGTTCGTGGGAATACGCCAAGATCGCTCCCAAGTTCGTCGAGAAGGGCTTCGACGTTCTGGCGATCGACCAGCGTTCGGGCGGCGACCTCTTTGGCTATCAGAACAGGACTGCTGCTGGAGCAAAGGGTGGAAAGGGATACATGGACGCCTATCCCGATCTGGAGGCCGCCTTGGCCTGGGCAAAGCAAAAGAAGTATGAGACCATCCTCGCCTGCGGCAGCAGCTATTCGGCGAGTCTGGTGATCAGATTAGCGCTGGATCACGGAAACGACTTGGCCGGCATCCTGGCTTTCTCTCCGGGGGAGTACTTCGAGGACAAACGCACGCCTTATATCTGGACTCAGCGCATCGACGTGCCGCACCTTTACGCCGGTACTGCGGAAGAAGCCGAAGAGTCGCTGAAAAAGCTGTTTTTCGCGACCGAGGAACATGGGGACGGCAAAGCCAAGATCGTGTGGATCGAAGGGGGAGTCCACGGCGCCTCAGCGCTGATTCCGGAAAAGTGCAAACAGTCGGCCTTCTATTGGAAGAACGTGGATGAGTGGCTGGCGGCAGTCGCTCCTTGAGTTTTGAAGCTCGGGGCCCAAGACGCAAGCACGAGGGCTGCGGATAGCCGCAGCCCTCGTGCATTTGGATTCGGGGCGATTTGCCTGACTGGAAGGTCTAGGCCTTCTGGGCTTTGATCGGCGTCCAGATCTTGTTGGAGATCTTCTGGATCTGGCCAACCTTCATGCCCTGGTCGGAATAGTTGTTGAAGGCCTCGATCGCCACATTCTTGTTAGCGTAGAACTCGTAGCCCTTGCCGGGTACGAAGATCTTGAAGCTCATGTGAGCTTTGCCCCACGGGTCCACGGCCGTCCATTTGGCGGCTTTCGCGCCGTCCTTGCAGGCGCACGGCTGGCAGCACATGGCGTCCTTCTTGGTCATCGACTTGTCGCCGTCGACATGGGCGCCGGGCTTGGCGTGGCTGGCTTCAGCCTTCTTGGTGTTGCTGCCCTGCCAGACCGTGCCTGGCTCGCTCTTGAGGGCGGCAGCTTTGGTGGTGGCCTTCTGCGCAAAGGCTGCGTTGACGAGAAGCGCGCTCAGCGCACAGATCGATAGAAACTGTTTCATCCTGGTGTCCCTCCTGGAATCCAAGGTTAATAGTCGGCGCGTATTCCTACGGTTCTTTAGGAAGCCCGCAAAAACCTGTCAAAACAACTTGGTCCCGTTCGGGACAGGGCGCTCGGGGCCCGCAAGAATCACCGCGCCACCTTCATCGGCGAACCCGGTGACGAGCACCTGAGACTCAAATCCGGCAATGCGTTTGGGGGCGAAATTCAGAACGCCGAGAACCTGTCTGCCGACGAGGCTTTCGGGCGTGTAGTGCACCGTGATCTGGGCGCTCGATTGCTTAATGCCGAACTCGCCGAAGTCGACCCACAGCTTAATGGCTGGCTTTCGTGCCTCGGGGAAGGGCTCCGCGCGGATGATCGTGCCGACCCTCAATTCGACCTGTTCGAAGTGGTCCCAGGAGATCGGCTCCATGGTCAGGGATTGAGGATCATGTCCGTTCCGATATAGCCGCGCAGAGGCTCTGGAATCTCGATAGCGCCGTCGGGCTTCTGATAGGTTTCGGCGATCGCGATAAACAGCCGGGGGCACGCCAGACCGCTGCCATTGAGTGTGTGCACAAACTCCGGCTTCTCACCGGCGCCCCGGCGAAACCGGATGTTGGCTCGCCGTGCCTGATAATCCACGAAATTGCTGCAGGAGGAGACCTCCAGATAGGTCCCAATCCCTGGCGCCCAGACTTCGAGATCGTACTGTTTGGCGTTGGTCGCGCTCATCTCGCCGCCGCAACAGAGCACCACTCGGTAGTGGAGCCCCATCGCCTGTAGGATGGCTTCGGCGTCGGCTGTCAGCGCCTCGTGCTCGTCATAGCTCGATTCGGGGGTCGTGTATTTGACCAGCTCCACCTTATCGAACTCGTGCACGCGCTGGATGCCCCGCGTGTCCTTGCCTGCAGCGCCCGCCTCCCGGCGGAAGCACCCGGAGAAGGCGGCAAACTTCATCGGAAGCTGCCACGGCTCCAAGATCTCATCTCGGTAGAGGTTCGTCACCGGCACTTCCGCCGTGGGGATCATCCAAAGGTCGTCGTCGGCCCGATAGAGCTCCGACCCGAACTTGGGAAGCTGCCCCGTTCCCATCAGGCTCGCGGAATTCACCATGTAGGGCGGGTAGATCTCCTCGTACCCCTGCCTCAAGGTCTGCTCATCCACCATGTAGTTGAAGAGGGATCGCTGAAGCCTTGCTCCCCAGCCGCGATAAACCACGAACCCGCTGCCTGAGATTTTTGCGCCGCGTTCCAGGTCGATCATGCCGAGCGCCGTGCAGAGGTCCCAGTGGGCCTTTGGCTCGAATTCAAAGGACGGCTTTTCGCCCCAGGCGCGCACCACCACGTTGCGGTCTGCGGTTAGGCCCTCGGGGACGGACTCGTGGGGCATGTTTGGAAAGTCGAGCTCAAGGTCCCGCAGGCGCTGCTCAAGGTCGCGCTCCTCGCCTTCCCCTTCTTTTATGGAGTCGCTCAGCGCCTTAGCGTGAGCCTTCTCAGCTTCCGCGGCCTCCTTCTTGCCCTGGCCCATGAGCTGCCCGATGGCCTTGCTGGCGGTGTTCAGTTCCGAACGTTGCAGGTCGAGGCGGGCCCGGAGGGCGCGAAAGTCGGCGTCAACCTTCAAAAAGGCGTCGATCGGGACGTCGATGCCCTTTTTTCGTGCGCCGGCCTTGACGGCGTCGGGGTTGTTGCGGATGAACTGACGGTCCAGCATGGGTCTTTTTGTACCTTTATTGGCCCGTTCCGGGCAGACCTGCGGCGATAATGACGGGAGGGCGGCGGAGGCCGGCGCGATCCAGTGAGGCCGATCGGCGCCTCAATTCAGCAGTCAAATTGGGGTCCTCGTGGGGTGGCCGCCTCGGGTGTCTGAACGCTTGCTTGAACAACGGCCACATCGGCTCGATGTCGTGTGAGAGGTCGAAGACCATCACCCCTGTGGTGTTGACGCAGGCGCCCTGGAGCGCTTGCGCAAGGCCCACCGGGTTGCCCTTGAAGTCGCTTAGGGAGAGCCCGGCATAGGTCCAGGTTTGGTCTCGTGCGACCTGGGAACTGAGGTAACCGGCGTACTCCACCGTTGCGCCAAGCGAAGTGCTGCGCTGCATTGCCTCGAAGATTGTCGCCGTTGCGTAGTAACAGCCGGTAATCAAGAAGTCCAGTTCCCCTGCGAAACCAAACTTGCGGTAGCGGTCGGTCAGATACCAGAAACCCGCCTCATTCTCCGGAGAACCGTAATTCGAACCCAAGTTCGCGTACTCGCCGAACCAGGAACCGGCATACACGCCAAACAGGGCGCTCGGGCGCGCCGCTTTGACGGCTTCTCTAGCGCTGCGAACGTAGTCGCGGAGCGTCGAGGCGCGCCACTCCAGCCAGGCCTGAAAGAAGGGTCCAGGCGTGATGCCGCGCGTCCAGTTGAAGGTATAGTGATAGGTATAGATGTCGCCTGGCCACGCCAGCTTCTTTCCGACAAACTTCTCGAAGGACACCCTTGAGGCAGCGCTGAAGTCGGCATTGAGGCCCGCATATCGGAGCCGGTCGTCGTAGATGATCCCGTCGATCGGGTAGTTCGTTGCGACCTCTTTCAGAATGGCGCGCGCGCGCTCCTGGACGCGAGGGTCGTTGGGGTTCATCATCAGTGGAATCTGCTGTTCGGGCCTCGCCGAAGTGGGCACGAAGAGCGGCTTGACCTCGATTGCGGCATAGGCGCCGGGCGTCGCATGCTGACGGAGAAACTCGCTTCCGCTTCCTTCGCCGATGACGATGCTTCCGCCGGCCGGCATCGTGATCGTGGAGCCTGGAACGCCACCGCCCGCGTAGCCGTCGACAATCCTCCCCTCCTTCGTGAGAGCGATCGCGAAGCGGCCGGGTTTCGGCGCCGGGAGCAGAACACTTGTCGTGTAGGCGTTGAGCATCTCGGCCGAGGCGGGCGGCTCATTGACTCTTGGCCAGACCGGAAAGGAAGCGTCGCCGATCAACAGCGTTGGCAGAGGCTCATAGAGCACGGATTGCAGTTCTGGAGTGGCGTAGCCAGGTCCGGTCTTGGTAATCCGGTGGCCCTCGCTGAAGGCGTTCAGGCTCACCAGAAACGAAAGGCCCGCCGCTTTCGCCTCGCGGCACATGACTTCGAGCGCATCGTAGTCTTCGGCCAGCTTGAAGCTGCGCCATTCTCTGAGTTTGGGAGCGAGGCTGCTCTTGTAGATCACCTCGCCGCTGATCGGTTTGATGTCGAGCACCAGGGTGTTGAACCCGGCGTCCTTCACCTTTGCGATTAGCGTACGCACCTTCTCCTCGGTGTTGTAGCGGTCGATGTTTGCAGTGCAGTCCACCCAAAGGACCCGCGCCTGGCGCCCCTGCGAGCGGGCAAAGGAGGCTGCGAGGCCCTGGCGGTACAGCACCTGGTCGGCCATCACGCCGCTGAGCCCTGGCAGCGGATAGACCCTATCAAACCGCGGCGCGTTGGAAGGCCCTTGTGGCGTCAGATCTGGACCTGCGAGCAGTAAGAGCGCCAAGTGTGAAACCAAGAGCATGGCTCTGAATTCGAGACAGGGAAGCCCCCTCCCTTCCCGATCAGAGCTTCCAGTTCACGGGAAACACCGCCTTCACGATGATCCGCTGCTGGAATTTCTCGGCGTTCGGGTCCCCGAGGATCAAGTAATACTCCGCGCCCAGGTTCCCCGACTTGCGATAGGCCATGTACCAGTTCACATGCTTGTCGCGGATGACCGCGCGGCCCCCGATCGACTGGTGCTGGTCGATCTCGTAAGAGACGCCCAGGATGTGCTGCTCCTGGAGCGTCGACCCGAAGCGCTCGAACTGCAGGGCCGGGGTGAAGGTGATCTTGGAGTTGGTGCGGTAGTTCGCACGAGCAGTCCACAGGCTGTAGGGCGTGGTCCCAACCGAGCCGGAAGTGTAGCTCAGCCGGTAACTGTGGTAGGGATCGTTGTCGGGATACTTCGCCTCCAAGGTTCCAAAGCGCGCTTCCTCTCCGAGGTAGTTCTCGTAATTGAACTCAAGCTGAAGGTTGAGGTCTGACCGCGTGACGCCCTCGATAGACGTCCACAACGAGCGAAGGTACACGTCGTTGCTCTTTTCCTTGGAGAAGTCCTGCCAGAAGGTCTGGACCTGGAGCTCGTTCCAAGCGCCCTTCTGCATCGCCTTCTGGTACTGGAAGAACGCGTTGAGGCCCTCGTAGCCCGTTCGAGGCGCAAAGCCGATGCGGGGAAGGAAGTCCTCGGAGATCGCCTGATAGCCAAAGCTAGCGAAGGAGTTGTTGTTCCGATAGAGCAGGTCGACGTCCATCCTTCGGCCCTTTCCGCGGTCTCGATCTTGCGTTTCGTCGTAGACGAAGTCCCAACCCCAATTCTTTCCCTGTTGGACCACCAGCGCTTCGGAAGCCTGATTGCGGACACCGCCGTCGGGGTCGTCCCAATAGACGGTGCCAAGCGTCACGCCGCCTTGGTCTCCCCAGGCTCGGTGAAACCGGGCGACACCCGACGACTCGTGCCCGATTCGCCCCGTGAAGAGGGTGCCGAACGAGTCCTTGTCGTTCAGCTTGCCGAAGGCCTTTGCGCCCACATCGATGGATCGAATGCGCTGCGGCGAGAACAGGGAAGCCGACATGCCTCCGAGCTGGAACTCGTTCTTTCCTTCCACAAAGAACGGCCGCTTCTCATCGGCAAGGCGTTCAAAGCGAGAAAACGCGAGTCCGAGCACCTGCCCCTCGACGTTGCGGAAATCCGGGTTGATCGTGCCGAGCCCTGTGATCTGGGAGTTGAACTGGTGCCGCAGGTCGAGGCCGGCATTGATGATCTCCGATTGGCCGTCTTTGTCGTATCCGCCAATCACATACGGGAGCATCAGGACCTCCCTTGCCTCGGCGATGGCTGGAATCTCGACCCCAGCCCAACTGCCGTTGTAGTCCATGCGCTCGTTGTCGCCGATATCGCACCACGAGATCCCAAGCTGCGCCCGCGGAATGACTCGGGCGAAATTGATCTCGATGTCGCGCCGTCCGCCAGCCGGAAGCCTCAGGATCTTCCACGGGATGCGGACCTCGCACTCCCATCCGCGCTCGGTGATGCGCGATTTGGCGTCCCATTCTCCTTCCCACTCGCGCTTGGCAGCACGGCCCCCAGCGAATTGAGCGGCCATGCCGCCTCCGGCGCCAACGTTGAACTGTGAAACGTCACGCCCCTGGTGCGTCCCAAACGGGTTGATGAGGATGATGTTGTAGTCGTTTCCGTCGAGGCTGGCGCTGCGCCGGTATTCGGTGGCGCGGATTTGGCTGGGTTGAGGGTCGGGGTTGGTGAACGCGAAATAGAGGTTCTCCGAATCGTAGCAGGCGTAGATGGTGCAATCCCAGGGCGTCTTCTGCCCGCTCTGCACATGCACAAACTCGCTTGAGGCGGCCGCACTCTCCCATTCCTTGGCGTCCACCACACCATCGACCCTGGGGGGAACGGCGATCCGCTTGCCAGGCAGGATCCGGTTGTGGTCGGCCGACGCAAGGGCATGCAGGGCCAAACAGGCCCCCAGAATGGACAGGGAACGACGCATAGTGTTAATTCGCAGGGCGCAGTGCCAGAAGTTTCAGGCCAGCGACAAAGGTCCCAAAAAGGAGCCGTTGCATTATGCCGGATGGGAGCCTGAGACTCCATTTCTTGAGCGTGAGCGACCCGGGCGGGGCATGGCCCAGGCCTTTCTCAATGGTCCCGCTACGGACTAAGGCTCGGTTCCCGGTTGCTTGCCTGTTGAGTCCGGCGCCGCGGCATCAGAGCCGGTTGCGTCCGGGCTGCCATTTGTGGGCGGGGCGGTGGGCCAAGTTTCCGTGAGCGTGGTGCCTCCTTCGCCTCCCCTAAAGACGAAGTACGCCGCAAGCTTTCCATCCCTGATTAGGCGGACGCCGATGGAGCCCAAATCTTGCATGGCGCCGAACGCTGCCTCGGCGCACACCTTTGCCAACGCCTCCGGCTCGCCATCCGACACAAGTTCGGCGGTGAGGACCGCGGACTCTCGATCTTTCGGCTTTCGCGGATCGAGGCGCATATCGATGAGGCGGAATTGGGTCGCCTCGGCGGGCAGCCGCTGGACGACCTCCTGGAGGGCTTGATGCTCTTCTTCGGTCATCGTCGAAGCGAAGCTTGAAGCGGATGGGACTGGCGCCGAGGTCTCGCCTTTGCCGTTCTCACCGCTCGATGGTTTCGGCTCGATTACGAGGGGAGCGTCGATCGTTGCCGGCCCGCGCCGGGGATTCATGGCGGACTTGGTCCCGATGACATACGCCGAGGCGCTGATGAGTACGATGGCGAGAAGCACGGTCGCGACGTACAGGCCGATCTTCGGGCGCGACGTCGGCAATCCGAGATGCTTGGCTGTGGAGAGCGCCTCTTGGTCCGTCAGCCGGGTCTGGGCTTGGGCGAGCTTCTGCCTGACGCCCTCGTCCTCCGGCGTGAGGTCAAGAGCCAACTCGTACCATTCGATGGCGCTCTGGAGTTCGCCCCGTTCCAGGTTAATGTCGCCGAGGAGGCCGTTCGCGGTGGCATTGTTGGGGTAGCGCCGGAGGATGCTTAGGCATATCTGCTCTGCGTTTGGGTAGTCGCCACGCATGCGAAGCAGGTTCACGCGGGCAAGCTCGGGGTAGATGAGGGCGTCGCTGGCGTTCGTCGAGCCGGTATCGGCGATCGGAGCGCCGCATTCCGGGCAATACTCCGCGCCAGACGCCAGGTCGGCAAAGCACCTGGGGCAAACCGCAGACCTAGTGCTTTCCGGTACTCCCAAAACCTCCTGCTCCTCGTTCCGTTTCATCCAAATACTCAACAACGGCGATTTCCGCTCTGACGACGGGACAGATCACCAACTGCGCGATTCGCTCGCCCTTTTCGAGTTGGACGATGGAATCGCCCAAATTGATCAAGAGCACCTTGATTTCGCCTCGATAGTCGGAGTCGATCGTGCCCGGCGTGTTCACCATCGAGATGCCGTGCCGAACCGCCAGCCCCGAGCGTGGGCGCACCTGCCCCTCATATCCTTCCGGAATCGCCACGCGCAAACCGGTCGGGACGAGCCGGCGCTCAAGCGGCTTGAGCACCACTTCTTCGACCGACCGAAGGTCCATGCCCGCAGCGCCAGGGGTCATGTATTCGGGCGCCGAAGCTCCAGAAGCAACGGAAAACTCAAGGCGAACGCGAGAACGAGACTCAATCACTGCCGCTTCCACCAGAGGTTGTTGGCGTTGGCGTGGGGCGCCATCTCCTTGGCGAAGGCCGCCTTTTCATCTGCGGACATCGGCTTGAAGGCGAGCGCCGCAGCGACGTTCTTTGCGGCTTCCGGAAGTTGACGGACCCCGACCGTCAGCGTCGAGACATCCAGCGACCAGACATAGCGCATGAACCGGGCGTAGTCGAAGGACCGATCCACGCGCTCGATTCCCTTCAGCGCCTTCATCCCGACAACCCCGATTCCCAGCTTCTTGGCTTTGGGGACGACCTCGGCGGCAAAGTCGTTCAGGCTCGCGTCCAGGGCACTGAGGGCCACAAGGATGGACTCAAACGGATACCGGTCCAGCGCCTTCGAGATGACTTCGGGGCGCGTGTGGCCCGTGATGCCGATGTGGCGGATGAGGCCCTCCTTCTTGGCGCGTTCCAGTCCCTCCACACCCCCGCCCTTGCTGAGGACCTGGTCGAGCGTGCCCATGTCGTTGATCGAGTGGATCTGAAGAAGGTCGATGTGGCCGGTCTGGAGCCGCTTGAGGCTCTCATGGACCTCGCGATAGGCCGCGTCGGCGTTTCGGCCCAGGGTCTTGGTAGCCAGAAAGACCTGTTCTCGCCGGGTCTTGAGCACCTGTCCTATGGTGATCTCGCTGTTGCCCCCCTGGTAACTCGGCGCGGTGTCGAAGTAGTTCACACCGGCGTCGATCATCTCGTTGAGGGCCTTGACCGTGGCCTCGCCGCTCGGGAGCTCTGCCGACCCAAGAGCGAGAATAGACACCTTTCGGCCCGTCTTGCCGAAACTTCGGGTCGGCATTTTGGAGCGCTGTGAGGGTGCGGATTGCTCCTTTGCGGGGATGACGGCAGTGAGCGCCAAGCCCGCAGCGGCCGCGCTTCCCTTCTGCAAAACGTCTCGCCTGGAAACAGCCATGCTCTATCCTATCACTTCATACTGGTTTTCGTGCGGATCAGCCCAATGGGAGAATGGGGTTGGCGCGTGACGGACCTGCCAAGAGGCGCGGCTGGTGCGGTCGCTGCGGGCCTTCGCCAGGCAGGGATCGAGTCGCTGGAGGACGTAGTGGCCTCCTATGAGTCGGTTGGGCTCAGCTTTGGCACCCCGCCACCGCCGGCCGAGGTGATTCAGCAGGGGGTCGAAAGGGCTCTTTCTGCTCCGCGGAGCGTGCCGAGGGAGCACAAGGTTCCGGTGTGCTACGAGCTAGGGCCAGATTTGAAAGAGGTATCCGATCGTTTGGGGCTCTCAAGCGAGGAAATCGCTGACTTGCATTCGGGCGGGACCTACGAGTGCTTTGCCGTAGGATTCTGCCCCGGCTTTGCCTATCTGGGGGACCTTCCCGTCGCTCTTCAAGGCCTTCCCAGGTTGTCCAGCCCGCGAAAGCGGGTGGAAGCGGGGTCGATTGGGATCACGGGGAGCCAAACGGCGGCCTATCCCTTGCCCACCCCCGGCGGCTGGTGGCTGATCGGGCAGACGCCGCTCGAACTTGTCTGCGTCGAGGAGGACTACTTCCCGATTGAGGCAGGAGATCGGGTCCGGTTTTCGCGGATCAGCCGTGTGGAGTTTGGAGAGCGAGAGGGGGAGCGCCTTTGAGGAAGGTGGACCTCAACGTGGACATCGGCGAGGGGTTTCCTTACGATGAGGCGCTGCTTGAATTTGCGTCGAGTGCCAACGTTTGTTGCGGCGAGCACGCGGGCTCGTGGGACCTGACGCTTGAGACGATCGAGCTTTGCAGGCGCAAGGGGGTGCGAATAGGAATGCACCCGGGGTTCCCGGATCGGGAAAGCATGGGTCGGCGGATGCCGGAGGAAGACGAGTTAAAGAACTGGAATCTCAGTTTGCTTCGACAGATCGCCCGCTTCCTGGTTACTGGCGCCGCTCAGTACGTCAAGCCGCATGGCGCTTGGTACAACCTTTTGGCAATGTCTGAAGCTGAACTGTCCGCAAGCAGAGAACAAGCTGTTCACGCTCGAACAGTGGTACTGGCAGATGTTTCCGGTCTGCCCTTCGTACTTCTCGGAGCGTCTGAACTTGTCGGGGCCCTTCGGATGACTGGCCGGAAGGTTATTGAAGAGGGCTTCGCCGACCGCGCCTATTTGCCCAACGGCACCCTGATGCCGCGTTCGGAGCCCGGAGCAGTGCTCCATGATCCAAAGGAGATCGCGGCCCAGGTGTTGAGGCTGGCGCCGGAGGTGGACTCCATCTGTCTTCACGGCGACACGCCCGGGTGTCTTGAGTTCGCCGAGATGGTGCACAGGACTCTGGAGGACTCCGGATACGAGGTCGGCTATTGAGCCTGAAAGTGCTCAAGATCGGCGGCAGTGCGACGCTGCAAGGAGCGCCCCAACCGGGCAGGCGGCACTTTGGCGTTCCCACCGGCGGCGCGTTCGATCAGGAGTCTCTGGCTCTGGGCAACGCACTGTTGGGGAACGCTCCCGACGCCCTCGCCCTTGAACTCACGCTCATGGGCGGTATGTTTCTTGCCGAAGCGCCGCTGACCCTAAGTCTGGTGGGCGCCGTCGGGCTCGTTTCCGTCGGTGGCCGCAGGTTGGCGCCCCAGTCCCGGTTTGGCTTGGAGACGGGTGAGCGGCTGGAGGTTGGGGCGTTCGAGGCGGGGGTTCGCGCCTATCTGTGCGTTCAGGGTGGATGGGGGGGCCATGCCGGCGAGGCGGTCTTTTATGGATCAGAGCTTCAGTCTCCGCGTCGGGCAAATCTGGATTTGAGTCCTGCAGTGCTCGCGACGACTCTTGTTTCGCTGAAATCTGCTCCTCTCCGGTACGTCCCTGAGCCCGACCTTCCCTCTGGCGTCGTTGCCCAGGCAGAGTCGCATGTCGGCAGTGTTGAGCTCGACAGCGACCGGCGAGGTGTGCGGCTAGCGGGGTTTCCGCCGCCCCAACTTGAGGAACGCGCCAGCGAGCCGGTCGTCCCTGGCACGATACAGTGGACCCCCGGCGGCGGTCTGCTGATTCTGGGACCGGACGGCCCCACCATCGGGGGTTACCGGCGCCTGGGGTTCCTGTGCGGAGCCGATATGGGCCGGGTGGGGCAGCTGGGGGTTGGGGAGCATGTCGCTATTGCGGCGATCTCTCTGGATGAAGCCCGAGCCATCACACAAGGGTGGCGTGATCGCCTGGAAGCTCGATGCCGGATGCTGCGTCTTAGCGCGAGGGCGTGAACCCCAGAGCCGAACGTAGCAAGGCTGCAGCTTTCATCTCCAGACTGCGGCCTCTCATTGAACCCCAACAGCAGTCGTAGGGCAGGCGTCTCGCCTGCTCCTCTCAGCGCTGATTGCGACCTTTCCAGGCACCGAACAACCGGATGGGGCGCAATCGTCACGCCTGCGTTGCCTAACCACAGCCTTTCGGCCGCATCCGTGCGGCCTCGAACCCTTGAGGTAGCTTAGGACGATGCTGCCGCTTCTCGCGTTCGCCTCGCTGTTGCCGCTCCAGGTCGCCAGCCCCAAGGCGTTCAGCGCTGATCTCGTCAAGCTCCTTTCAGCCGAATGGCCGGCAAACCGGACTGTGACAATAGTCTGTCACGGCCACAGCGTGCCTGCGGGCTATTTCAAGACCCCCGAGGTACGCAGCTTCGACGCCTATCCGCATTTGCTGCACCGCGCCATAAAAGAGAAGTTTCCGAAGGCGGTTGTGAACGTGATCGTGACGGCGATCGGGGGTGAGAACTCCGAACAGGGAGCGGCTCGATTCGACAGGGACGTTTTGGCGCTCAGACCGGATGTGGTCACGATGGACTACGGGCTCAACGACCGCCGCATCGGTCTTGATCGGGCCAAGGCCTCCTGGACCTCCATGGCTGAGGCCGCCTTGAAAACGGGCGCGAAGGTTATCTTCTTGACCCCAACCTGGGACCTCGGAGTGGACCCCCAAAACTCCCAAGACCCGCTCTTTCAGCACGCATCCCAGATTCGGGACCTGGCGTCGCAGCTTCGCGTGGGCGTCGCGGATTCATTGGCCGGATTCCTAAGAGCGCACGACGGCGGCGCTTCATGGGAATCACTGATGTCGCAATCCAACCATCCCAACCGAGAAGGCCATAAAATCGTCCTAAGTGCCTTAATGCCGTTCTTTGGCATTCATGATCCAGAGTAGAAGGTTGACGCCAAAGCAAAACTCCTCCTAAACTGTCTTGACCGACATGGCTAAGCCCAAGCGCAGTCAGCCGTCCGCGAAGCAGGCGCCACAACGCGCATCGCTGACCGTAGGTTTTGTGCTGGCCGTTGACATCGTCGAATACAGTCTCCGTCCAACGATTGAGCAAGCAGATGTCGTGGCCCGCCTGACATCTCTCGCAGGCAAGTGCCCCACGTACGCGTCCGCCCTATCTGCGGGACAAGTGACGGCGGTTCCTGCGGGTGACGGCTTCGTGTTCTCCTTTTCCAAGGATCCCCTGAGCCCCTTGCGCTGCGCGCTCGAACTGAGGACCTTGGTCGGCAGGCAGGGCGGCTTCAAGGTCCGAATGGCCGTTCATATCGGGGCTCTCGACGAGGTTGATCCAGACATTGCGGGAGGTAGGAACATGGCCGGGGAAGGCATCAATAACGCTGCTCGCGCCTTGACTGGATGCGCCCCGGGTGAGATTGTGCTCACACAACGGGCGGTTGAGTTCCTTCGGGAGGCTCCCGAGTTTTCGGCCAAGTTTGGCTCGATTGGCGAAGTGGCCGTCAAGCACGGCGAAGTGCTCCATTTGTACCGCTACTCCGACAAGCCAAACGAAACCGACCCCCTCGCCAGGTATCAGAGGCGTGCTGTTGCGCTGCACGCCCGGGCGCTCACGTTGTCCAAAGTCCCTGTGGCCTCCGTCCGAGTCATCGCGCATCGGCTGAGGGACCTGCGTTACGAGACCTTGGCGGGCCTGGCGCTGATTCCCGTGGCGCTGGCGCTCCATGCCCTGATGGAGCACACGGACTTCGGCAGAAAAATGAGGCTTAGCGGCTATGAACGCCTCGTGGCTAGCGTCACAGACGGAAATCGAAGCTTGCCGGTGACGTTTGTGGACATCGAGAAGCGGTTTGACAAGCCGGACGGGGCTACAGATTTGAACAACCTAAAGTCGTTGCTCCTGGAGGTTGCCGACCTTGAGCCTGCCGCGGTCGCCATAGACATTGATTTTGGCGCCCACAGCGTAGAGAATGCGCCTGCAAGCTCAGACGGCGCGCGCGAACTGCGCTACCTGGACGAGGCCGAAATCGTGCTCAAGACAGCCAAACAGCTTACAGACTCGGGCATCCCGGTCTACCTGGCGGTGCGGGAGCACCTTGAGTTCCAGAACAAGGATGACTTCCTGGGGCCCGGCTACTCTGACCTGGTCGTTCACCCGCTTAGGCCCGATGACGCGCTAAACGGCCAGGTCTTGGCAATCGGGGACATCACCATCCCAGGCCCGGAAAGTGGTGCCATTGGAACGAAGTCTGAATCTGAAACGGGAATGCGCATCCCCTCACTGTCCCACGCATTGGCCAACGCCTATCTGGCTCAATTCGGAGAGACCCGGCCAGTGGGAAGCCCATTCTTGGAACGATACAGCGAATTTGGGGATGCAATTCGCCCTCTTCGAACTGAGGACGGGCCGTCGGATGCATTGAAGGGGAAGGTGCTGGAAGGCCGTGAGTTTCTCTTGAATACGGCGTGCCTGTCCAGAATCAAAGCCGACCGAATTGAGGCACAGGCAACCGCGCCGATGCTTAGGGGAGACCGGCTGCGTGAGAAGATCAAAGGAAAGTCGGTCTTGATCGGTTCGAGCAAAGACGAGTTCGACCAGTTCACCATGCCGGTCACAGGCGAGCGGGAGTACGGCCCGTATTTCCATGCCATGGCTGTGGTGACGGAGACGAACTCGCCCCTGTACGAGTTTAGGCCTTGGTTTGCCAGTTTGCTCGCCATATTGGCCGGCGCCTTCGTTCTCCTGGTGTCACAGGTTTCCCTTAGGCGCACGATCGCCCATTCAAGGCAGGTTTCCGGTTCCCTTGCTTCGAACCTGGCAACGGCCGGCGCCGTCGCTATTCTACTAGTTGGAGGCGGGATGCTGGCGGCAAGGTGGCAGATTCTGTGGACCGAGTACTTGCTTGTCGCATTCTTGCTGGCGTTCCATCCAACACTTCATCAACGCGTACTGGTCCTGATTGAGCGCTGGGCATTTCGTAGCGCGCCTGGAGGGCCACGCGTTTAGTACCTGATCGGGGAGCAAACCATGCCGAACCTCAATCGAGCCATCATAGCCGCTCTCCTGTTGGCGCTTGGATGCCTTAGCCAGGGAGCTCGCTTCAAAGCGGGAACGATTGCTGAAATCAAGGGTGGAGTTGAGCTGAAGCGGCCTGGGGGCGCGGTTGTCCGACTCAAACAGAGCAACCGCGGCATGCTCCTCTTTTCAGGCGATCTTGTGCGGTGTGCTTTGGGAGGAAAGCTGGTCGTGACATGCCGAACCGGCAAGAAGAAGACCTTCCTGCCTCAACCTATATGGCAGAAGGTGCCTGTCTTGCTCACTTCGGCTGAAGAAGATCTTTGGGTCCTGTTGACCGGTGGCAATGATCCGGCAAAAGCAGCCGTTAAGGCGGCGGTCAAAAGGAAAGGCGGCCGAGCCCCGGAAGCGCTGGATGCCTCCCAAGCCTCCTGCGGCTACTTCACGATCCTGCCCCCCGAGTGGGCCGTGGGCACTTATTCTTTGAGGATTCTTGCGGTCTTCGATGGATCGGCAAAGAGCGGCGAAGCAGTCTTTTCCGATACAGTCTCGGCCAAGGGCCCCTTCATGTCCGCAGCCCTCTCAAAACGCCTGGAAGGCTTGAGGGCTGCCTATCCTGACATAGCCTTGCTTCTCGAAGCGAAGCTCCTGAACGGAGAACGCGCCATCAGCAGACCGGTTGCTTTGATGGCGAAGTCCTCTGAGGACGCCATGCTTGCCGACTTCCGCCGCCGCACCTCACGAGGCAACGATCTTCTTGCTGAGTTGGAGCTAATTCGCTCGCTTGAATCGAATGGGCTCAAGGAAACGGCCGCCCACAAGTTGAAGGAGCTCAAGGGCGTCTTCGGTAGCTGATACTTCAGAGACACCCATGAGACTAAGCCAATGACGACCACGATCCTCAGCCTCATCGCCATCGCAGCACAACCTCAGGGAGCCCCTCGCCGCCTGACCGACTTTCTGCAGGTGCTGGAATCCGGCCCGACCGCAAGCCGCCTAGCCAAGGGCCAGGGCGTGCCCTCAAAAGCGGTCGAGATTGACTCCCGGGTGGCGCTCAAGTGGGACGCGCAGGGCCTCTATGGACACATCGCCGAGCTGGTTCAGCCCGCGTCGAAAGGGCAGGTCAGGAGCTTTGCGGACGAAGTGGAGGCGCTGCGTACGACGGCGGAGATCTTGGTCGGCGCGCAAAAGCAAGAGGTTCAACTCCGGCTCTCGGAGATCAACGCCGCGACGGTTGACCCGTTGAAGGAGTCAACAGTAGGCCTTGCCGGCGCGGGCGGGGACACTCAGGACGAGCAAGCCAAGGCTATGGCTGCAAAGCAGAGCATGGCCGAGTTTCGCCGCATGGCCGTTTCCCGGCTCAAGGGTGGTAAGGGACTGGCGGCCGCCATGCTGGCCGACATCGCAGCGAGCTTGGACGGCGATCCGAGCGAAGGTCTGGGAGCATTCGAAGTTGCCGCTAAGGACACGGCACATGAGATTCGCGAATTGCTGGAAGGCGCGGTGGCCAACGCTCCAAACGTGATGCTGACGATGAGCGCCCACCTCGTGACACCGTTTGGAGTGGCGCAACAGGTTCACCTGGAGGGCTATGACAAGCTCGTTGCGGGCGAGCGAAAGCCATTTGCCCGTAATCGCCTGGTGATGGATCCCCGCACGGTACAGGAACTCCTGGCGGCGCAAGAGATCTTCGATTCGCTCAACGCCTACAAAGCGGCGGATTTGGCCAAGACTGCCAGCCAAGCCCACCAGTCCGTGGCGACAGCCTTTGAACGGGTCTCCAGGAGGCTGAACATCGGTGTCTTGGACCAAGAGTGCGAGAAGCTGCTGAAGCAACTCAAGGTCTCGGGTGAAGAGGGTGTCGGGCCGCTGCTCAAGGACGTTCGCATGCTCCAG
Source organism: Armatimonadota bacterium (assembly GCA_016223145.1). NCBI lineage: Bacteria > Bacillati > Armatimonadota > Armatimonadota bacterium. The sequence continues at coordinate 1,297 of JACRPN010000020.1, read as the reverse complement.
GCGCTGCTGCAGCCTCTGCGGGCCTCCGAAATTGGTCAGGCGCCGAGCCAGGCCGAGGCGATCCAGCTTTTCGCAGGACTACTCAATGGGCTTACCAAAAACCTCTGGGCTTTTGTCAAGGAGTCGCCAAGCCTGCTGGGGCGCATTGCCGCGAACCTCGGGAGCTTCTCGCAGGCCGCGCCCGGTACGGTCCAGCAGGACTCGATCGCCTTCTTCCGGAGAATGGCGCAGGATTTTCTGCAGCAGTTTGCCCAGATGAACAGCACGGCCCAGGGCCTTGATGCCGCAATCGGCAAGCTGGTCGCGGCACTCCTGCTTTCAGAGCGGTTCTCATTGGAAGGCAAGGACCTGGTTGCGAAGACGCTGAAGGCAGACGAGCCGATTGACACCGAACTCGACATGCAAGAGCTCTCAGGGTCACGACGTCCCGGCGACAAGCTGGTGCTGAGGGCTACGCTCAGCGAGCCGGAGATCAAGGACGGCAAGCCGACGGGAGAACCCGGCAAGGAGATCGAATCGGGCATACAGACGCTCGCTGTGGAGGCCTATGGGGGCTACTGGATGGCGAGCGGCGGGATGCTCTTGGTGGACCCGCGTTCCAAGATAGAAAGGAGCTTGAATTGGGAGCCGACGGTGGGGCTAGGCTATCACTACCATGTGGGGATGAAGGGCAACGACTTCTGGAATAGCTCGTTCAACCCGGGGATCGGGCTTTCGTTCTCGATGCTGGATTTCAACGACGATCAGCGGTTTGAGCTCGGGATTGCGGCCAGCATGACGCTGCTGAACGACCAGATCTGGATCGGCTACGGCCGCAATCTGAACGCCGGCGCAAACTACTTCTATCTGGGCTTCAACCCGTACACGATCACGAAGCTGTTCGGGAGGAGATGAGGAGAATTGTTGGCTGTAGCACTTCTCGTTTCGTTTCTGGGCGCACCCAATCCCGGCCACGGCCTTAGCTTCGGGGTTCAGTCGCCATACGGCGCGGAGCTCCACTTGGTCCCACAAACAGGTCATGCGTTTTCGGTAAGTTCCGCTGTTTATTCGGCTGACGGAAGGCGAATCCTGACATCGTCCGACGACAAAACCGCCCGAGTCTGGGATGCAGGGACGGGCAGAGAGCTGATGAAGCTAGAGGGCCACTCCCACGTTGTCAATTCCGCTGTGTATTCGGCCGACGGAAGGCGAATCCTGACTTCGTCCTATGACAAAACCGCCCGAGTCTGGGATGCAGAGACGGGCAGAGAGCTGATGAAGCTAGAGGGCCACTCCGACGTTGTCAATTCCGCTGTCT
>JACRPN010000019.1:6051-34197 GCA_016223145.1 Armatimonadota bacterium | reverse complement strand
TGTCCCTTTGTCCCGCAGCTTCGTCGCAGGCACGGAACCTGCGGCTACGGTCCCCGTCCCTCTGTCCCTTTGTCCCGCAGCTTCGTCGCAGGCACGGAACCTGCGGCTACGGTCCCCGTCCCTCTGTCCCTTTGTCCCGCAGCTTTGTCGCAGGCACCGAACCTGCGGCTAAAGCTCCGAGCCTGCGGGCCTGCCGTGCCGCCCGGGCTCGGGTTCAAACAGCCGCCAATCCACGGCCGGTGCCAATTCCCGAAGCTTGGCGCACAGCGCCGCGCAGCCAGGATGCTCCGTGTGATAATGCCCGCTCGCGAACAGCGCGAGACCCCGCTCGGAGCCTTCCAATGCCATGTGCTGCCGGATTTCGCCGGTCACAAATGCGTCCGCCCCATACCTGAGGGCCTCCCACATCCCCTCATCGGCCGCGCCACCGGCAACGGCGACGGTCTCGATGCGCTTGTCAGGATCGCCCCAAACCTGGGCGGCAGACCCAAAGGCCTCGTTGACGACCCAAATGAACTCGGCAAGGGAGCAGGGTTCGGCCATCGACCCGACGCGCCCAAGCGGCATCTCGACCACCGGCTTAAGGAGAACCACATCATAGGCAGGCTCCTCGTAGGGGTGGTTGGCGCGCATGGCCTCAACCACATCCGAAGCCAGGCGCCTGGGCGCGCGCATCTCAATCCTGACCTCTTCCACCTTTTCCACCGACCCAAGTCGCCCGACCACGGGGTTCGAGCCCTCGAGGGGCCTGAAAGAGCCCGTCCCCGCCAACCCAAAGACGCAACGCTCGTAATTGCCGATCACACCTGCCCCGGCCGCCGACATCGCGTCCACGATGGCCTCTTGAGCCTCTGCGGGCGAGAACACCACGACCTTCACGGTGTCGACTTCCGCCCCGAAGCCCATCGGCATCACATTCTGGAGGCCCAGGAGCGAGGCCATCGTGTCCGAGATGCCCCCGGGGGCGGCGTCCCAGTTGGTGTGAGCCGCGTGATAAGCGATGCCGCCTTCGATAAGGCGATGAATGAACCTCCCCGCGAGCGAGGCGTCCGTGACTCCGGGAATGGGCCGGTAGATGGCCGGGTGATGGGCAACGATCAGTTGGGCTCCCGACTCAATGGCAAAGTCGGCCAAACCCTCGGACCAGTCAAGACTCACCACGCCGGTCTGGACCTCAGCATCCCGTCTGCCGACCTGGAACCCGGAGCCGTCGTCGGGCAGGCACCATCGCGCGGGCGCGAAGGACTCAATAACGTCGAGCACATCCTGGACCGTGGGCATGGCTCATTTTGGCGGCTTTCGAGCGACGCCGGAAGAGCGAGGCGCAGATTCGAAGCTCGGTTGGGGCCGCGATGCCCGCTCGCCGACCCACACAGCGGAGTGTTGGGGCTTGCCGTTGTGACGCTTGGAGACTCCAATCGCCGAACCCTAGGCGCCCAGGCGAGGATGCCAGGGCTCCACCGATCTCAGTGTTCCCCTTCGGCAAGCTTGGGGCAGGTTTCTCTCCCACGGGCCGACGGGATTCATCCTCACGCACCCTCACGCGTCCTCACGCGTCCTGTCTCGGCAGCCGGATCGTGAACACCGAGCCACGGCCCTGCTCGCTCACCACCTCGACCCTTCCCCCGTGGCCCTCCACGATGTTCTTCACGATGGACAGCCCCAAACCCGTGCCGCCCGACTGCCTGGAGCGCGCCTTGTCCACCCGATAGAAGCGCTCGAAGAGCCGGGGCAAGTGCTCGGTCGCAATGCCGATGCCCGTGTCCTGAATCGAGACCGCCACCTCTCGCTCTCGCGCCCAGGCCGTGACTCCGATGGCGCCGCCCTGTGGCGTGTATTTGATCGCGTTGTCCACCAGGTTCAGCACGGCTTGTTGAAGCTGGTCAGGGCTCGCAAGCACCATCAGGCTAGGCTCGATCGTCGCCGAGACCTTGATGCCCGCGCGTGCCGCCTGCTGCTCAAAGCGGTGGCAGACCTCCTCAACGATGGCCGACAGATCGCACCTGGTCCGCTCCGGCTGCCGAGATTCCGCATCGGAGAGGATCAGCAAGTCTTCCGCGATGCGCGCCAGGCGGTCCGTCTCATTGATGATCGTGCCGATGAACTTGTCTGCCACCTCCGGATCCCCCATTGCGCCGAACTGCAGGGTCTCTGCCATCGCCCTGATTGAGGCGAGCGGCGTGCGCAATTCATGAGAGACGTTGGCCACAAAGTCGCGGCGCACGCGCTCGAGGAACCGCAGGGCCGTGATGTCATGAGCCAAAACCAACACCCAGTCCCGAGCCCCTTTCACCAGGTGGACCTCGACCGAAAGCAGGCGGTCGCTCTCATCTACGGGCCCGATCTCGGCCGACTGGGCGAGAGCCTTCGTGCGGGCCGTGGCGACAAGACCCCTAATGGCCTTGGGAAGCGACCGAACGCCCTTCGTTGGTGAGACGTGCAGGAACCTGCGCGCCGCTTCGTTGGCGAGGGTGACCGAATCTTTCGGGTCCAGCACCGCTATCGCCGTGCCGGTGTTGTGCAGCAACGACTCGAGCAGCGCATCGAGGGGCAGAGAGGGTTGGGCAGAAGGACCGAGGTCCGCCGCCCCCGGCGTCGTTCTCATGCCAACCCCATCACTTTCACTCACTGCTGAACTTATATCCGAAACCGCGTTGGGTTAGGATGCGTTTGGGGTTCGAGGGGTCTTCCTCTACCTTGGTGCGCAGCCAGCGAACGTGAACATCCACCGTGCGCTGGTCCACAAAGGCCTCTTCTCCCCAGACTCGATCGAGCAGCGTGTCTCGCGAGACGACCTGGTCGGGATGGCCCGCCAGCAGGCTCAGCAGCTTGAACTCCTTCGGCGTCAGCTCGACGGCCTCGCCACGAACGGTCACGCGGTGCTTCACGGGATCGATATGAACATCGGCGACGGAAATCGGCTTCTTCCTTCCGGTGGGGCCCTTCTGCCGGCGAAGGTGCGTCCTGACCCGTGCGATCAGCTCACGGATGCTGAACGGTTTGGTCATGTAGTCGTCCGCTCCTAGGTCCAAGCCGAGCACGCGATCCTCTTCCTCGCCTTTGGCCGTGAGCATGATGATCGGCACATCGCTTTCCTTTCGAAGCACCCGGCAAACCTGGAACCCGCTCGCGGCAGGAAGCATGATGTCCAGAATGATGAGGTCGGGCTTGGTGGTGCGGGCCAGGTGCAGGCCCTCTTCGCCGCTGCCGGCAGTCAGCACCGAAAAGCCCTCCTTGCGAAGGCTGTAAGCAAGTGCCTCGACGATCGGCTTCTCGTCGTCCACGACGAGAACCCTTTGAGCCCGCGAAGAATCAAGAACGCTTGTAGCCATGGATTGGTCTGGCTCCTTTGGCGCGCCGCACCTTGCATTCAAGACTGCGCCACCGCCGAATTGGAGTGTAGTAGAGGTTGAGCGGACCAAATCTAATCTTCACCTTTGCTTAATCCTCCCTTAATCTACGCAGCAAACACTGATCGTGTCTGACGACAAGGAGTGGTGAGTCCCTATGAACACGAAGAGTTCTTGGCAGATTGCGGCTTTCGCGCTTTGCGGCCTCATGGTTCTGGCCGGATGCGGCAATTCTGGAGCGCCGGCGAACGGCACGAGCGATGCCTCTGGATCGGGCGGTGGTTCCCTAGCCGGAGACATCAAGGTGGACGGCTCCAGCACGGTCCTCCCCATTTCCGAAGCGGTCGCCGAGGAGTTTGGCGGCTCCTATTCGGGAGTCAGGGTCACCGTGGCCGAAAGCGGCACCGGCGGCGGATTCAAGAAATTCATCGCGGGCGAGATCGACGTCGCGGACGCCTCTCGGCCAATCAAGGACGAGGAAGACGCAGACTGCGCGAAGGCCAAGATCGAGTACGTCGAGCTGCCGATCGCCTACGACGGCATCGCCATCGTGGTCAATCCCAAGAACACCTGGGCCAAGTCGATCACCGTGGACGAGTTGAAGAAGCTCTGGGCGCCGGAGGCGCAGGGCAAGGTCATGAAGTGGAGCGACATTCGCGCCGGCTGGCCCGACAGGCCGGTCAAGCTCTACGGTCCCGGCACCGATAGCGGCACCTTCGAGTATTTCACCGAGGCCATCGTCGGCAAGAAGAACGCGAGCCGCGGCGACTATTCCGCCAGCGAGGACGACAATGTACTCGTGCAGGGGATCGCGGGTGACGAAGGTGCGCTCGGCTACTTCGGCCTTTCCTATTACCTAGCCAACAAAGACAAGCTCTCGCTCGTGGCGGTGGACGATGGCAACGCCGACAACGGCGCCGGTCCCATCGCTGCAAGCGAGACCACGGTCCGCGACGGCACCTACCAGCCCCTATCGCGGCCGCTCTTCATCTATATCAAGAAGTCCTCGCTCGATCAGCCTCACGTGGCGGCCTTTGCGAAGTTCTATATCCAGAACGCTGCAACGCTCTCGGCCGAAACGGGCTATGTTGCCCTTCCCGATTCTGCCTATCCGATGATCGAGAAGCGGCTCCAAGATAAGGTGCTGGGCTCCGTCTTCAAGGACTCCAAGCCCGGGATGAAGATCGAGGACCTGCTCAAGAAGGAGCAAGGCGGCTGATGCATCCAGGCCCGGCCGAACGCTCTCGTGCCGACCTGTTTGCCCCTCGCAGGCCATCGGAACGGATCATTGGATCCGTTCTGATGGCTTGCGCCCTCATCTCTATCTTTGTCACCGTCGGCATCGTCCTGGTGCTGGCGGTGCAATCGATGGGGTTCTTCCGCGAGGTTTCGCTCGCGAAATTCCTGGGTGAGCGGGAGTGGACGCCCCTCTTTGCGAATGCGCACTTTGGCGTTTGGCCCCTTGTCTGCGGCACCCTCGTCACCAGCGCGATCGCGATCCTCTTTGCCCTGCCTCTGGGCTTGCTGGCGGCGATCTACCTTAGCGAGTTCGCCACCGATCGCACCCGCAGAGTGCTGAAGCCGCTCTTGGAGGTTCTCGCAGGCATTCCAACCGTCGTCTACGGCTACTTTGCCCTGACCTTTGTGTCCCCGTTGCTCCAGAAAGTGGTCCCCGGTATGGGAACGTTCAACGCCCTCAGCGCGGGACTGGTGATGGGCGTGATGATCATCCCCATCATCGCATCGCTCAGCGAGGACGCCATTTACGCCGTGCCACCCAGCCTCAGAGAGGGCGCATTCGCGCTCGGCGCGGGAAAGCTGAGGACCGTGCTCAAGGTCGTCGTTCCGGCGGCCTTCTCGGGCATCGCCGCCTCGGTCTTGCTCGGGGTCTCCAGGGCCATCGGCGAGACCATGATCGTCGCCGTCGCCGCCGGCCAGCAGCCGCAGTTCACGTTTGACCCGCGCCAGGCGATCCAGACCATGACTGCCTACATCGTCCAGGTCAGCAAGGGCGACACCCCCACCGGCACCCTCGCCTACCACACGATCTTCGCGGTCGGGCTCAGTCTCTTCGTCATGACCCTCGTCATTAACGTTTTCGCGCACCGCCTCAAGCAGCGGGTGCTCAAGGGGGCAGGATGAGCGCCATTCCCGCTCCGACCGTCCCGCAGCCCGCCCAGGCCGACAACGCCCTGACCGGCAAGGTGCGCGGCGCGGGCGCGGAGCGCGCCTTTAGGGCCCTGTGCTGGATTGCCCTGATTCTCCCGCTCTTGCTCTTGGCAGTTTTACTCGCCTCCACTGTGCGCGATGGGATGCCCCGATTGACCTGGGACTTCCTCACCAGCTACCCCTCTCGGAAACCGGAATTGGCGGGGTTCCTTCCCGCGATCGTGGGCAGCCTGTGGCTCATGGGGCTCACCGCCGTCATCGCCATCCCACTCGGACTTGGCGCCGCGATCTACCTGGAAGAGTACGCCCGCCCGGGCAAGCTGACCTCGCTCATCGAGCTCAACATCAGCAACCTGGCCGGTGTGCCATCGATCATCTATGCTCTGCTCGGATTGGAGCTGTTCGTGCGCATCATGTCGATGGGCAGGAGCATCCTCGCGGGCGCGGCTACCCTTGCCTTGCTCCTCTTGCCGATGGTCATCATGGCTTCGCGCGAGGCGCTGCGGACCGTACCGCGCTCCCTGCGCGAGGCAGCGTATGCTCTGGGCGGCGACAAGTGGGCCAGCATCCGGCAGGTCGTGCTCCCGATGAGCCTTCCCGGGGTGCTAACCGGAATCATCCTCTCTCTCGCGCGGGCCATCGGTGAGACCGCGCCGCTGTTGACCATCGGGGCGGTGACCTATTTGGCCTTCGTGCCGAGTTCTCCAACCAGCGCCTTCACCGCCATGCCCATCCAGGCGTTCAACTGGATTTCCCGCCCGCAGAAGGGCTTCCAGGTGGACGCAGCCGCCGGCATCGTCGTTCTCCTCGTGTTGATGCTCTTGATGAATGGAGTCGCCATCTGGCTCAGGGCAAGGCTTCAACGACGTATCAACTGGTGAACCCGCCCTTATCCCACCATCCGACCTCCGCCATGATTACCATGCAACCGACAAAACCTCCAGAGGCGTCCATCTTCTCCCCTCCGGCCGTTCAAGCCGAAATGGGGCCATTGCCCTCGCTCACCAAGGAAGCCAAGATCAGGTCTGAAGGTCTGAGGGCTTGGTTTGGCCAAAACGAAGTGCTGAAAGGCATCTCGATGCCAATCCCAGAGCGTCAAGTGACCGCGATCATCGGCCCTTCCGGCTGCGGCAAGTCCACCTTCATCCGCTGCATCAACCGGATGCACGAGGTGGTACCCGGGGCGCGCGCCGAGGGCAAGGTCACCCTGGATGGGCAGGACGTCTACGCCCCGGGGGTGAACCCCGTGCGCCTTAGGCAGCGCGTGGGCATGGTCTTCCAAAAGCCCAACCCGTTCCCGACGATGACCATTCGGGACAATGTCCTTGCCGGGCTGATGCTTCAAGGCCACAAACCCAGAAACGCCGATGAAATCGTGGAGCAGGCTCTAGTCAAGGCCGCCCTCTGGAACGAAGTCAAAGACTCGCTGAACCGCCCCGGCGTGGGCCTTTCAGGTGGCCAGCAGCAGCGGCTCTGCATCGCCAGAACGCTGGCTCTTGAACCTGAAGTCGTGCTGATGGACGAGCCCTGCTCGGCTCTGGACCCGATCGCAACGGCCAAGATCGAGGAGCTCATCCACGAGCTGAAGGCGCACTACACCGTCGCCATCGTCACCCACAACATGCAGCAAGCCGCCCGCGTGGCTGACTTTACGGCCTTCTTCTATATGGGTGAGCTGATCGAGTTCAACGAGACGTCCAAGGTCTTCACGCGGCCCGACAAGCAGGCCACAGAGGACTACATCACTGGGAGGTTCGGTTGAGCCATGATTAGGGACACGATGGTGCAGAAGGGCCTTCACACCGACAGCGAATACGAGCGAGAACTGAATCGTCTTCGCAAAATGATCCTGCAGATGGGCGCTGCGGTCGAGCAGATGATCGAGGATTCGCTGACTGCGTTCGACTCCAAAGACGCCGATCTTGCGCGCAAGGTGATCGATCGCGACCCCCAAATCAACAGGCTGGAGATGGAGTCGGACGACCTCTGCCTCCAGATCCTTGCCCGCAGGCAGCCCGTCGCCTCCGACCTGCGGTTCATCACCATCGCCATGAAGCTGGTGACCGACTTCGAGCGGATGGGCGACCTGTGCGTCAACTGCTGCGAACGGACCCTCGAACTCTGCGAAGGCGGCAAGTACAACACGATCCCGGAGCTTCGCAAAATGGCCAAGGCCGCCAAGAAGATGGTCCGCGACGCCTTCGAGTCGTTTGTCGAGGAGGACGACGAACGCGCGATGACGGTGCTCGAGGCCGACAACGAAGTGGACCAGCTCTATGCGGATGCCTTCCACAAGCTGCTGACCACCATGGAAACCGAAGGCCCCAAAGTCTCCTGGGCCAGCAAGATCCAATCGATCGCCAAGTACCTAGAGCGCCTGGCCGACCACGCAACGAACGTCGCCGAGTTGGTGGTCTTCATGGTGCGCGGAAAGGACGTCCGCCACATCGGCAGCCGCGAGGAGTCGGCGGAGTAGGGCTGGGGGGCTGGGGTTCGTGGTCCGAGGTCCAAGGTCTGAGGTCCGAGGTCTGAGGTCCGGGGTCCATGAACCGTCAACCGTGGTACGTGGTCCGTGGGCCGTGAATTGAGGTGAGAAGAGTCTTCGCCCTTCGCCCTTCGCTCTTCGCCTCCTCGCCCCTCGCCAATGCCTTATCGCTCCCATTCCTTCCACAATGACCCCGTGCCGCCGTTCTATTACCACCCCCGGATGCTCGCCTACGACTTCGGGCCGCGCCATCCCTTGAATCCGGAGAGGCTCGTCCGAACAATCACGCTTATCGATCGGCTGAGCGACCTCCGACCCGCAGACCCTGGCTCGGGCAAGAAGGAAGACGCGCTGCGGGTTCATTCGGAGCCCTACGTCTCCGCGGTCGAGGAGATTGACCACGGTCTGTTCCCCGTCGGCGGCCAAATGGCAGAGTATGGCTTCGGGTCCCCCGACAACCCGCCCTTCCATGGCATGTATGAAGCTTCGCTGGCCTACCTTGCCGGCAGCATCGCCGCCGCCGAGTCGGTTCGCGACGGCGCGCCTTTGGCATTCTCATTGGCCGGGGGACTCCACCACGCCCAGCGCTCCAAGGCGAGCGGCTTCTGCATCTTCAACGACCCGGCGGCGGCGGTTCATGTCCTTCTTGAGCGCTTTGAGCGGGTCGCTTACGTGGACATAGACGTCCACCACGGCGACGGCGTCCAGTGGATTTGGTACGACAACCCGCGTGTGCTCACATGCAGCATCCACCAAGACGGCAGGACGATCTACCCCGGAACCGGCGGCGTCGAGGAGATCGGGTCGGAGTTCTCCAGCATCAACATCCCTCTTTCGCCAGGGACCACTGGCGACGTTTGGCTCTGGGCGTTCCGCCAGGGTGTGATGGCAGCTCTCACGCGCTTTGAGCCCGAGGCGGTCGTGCTCCAGATGGGGACCGATCCCCATTTCTTGGACCCTCTCGCGCGCATTCAGGTCACTGCTCAGGAGTGGCTCGAAGCCATCAAAGATGTGAAAACGCTGGGGGTCCCTATCGTTGCTGTCGGCGGCGGAGGCTACAACCTGCTGACTGTGCCGCGCATGTGGACTGCCGCCACGCTGACCCTCGCCGGAATTCCGTTCGAAGATGCCCTGCCCGCCGATCTGGCCGAAGCTTGGGGCACACCGACCTTCTTTGACTCGGTGCTGCCAGGGCCCACCGGACAAGGGCTGGAACAGGCGCAAGGGGTCATCCGGCGAATCAAAGAGATCGGCCTCATCTGATACTTCCGGAGCCCATCGGTGCGATCGGCAACGTCTTTGGGTTTGCCACGTAGTTCTATCTGAAACCATGGCTATTCCGCATCAAATGCAGAACCCCGACGGCCCGTCGCTTCCCAGCATCAAACGCCCAGGGTGCTTGCTGTGGATCGGAGCCGTTTTTCTTCTCTTTGTCTTCCTGAGCGCGTTGGCGCGCCCTTACACCGAATGGCTGTGGTTCGTCCACGACGGCCGCCACCCGGAGGTCTTCGCCACCGCTTACGCCACGCGTAGCTTCCTGTTCTCCGTCTCGTTTGTCTTCGCCACGGCGCTCTTCGCGCTTTGCTTCCTCAAGGCGCTGACGGTCGGACAGGTTTTCAGCCGGATTCCCCAGAGCATCGCCGAAGTCACACTGGTGCGCGCGCTCGACTGGATTCAAAAGCACGCCTCTGGCGCTGCGAAACTGGCCTCGGTTGTGCTTGGTCTTTTCTTTGCCATCGGCTTCTCGCGGGAGTGGAACACCTATCTGCTCTGGAAGAACGCGCAGCCGTTTGGGGTGAACGACCCCACTTTCGGGAGGGACCTCGGTTTCTTCGTTTTTGAGCTGCCGTGGCTCACGGCGCTGCTCCAGTTCGTCTCGAGCCTTTTTCTGTTGGCATCGCTGGTGACGCTCGGTATTTACTCGGGCCTGGGCGCGGTCGCCAAGCTGGGCAAGATTGAACTGAACGCCCAATCGATCCGGGGCCACATGTGCCTGCTCGTTGGGCTCACCTTTATCGCTTTCGGCGCGCTCGCCTGGGTCAAGCGCTACGAGTTTGGGCTGATGGACAGTCCGCAGTTCACCGGCGCAGGCTATGCCGCGATGCAGAAGCTCGCCGTCCAGGGGTGGCTTTCCATCCTCTCCATCGTCGTAGGAATCATCACGCTAGTCTCCTTCCGATCCCGCGGAGCTTACGGAACGCCTATCGCCGGCGCTTTGGCCATCGGCGCTGTTTACCTGCTGGCGATGGTCGCATGGCCGCTCTTCGTGCAGCGCATCACTGTCGAGCCGAACAAGCTGGACAAGGAATCGCCCTACGCCGCGAACAGCATCAAGATGACGCGTTGGGCGTTTGGCTTGGGCTCCATCGAGGTGCGGCCCACGGACGTCCAAGACTCCCCGTCGAGCGAGGAAGTCTCCGAGGCCTCCGCCACCCTCGCCTCGATGCGCCTTTGGGACCCCGAAATCCTGCGCCGAACCATCGAAGTGCTCCAGGGACTGCGCCCTTACTATGCCTTCAACGACGTGGACGTGGACCGCTACATGATCGACGGGAAGCCCACTCCGGTCATGCTGGCGCCGCGCGACATCCGCCGCGAAGGGCTGACCGCCACGGCGCGAACCTGGCTGAACACGACCCTGCAATACACCCACGGCTACGGCGTCGCGATGACGGCGGTGAATAGCTCCACAAGCAACGGGCGCCCGGTTTTCCTCATCAAGGACTTCCCTCCCAAGACCCCAAAAGATGTCCCGCTGACGCAGCCGCGCATCTACTTCTCGGACATCCGCGATGCATTCGGCAATCCCGCGGACGAGTACGTACTCGTCGACACCAAGGTCCAGGAGTTCGACTACCCCGTGGATACGGGCGACAAGACCAATCGGTGGACCGGCGGACGCGGCGTGCCGCTGAATTCCGGGCTTGCCAAATTGACGCTGGGAATGGTGCTTGGAGACGGCAACCTGCTCGTCTCGCCCAACGTCACGGAAGAATCGCGAGTGCTCTTCCATCGAAGCGTGCTCGATCGCTGCAACACCCTTTTCCCCTTCCTGCGCTTCGACGACGACCCCTATGTCGTGCTGCTGGATGGCAGGATTCTGTGGGTCATTGACGCCTACACCACAACCGACATGGTGCCGTATAGCGACTTTCCCGCCCTGGGAGGAAGGACGCTGAACTACATCCGCAACAGCGTGAAGGTCACCGTGGACGCCTACACCGGCGAGACGATCGCCTACGCGGTTCAACCCAACGAGCCGATTCTCAAGGCCTATCGAAAGATCTATCCGAAGCTGATCCAAGACGTCTCAGCGATGCCCAAAGGGCTTCGCGAGCACTGGCGCTATCCCGAGGACCTCTTCCGGCTTCAGGCCCAAACGCTCACGCAGTACCACGTCACCGATCCTGTCATCTTCCTCAACAACTCGGACGCATGGGAGCTTCCTGTCGAGACCAATCCTGACGGCAACAAGGAGACCATGAAGCCCTACTACGTGCAGATGCGCCTGCCCGACGAGGCGCGCGAGGGCTTCATGCTGATCCTTCCCTTCACGCCAAGGCAGAAGCCCAACATGAGCGGCTGGCTCGCGGCGCACTGTGATCCCGAAGACTACGGGAAGATGCTGCTCTACGAGTACCCAAAGGGAAGCAACATGCCAGGCCCGGCGCAGATGGAGTCGAATATCAGCCAGAACCCGGACGTGGCCAACATCAACATGCTCTGGAACAACGCGCAGAGCACCCTGGTGGCGGGCAACCTGTTGGTGGTACCCCTGGGAAAGAGCGTGCTCTACGTGAGACCGCTTTTCCAGCAAAGCCGCAGCAACCCGATTCCTGAGCTTAGGCGGGTGGTGCTGTCGCTAAGCAACCGGGTGGTGCTCGCCAACAGCTATGAGGAGGCGCTCCAGCAGCTTTTTGAAGGCGCTAGTCAGGTCGAAATCAAGCCGCCAGCTGCCTCATCGTCCGTGCCTCCGAGTCCGGGATCCGCACGCACAGACCTCAAGGGCTCGATCAAGGAAGCCGCGACGCTCCTCGATCAGGCCGATGCGGCTCTGCGCGCCGGGGACTTCGCCAAGTACGGCGAGCTTCAGCGCAAGGCGCGAGGACTTCTGAACTCGATGCTCAAGTAGGTTGCGGGCGAAAGGCGGGCTCCTAAATGGACTGCAGTGACTTGCCGCATTTCCCTTGAAGGACTTGTCCTCCGCTGCCGAACCGGCAAGTGCTCCGACAAGGCGGTTGAGCAATACGACGGCAAGTCGCCGCACGCCAAATTGCGCCCCTCCCACATGCAACAATAATGCAATAATAGAGAGGATGGCGAAGAGCACGATGACGGCTTGGGAGCGGATCGGGGTGTGCGCGGGCACGCTCTGCGCGGTCCACTGCGTGCTCACAGGCTTGGCGCTCGGACTTCTGTCTGTCGCGGGTCTCGGGTTTCTCAAAAGCCCTCTCGTCGAGTTCGCATTTATCGGGACTGCCGCCCTAACGGGGCTTTGGGCGATTCAGCACGGCGTCCGGCGGCACCACTCGTGGGTTCCTGCGATCGTCTTCGTAAGTGGATTGGCGCTGATCGTCGGCTCGCACTTCGTCTTTGAGTCCGGCTTTGGCACGACGGCGTTCGGCAGCGGGGTGGGCGTGGCCATGGCGATCACCGGCGGCCTGGCCGTTGGCGCCTTTCATTTCGTCAACCGCAGGATGCAGCACCGAGGGTGCAGTTGCGGGATGGAGAGGCGGTAGGCATTGGGCATTAGGCATTAGGGCATTAGGGCGTTAGGGCGTTGGGCGTTTGGCGAAGAGCCAAGGGCGAAGACGATATATCAACCTGGCAGCCCGAGCACCGCAGCACCTGAAAACCTGAGCGCCCCGCACCACAGCACCTAAACACCTGAAAACCTGAGCGCCCCGCACCCATACCCTGAGCCCTGGCCCTACGCCAGCGCCATCGGCATGATCACGCAGAAGTACCCATCGTCGTCCGCGGCTCGGAAGAGCGCGGCGCGCGAACTCTCCGTCATCTCTATCTTTGCGCCCACTCCGCCGCCCAACCGCAGTACCGGATCGATGGCCTCAAGCACGTACTTGCCGTTGAATGCGATCTCGACGTCACCGTTCTGGCCCACCATCGGCAACTCTTCCTTGGCGTCTCCGCGCTCTTCGCTGCGCGCGCTGATCACCACGGTGTCGCCCTCGCCCTTGAACTTAAGGCGGTTGGCGGCGTCGCGAGCCACGATGAGCGCGCGCTTGACTCGGTCGATGAGCTGGTCCGCCTCAACTTGCCAGACTCGCGTATGCTCGTTCGGCACGACCCGCTCCCAGTTGGGATACGCGCCGCTGAGAAGCTGAGCCACAACCTTGGCGCCACCGGCCTCCACGCCCACCCTGCCGTTGCCAAATCGGATCGTCAGGTTCGCGTCGTCCGCCACCGGCAGGCTTTTGATGGCCTTCAGGGCGCGCTCAGGAACAACCACCGTGATGTCGGATCCGATTCCCGACTGAGCCAGCTTGCGCACTGCCAAGCGATGCGTGTCGGTGGCGACCAGGGTCAACGTGGTGCCGTCATAGCTGATCTGAACACCGGTCAGAATCTGCCGGTGCTGGTCCGCCGAACAGGCGTAGATCACTGAATCGATCGCGCCGCGGAAGTCGCCCATCTTCATGGTGAGCTCGCCATCTCCGCCAAATTCGGGCGGCTCTGGGAAGTCCTCCGCGTCGATCGTGTGGACCCGGTACTCAGAAGCGCCGTGCTGAACGAGCATCCCAGAATGGTCGATCACAGCCATCTGAACGTCGCCATCAGGGAGGTTGTTGACGATGTCGCTAAACAGCTTCGCTTGAACACAAGTGGCCCCGGCTTCGTGAACCATGCACGCAAGATCGCGCTCGATCCACATTTCGCCGTCGCAGGCAAGCACGCGAATGCCTTCCGGTCCTCCTTCAAGCTTGAAGTTCTGGAGTATCTGTTGCGGCGTGTTCGGCCGAGACGCCGCGCTGGCGAGGTTCAGGGCGTCTGAGAGGTCTTTTCGAGGGCAATCGACTTTCAAAGGCATGGCTCCTATCCTGAGATCGGGAGCCCAAGCTGCAGGTGAGCGGGCTCCTGGATGGGGGATTCGATCTCGACTCCCCGGGTAAAGAGGTTCATCAATATGCGCTGACGAGATTCCTCGGTAAAGGCGGGCGCGGGCTGCTGGCGTAGGAGGTCCACGGTCGTACGCAGTGTGGACATGTCGTGGCTGAGCTTGGGGTCGCCGAAGGCGGCCCACTCCATCTCGTCCTCCAGCTCCTGGGGCAGCTCGCGGCCGGCATAGAGGTCGACCAGCTTGGAATACAGTTCGCTGTTCATTTCAATTTCTCCATCGAGCCCCCGAGCTTGTCGCGGAGGGCCCTGCGCCCCCGGTAGAGGCGCGATTTGAGGGCAGGCACGCTGATGGCCAGAACCTGGGCCGCTTCGCGCGCCGGCATGTCTTCAAGATCGCAGAGCATCAACGGCTCGCGGTATTCGGTTGGCAGGTCCGCCAACGCCTGTTGAACCGTGATTCTCAGCGTCGCCCTATCTTCCGACCCGGAATCCTGCGCATCGGTGGGCAGCTCGATCAGCTTGTGCTGCCTCAGCTTGTCGATGCAAAGATTCCGCGCAATCCGGAAGAGCCACGTGCGAAATGCGCCGTCTGCTCGGAGTTCGGCGGACCGGCGGAGAACCCTCAAGAAGGTCTCAGCCGTCGCGTCTTCAGCGTCCGTGCGATTCCCGAGCATCCGGAAGGTGTAACGGAAGATCCGTTCCCCGTACATCTCGTACAGGTTGCCAAGCGCGGCAGGATCGCCCGTTGCCAGTGCATTGAGCCACCTCCGTTCGGCTTGCGAATCTCGCAACGTTTCTTCAGGCATAGGAAAGACGCAGCGCCCCCTCAAATGGATGCGTGTCGCGCCAGTTTACAGGAATCCCGGGAGGTTTGCCGGCTGGAGTTTTCCCCAGCAAAGGAACTGGGCATAGTCGCCCAGACAAACCATGACGAACCTCTCAAGAACGGCTGATCCAAACCGTCCTGCTCAAGAAGAAAGACGCCATCCAGACTGCCCGGAGCGCATCGCAGAAGCTCCGCGGCCGGGCCCAATGGGCCGAGAGACCGATGGGAACGGCATATCCCTGGAACCCGTTGCTCTTTCAACGACAAGCCCTGGAGGAGCGCGAGTTCCAACGTTGAAATGCGCCCGATCTGACGCCGGCTTCCCTGGCCACACTGCCGAGATGCCTGCGCACCACCCGCTTCGCTTCCCGGCGGGTAACCGATCTCAGAGGCCGGTACACTGGCGGACCAGATGTCCAGCTCCTTCGGTACGCTTTTCCGAATTTCCACGTGGGGCGAATCCCACGGCGGAGGTGTGGGCGTCGTGGTGGACGGCTGCCCTCCCCGCGTGCCGATCAGCATCCAAGAAATCCAGTTCGAACTCGACCGCAGGCGGCCCGGCCAGAGCAAGATCGTCACCCAGCGCAAGGAGTCCGACACGGTCCAGGTCTTGAGCGGAATCCAAGACGGGCTAACCCTCGGCACCCCGATCTCCTTGCTCGTGATGAACGAGGACGCCCGCTCGCGCGACTATGAAGAGCTAAAGACCAAGTACCGCCCGAGCCACGCCGACTACACCTATGACGCCAAGTACGGCATCCGGGCT
Organism: Armatimonadota bacterium; assembly: GCA_016223145.1. Lineage (NCBI taxonomy): Bacteria > Bacillati > Armatimonadota > Armatimonadota bacterium. The sequence continues at coordinate 18,523 of JACRPN010000019.1, read as the reverse complement.
TGGTCGGGGGGCGGACGGGCATCGGCGCGTGAGACCGTCGGGCGGGTGGCCGCGGGGGCGATCGCCAAGAAGGTTTTGAAGCTGAAGTGGGGCGTCGAGGTGCTGGCGTGGGTGGAAAAGGTGTTCGACATCGAGGCGTTCGTGCCGTTCGACGAGGTCACTCTGGAGCAGATCGAGGCAACCCCCGTTCGATGTCCGGACCCTCAAAAGGCCCAGCAGATGATCGCGATGATTGAGGAGATTCGCAAGGACGGCAACTCGGTCGGAGGGGCGGTCCGGTGCATCGCCCGGGGCGTTCCTCCGGGTTGGGGAGAGCCGGTTTTCGACAAACTTCAAGCGGACCTCGCGAAAGCCGTGATGTCGCTCCCAGCGTGCAAGGGGTTTGAGGTCGGGAGTGGGTTCGCCGGAACCGACCTCACAGGCGCGGACCACAACGACCCCTTCGGCGCCACCGAAGGCGCTACTAAAGAGGAGCGACGCGTGTTCACCTCGTCCAACTACTCAGGAGGAATCCAGGGCGGGATCTCAAACGGCGAACTCATCACCATGCGCGCGGCGTTCAAACCGACGGCCACCATCCTCCGCGAGCAGGACACCGTGACCGTGGAGCACGAGAGCACCACCATTACGGGCCGCGGGAGGCACGACCCTTGCGTGCTCCCCCGCGCGGTTCCGATGGTTGAAGCCATGGTGGCGCTCGTCTTGGTGGATCATGCCTTGAGGCAGAAGGCGTTTCAGTAGTCGGTTTTCCTGGTTCACAAAGCGCTCAGCGGCCTAGGCGCCGGTGTCATATGGGTTTTGCCAGAGCCCGGCAAATCTACGTGAATCCCGGACTCTGGCAAGCGGCCATTCGTCCCGGGTCTCGCAAAGGCTGTGCTATAGTGAATCTCGAATCGTTCCTCAATCTTCGATTGCGGCGGTCATCTCAACATTCAAAGAGGAAGACAATGATTCGACGAGCGTTTACGCTGATCGAATTGCTGGTTGTGATCGCCATCATCGCGATCTTGGCGGCAATTCTGTTCCCGGTCTTTGCCCAGGCAAAAGCGAGTGCAAAGAAGACCTTGTGCCTGAGCAACAACAAGCAGATTGGCACGGCCCTGATGCTCTATGCCGGCGATTACGACGACGGCTTTCCCACCTGGGCCGAGTATTGGTACATGTATTACGTGGACTTCGCCAACCGCGGCTTCGACACCCCTGACCGCTACTGGGATGCCAAGCTCGTTCCATACGTGAAGATGGGCAACGACGTTGCCGTCTCGGCGGACATGAACCGCGGCGGCGTCTGGCAGTGCCCCGCCCGCGAGAGGATGGAAGATCGGTACAGGAGCATGGGCATCAACCAGGCCCTGATCTACGACTTCGACGGCAACAGCCCAATTTACTATCGCTATATGGTCGCGACGAATATCGCCTATCCCGCGAACACGGTGTTCACAGCGGACGGCGGTACGGACGGCCGCATCGCGCCGCCCCACTTCATGCAAGGCTACTACGAGAAGTGGGTCAGCCACGTCTACTACACGCGTGATGCTCCGTGGAGGCACGGAAACGGTGCGAATTACACCTACTGCGACGGCCACGCCAAGTTTGGAATGGGCAACAAGCTGTTCCCGCACCCGATGCCGGAAGGAACTTGGGGTCCGACGTCGCTCTCCCGGGGCCAATCTCGGTGCGCAACCGCCGCGTATTTCGCCCCTCTCGACCGCGAAAAGGAGTACCTTAGAGAGCGCGCATTGACTCTCTATGGCGTCGAGTGCAAAGAGAGGCCCTAGGCAGGCCACGTGCCGGCGGGAGCGTGACGTTGCCGCCGGCACGACCCTAAACAGGAGATCCCATGCGAAGCAAACGCATTTTCGTGGCGCTGCTGGCTGTGGCGCCTTTCGCCATTGGCGGGTGTTCCTCTGGCGCCTCCTCTGAGCCGGCAAAGCCCCCAACTCAAGAGCAGCTCGACCCAGGCGCCAAACTTGGCCCTCCGCCAACGACGCCGCCCGCTGCGGCAAAGGACGTTGACGGGCCGATCACAGGCCCTGAAACGGCCGGTCCTGGTCGGGAAATCATCGGCGAGGACGTCGGCAAGTAAGGCTCGGCCGGACACTCTTTTGAGCCCTCCCTCGGTAAACTGACCCCGTTCAAAAAAAGAACAGGAGGGCTCAAAAGATGAGCTTCAGCAAACAGACCGTCCGCGATATTGAACCTAACGGAAAGCGGATTCTGGTCCGATGCGACTTCAACGTTCCCTTGGACGGCAAGGAGATCACCGATGATCGCCGAATACGTGAAGCCGTCCCCACCATCAAGTACCTGCTCGACCACGGCGGCGCAGTGATCCTCGCCAGCCATCTCGGACGCCCCAAAGGCGTGACGCCCGATTTTTCGCTCGCCCCTGTCGCCCAGCGCCTCTCCGAGCTTCTCGGGATCGAAGTGCCCTTGGCGCCCGACTGCATCGGCCCGCGCGTAGCCGAAATGGCAGAAGCGCTCAGGCCCGGCCAATGCCTCTTGCTCGAAAACGTTCGGTTCTATCCGGAAGAGGAGGGCAACGACCCCGAGTTCGCCAAGAAGCTCGCTTCGATAGCTGACCTCTATGTGAACGACGCCTTCGGCACGGCGCACCGCGCCCATGCCAGCACCGAGGGTGTGGCCCACCTTCTCCGCGGCGTCGCCGGATTCCTGATGGAGAAGGAGATCGAGTATCTGGGCAACGCGGTCTCAAACCCCAAGCGGCCTTTCGTCGCCATTTTGGGAGGGGCTAAGGTCAAGGACAAAATCGCCGTGATCGACAACCTTCTGCCGAAGGTGGACAAGCTGCTGATCGGTGGAGGCATGGCGTTCACGTTCTTAAAGGCCAAGGGGTATGAAATCGGCAAATCGCTGCTCGATGAGTCAAACCTTGAGTTCGCCAAGAGGGTGCTCGCCGAGCACCCCGAAAAGCTCGAGCTTCCGACGGATATCGTGATCACGTCTGACTTGTCGGACACGTCGGATGCGTCTGACATCCGAACAGTAGCGGCCGATCGCATCCCTGCCGACATGATTGGCGCGGACATTGGCCCGGAGACCCAGGCACGCTACGAGGCCATCGCCAGGGGCGCCGGAACCGCCGTCTGGAACGGTCCAATGGGTGTTTTCGAGGTCAAGTGGTTCGCGCCGGGCACCGTTGCGGTCGCCCGCGGACTCGCCGAGTCGGGCGGCACGACCATCGTCGGCGGCGGCGATTCGGCGGCCGCCATCGAGAAGTTTGGCTTTGCCGATAAGGTCAGCCACGTCTCGACAGGTGGCGGCGCGAGCCTGGAGTTCCTGGAGGGCGTCGAGCTGCCAGGGATCGCAGCGCTCCAAGACAAGGTGGCCGTCGCGCCCTAGGGCGCAAAGGAGCATGGCGCTGACTTCAAAAGAGCGCATGCTGACGGCGTTGGCGATGGGCGCCCCCGACCGGGTGCCCATCACCATTCATCAATGGCAGCCGTACCACCTGAAGCAAACGATGGGTGGCATGGGCCAGCTTGAGGCCTTTCAGGCTGTGGGCCTCGATGCGAGCATTGAGACCTACTCGCACCTATCTCCGATTCCATCGTCAAACTGGTCCTACACGACGGTTCAGTCCGAACGGTCAGACCCGACCGACGAGTCAGATCCCCACGACGAACCTGAAACCCTCCACCAGGCCGAGACCCCCGACGGAACCCTCAGCTGGAAAACCGTCACCAACCCCACCACCACCTTCATCACCGAGCACCCGGTCAAGACCGAGCAGGACGCGGAGATCTTCCTCAAGCACTACCCTGGCAAGCGCTTTGATGCGGCGGCTGTGTCAAGGGTCTACGATGAAGCCGGCGACGCGGGAATCGTGCGCGGATTCATCACGATGTTCAACCAGTGCGGGCCCTGGCAGGACTTTTGTGAGCTGGTGGGCACTCAACAAGCCATTTTCTGGGCTCTCGATGACGCTGCGTTTGTGCACCACGTTCTTGACGGCTTGACCGCTCAGCGCGAACGCGAGATTCTTGGCCACATGGCGGGACTCAAGCTCGACCTCGTTGAGTGCGGCGGCGGCGCCGCCAGTGCGACGGTCATCAGCCCAGCGATGTTTCAGGAGTTCTGTGTCCCCTACGACCGGCGAATCAACGAGGCGCTTCGATCTGTCGGCCTAAAGTCGGTCTATCACACCTGCGGCGGCATGATGCCGATCCTGGACCTGATCCCTCTCAACGCCACGGACGCGAGCGAGACCCTCAGCCCGCCGGAAGTGGGCGGCGACATCACGCCGGAGCGCCGCGCGCAAGTGAAGTCGAGGCTGGGCGCCAGGCTCCCGATCATCGGCGGCGTAAACCAGGCCCTGCTCGAAAACGGCACACCGGCCCAGATCGAGGCCGACGTTACTGCTTGCTTCGAGGCTTTTGGGACGGGCGGGGGCTACATCTGCTCCGCCAGCGACCACTTTTTTGAGGCGCCGATCGAAAACCTGCGTGCGATGGTCCGCGCCGCGAACGAGTGCCGCTACTAACCTGGACCAAGCACCCAGCTCCATCCCAACAGCGGCCTGTCCCTTTGTTCCTCTGTCCCCCTGTCCCCCTGTCCCTCCCCTGTGCCCTGCTTCATAATTGCTGCCATGCACGCGTTCCTTTTCGCGCTCGTCCTGGCTCAGCCTGTCCCGGCCACTGCCCAGCACGTCACGTTCGACAAGTTCAAGCTGCCGAACGGCATGACCGTGATCCTTCAGCCGGACCATTCCCTTCCGATCGTGGCGGTGAACACCTGGTTTCGCGTCGGCAGCAAGGATGAGCCCGAGCGCAGAAGCGGCTTCGCCCATCTCTTTGAACACCTGATGTTCATGGGCACCAAGCGCGTGCCCAACGGAGCTTTCGATACGACGATGGAGGAGTACGGCGGCGCTAACAACGCCAGCACTTGGGAAGACATCACCAACTACTTCGATTGGGGTCCCGCTTCCCTATTGCCAGTCTTGCTCTGGCTGGAGGCCGACCGGCTGGAGGCGCTTGCGGACGAGATGACCCTTGAAAAGCTCAACTTGCAGCGCGAGGTGGTCAAGAACGAGCGCCGCGAAGGCGTCGACAACGCCCCCTACGGCCGGGCCTATGAGGCCATCAACGGCCTGATGTTCCCCAAGGGCCACCCCTATAGCACCAGCGTCATCGGCAGCATGGAGGACCTCAACGCCGCTACCGTCCAGGACGTCCAGGACTTCTTCCGAACCTATTACATCCCCAACAACGCCAGCCTGGTCGTCGTGGGCGATTTCGACCCCAAGGAGACCAAAGCTCGGATTCAGAGCCTCTTTGGGACGCTTCCTCGCAGGAGCGACATCGTCCGAAAGCCCGTTCCACCCGCTGCGCTCCAGGGAGTCCGCCGCGTGACCATGGTCGACAAGGTTTCGAGCTCCAAGACCATCTCGGTGTGGCACAGCCATCGATCCTTCACTCCGGCCGACATCGCCTTTCGATTGGGTGCGGGGGTGCTCGGCGATGGTGCGGGCAGTCGGCTTTATCAGGCCGTGGTGGTCAAGAAGCAGCTCGCCAGCGACGTCAGCGTGCGCCAAGAGTCGCGCGTCCTCGGTTCGCTCTTCACGGTAGACGCCACTGCCCGGGATGACGTTTCGCTTGACAAGCTTGAGAAGGCTATCGACGAAGAGATGATGCGCTTCCTCAAAAATGGCCCAACCCAGGCCGAGGTCGATCGCCAAAAGGCCAAATACCGGTTCCGCCTGGTGAACTCGATGCAGAGCTTCCTGCAGCGCGCCGATGCCATGAACCAGTACGAGTTCGTCTTTGGCAATCCAGACGGTTTCGCCAAGGAGCTGGCGATGGTGGACGGGGTTTCGCCGGCGAGCATGAAGGCCAACTTCAAGCTCTTGAACCTGGACAAGCGGCTCGTTCTCCGCGTCATTCCCGAACTCGAGACGCCAGAGCAGAACCCGCGCGACACGAGGCCGGAGATGGCGCCCACCAAGAGCTTTGCCTTCCCGATTCCAGCGACCTTTGACCTCCCCAACGGCAATAAGGTGTATTACTGGCAGAAGAAGGGAGTGCCCGTCACGACGGTGTCGTTACGGTTCTCGGGAGGCGCTGCCGCTGACGCTGCCGGCAAAGCGGGCCTAACCGGGCTCATGGCAGACATGCTCACCGAGGGCGCGGGAACCCGAGACTCCGAGGCGTTCGCCAACGCCCTCGATGCCATCGGCGCAAGCCTCGGAGCCAGCGCGGACCAGAAAGGACTCACCGCCAGCTTGACCGTCGGGACCGATAAGCTCGACGCCGGGCTTGCCCTCATGAGCGATGCGGTGCTCCGGCCGCGGTTCGCCAAGGGGGATTGGGAGCGGGTGAAGGCCGTCCATCTCCAGGGGCTCGACGAGGCTGACGACAACCCCACCGCCGTCGCCGGAAAGGTGGCCGCTCGAGAGTTCTTTGGGCCAAACCATCCCTATTCTCGCCCGACCTCAGGTTCGAAAGAGTCGGTTTCAACGCTCACCTTGGCCGACGTGAAGGCTGCGTATGGTTCCCGCATCAAGTCCGGTTCGGCCAACTGGTACGCCGCTGGAAACCTCTCTCCGGAGGCTTTCAAGAAGGCGCTCGCCAGTAGATTCGGAGGTTGGCAGACTCAGGGAATCCACAAGGCTGTCGAACTCGGCAATCCGGCCCCGCAAGCCTCCCGGTTGCTGATCGTCGATCGGCCCGGCGCGGTTCAGACGGCGATCACGGTCCTGCTTCCCAATGCGGCCTTTGCCTCCCCTGACCGCCCCGCGATGCAGGAGCTTGGCATCGTGCTGGGCGGGACGTTTACGTCGCGGCTCAACCGAAACCTTCGGGAGGACAAGGGCTACACCTATGGGATCGGGTTTCGGGCTATGTTTTCCAGCGACGTCAGCTATTCGCGGCTTGCGACGGCCGTGCGCGCCGACGTCACCGGGGCGAGCCTCAAGGAGATCCTGACGGAAATCGCCAAGATCCGCTCCGGAGACGTTGTGGAAGCCGAGGCGAACAAGGCGCGGTCGCAGTTCCAATATGACGCGGTGACCGACGCCGAGACCCTCCAGGGTCTGGTCAACGCGGGAATCGGCTACTTGGAAAACGGCATCCCCATGTCGGGTGTCGCGGCCGAGCTTGCCCGCTTTGGCAGGGTGGCCGTGGGGGACCTGAACCGCGTGGCCCGTGCGGCCGTGCCTTGGGAGAACGCGGTCATCGTTCTCGTGGGCGACCAGAAGGAGATCGTGAAGCAGATCGAGGGATTGGACCTGCCGAAGCCGGAAATCGTCAAACCGTAACGGGCAACACGGGCCTCGTGTACACGGGAGTCGTGTGGTATTATCCCATCATGAAACGAAATGTGACGATTTCCCTCGATGAGGTGACCCTAAGGCTGGCTCGCGAATACGCGGCCAGGCAGGGAAAGTCCTTCCAAGAGTTTGCCCGGGAGCTTTTTGAGCGCACCGTTCTGTCGAAGAGCCAACCCGATGAGGCATGGGAGTTCTTCAAGATCGCGGATCGACTGAACCTGTCGGTCGGAGACTGGAAGATGAGTCGCGATGAGCTGTATAAGGAAATGTTAGCTCCATCGACTCCAAAGGAGTCAAAGGATGCCGCATAAGGGCAAGTCGTTTATCGATACAAACATCCTCGTCTACGCTGCCGCAAAGACGAACGACCACCGGCATGGAGTCGCTGTAGAAGTCGTTTCTGACCTTCTCAATGCGAACGTGGGGGTCGTATCCACACAGGTGATGAAGGAGTTCTATTCGGTTGCTCTCGGTAAGCTTGCTCTGAGCAAGGCAGATGCCAAAAGCTTGACTTTGGCCCTGAAGCGTTTCGAGGTCGTGCCTTCGACAACTGAGACCATTGAACAAGCAATCGAACTCACGATGACCTACTCCATTTCTATCTGGGACGCGATGCTCGTTGCCGCTGCCAAGCAAGCTGAATGCGAACGCCTGATTTCCGAGGACCTGCAGCACGGTTCGACCATTTCTGGGGTCAAGATCGTGAATCCATTCGTGTAGCGCTTCGCTGGCGAAAGGTCGCGCATCGAGGGACGAACACTCACGCTCGTCACTTCTTCGCCAGCCCCATCACGATCTCCCACTCGCTTTCGGTGACCGGCGTGATCGAGAACATGAGTCCCTTTTTGGTGACCATCATGTCTTCGAGGCCGGGAGTCTCTTTGAGCTCAGGGAGCGTGATGCAGCGCTCAAACTTGCGCACGAATCTCACATCACGCACAAACCATCGAGGGTTTTCCGGAGTCGCCTCGGCGTCGAAGTACTTCGAAGTGGGGTCGAACTGGGTCGGGTCAGGATAGGCTTCTCCAACGATCTCCATCGTGCCGACGATGCCCATCGGTTTGGCATTGGAGTGGTAGAAAAAGGCCATGTCGCCAGGCTTCATCTGGTCCCTAAGGTACAGCCGAACCTGATAGTTGCGGCAACCCTCCCACATGCCCGTGCCCTCACGTGCTAGATCGTCGATCCCGTAGCAGTCCGGCTCGGACTTCATCAGCCAATACGCCATCCGGGAGATTGTACTTTGGGGCGGGCGCTTGGGGACGCGTGAGGATGAATGAGGGTGAATGAGGGTGAGTGAGGGTGAGTGAGGGTGAGTGAGGGGCGGACTCTCAGTCTGCCGACGTCAACTTACGCTTCCGCCCTGAGCTCGGTCACCGGTGCGCCGTTGCGTGCTCGCCCGCTTCCCTACAGTCCGTGCAGCCACATGACTGTGGCGTCGTCGTTGTTCGGATAGTAATGCCGACGGGTGGCGCAGGCCACATAGCCCAGCTTCTCATAGAGCTTGATCGCCGGATCGTTATGCGAGCGCACTTCCAGTGTGGAACAGGTGCAGCCCGCGTCTTTGCATCGGGCCAAGAGTTCGCCCATCAGCGCCTCTCCGATCCCTTGGCGCTGAGCGTTTGGAGACACGGCGACCGTCGTCACGTGCGCCTCGTCGATGACCGCCCAAGCCCCCGCAAAGCCAACCACGTCGGTGCCGGAGATCGCCACGAAGAAAACGCTGCTGGGGTTCGAAAGCTCGGACTTGAAGCTCACCTCCGACCAAGGCGCGGGGTTGGTCAACTGTTCGATGGCCAAGATGTCCGGGATGTGCCGGGCCTCAAGACTCTCAAACCTGATGGCGGCTTTGTTCTTGGTCGTGCTCATGGATGACTCCTGGCATTAGGGCATTAGGGCATTAGGGCATTGGGGCATTGGGGCATTGGGGCATTAGGGCATTGGGGCATTAGGGCATTAGGGGCACTGGGGCATTAGGGGCACTGGGGCAAAGGGCGAAGAGCGAAGGGTGAAGACGACGTTTCTGAAGACCAGATAGCTCAGCACCTGAAAACTTAACACCTAAACTCCTGACCACCTGAAAACCTGACCACCTGAAAACCTGAAAACCTGACCACCCGAAAACCCAACACCTGAACACCTGACCACCTGACCACCTGACCACCTGACCACCTAAACACCTAATGCTCTAATGCCTGCTGTCCACTACCCAATCTCTATCCCCCCAGATACGCTTCCCGCACCTTGTCGTTGGTCAAGAGGTTCTTGCCGGTGTCGGTCAGCACGATCGATCCTGTCTCCAGAACATAAGCCCTGTCGGCGACCTCAAGTGCGCGGTGGGCATTCTGCTCGACCAGCAGCACGGTCACGCCATCCTTGTTGATCGTCTGGACGATGTCGAAAATCTCCATCACCAGGTTTGGCGCCAGACCCAAACTGGGCTCATCGAGGAGCAGAATCTTGGGCCGAGACATCAGGGCCCTGCCGATCGCCAGCATCTGCTGCTCGCCGCCGCTGAGCGTGCCCGCGTTCTGGTTGATGCGCTCCTGAAGCCGGGGGAACCGCCCCAGCACCATGTCCATGTCCTCCTTGACGCCGGCGTCCTTGCGGGTGTAGGCGCCCAGCAAAAGGTTCTCGTGTACCGACATGTTGGTGAAAATCCGCCTGCCCTCGGGCGATTGGCTCAGTCCGCGCCGGACCACCTCGTGCGAAGGCAATGTGGTCAGCTCCTCCCCGTTCAGCGTGATCGAGCCCTCCCTGGGCTTAAGCAAGCCGCTGATCGTTCGCAGCAGGGTGCTTTTCCCCGCCCCGTTCGAGCCGATGATCGCCACGACCTCGCCCTCTTTCACCTCGACGTCCACCCCTTTCAGGGCGTGGATCGCGCCGTAATAGACCTGCAAACCGGAAATGCTGAGCATGGAGTCTTCGGGTTCTACCCGAAACCGGAGCCAACGTCAAAGGAGGAGGTTCCTCCTAATGACGCTCCGGGGAACCACCTCGCCCCTCGTGGGAGAGGTCGGTGCCTGCCCCGGTTCCATCGGGGAACGAAATGAACCGGGTGAGGGGGCCGGAGCGATGCTGCACAACCGCCAGCAATCAGGCCCCTTCGCTCCCAGGTATCTTTCCCAGGGAAATTCCTGGCGTGAGCAAGGGCGCTGGACGCGAGGAGGCAGGCTCAACCTGCCAATAATCCCTGTACCGGCACCTTCATGAAGCACCCCAAGTTCACCCATTCTTTCGAGGTCGAATCGGACCTCCCCGAGGTCCTTCGCCCGCTCAAGGAGCTCGCGTTCAACCTGCATTGGACCTGGAGCCACGCCACCCAGAGCCTCTTCCGCGAGATCGACAAGGCGCTCTGGCGAGAGGTTGGGCACAACCCGGTCGAGCTGCTTAACAAGCTCAACGCCGACAAGCTCGCCAGGCTCGCCAAGGACCCCGGATTTCTCGCCGATCTCAAGGTGTGCTCCGACGAACTGCAAGGCTACATGAGCGCCGAGACCTGGTTCGACAGGACGTTCCCGGGCCGGCGCCAAGACACCGTCATCGCCTATTTTTGCGCCGAGTTTGGGCTCTCGGAGTCCCTCCCCATCTACAGCGGGGGCCTCGGCGTGCTCGCCGGCGACCACCTGAAAGCCGCAAGCGACCTGGGACTTCCATTGGTCGGGGTGGGCCTGCTCTATTCCCGAGGCTATTTCCGCCAGGTACTCACCTTCGAAGGTTGGCAGCAGGAGGACTATCCGCTCAGCGACTTCTTCCACATGCCCTTGGAGCTGATCCGCGACGCCGACCAGCAGCCGATCCGCATCAAAGTTGAAAACGAGCATCTTGACCGGCCTATCGTCTGCCAGATCTGGAAGGCCCTTGTCGGCCGTGTGCCCCTCTATCTGCTGGACAGCAACGTGCTGGAAAACCAACCCGACGACCAGGGCATCACGGACACCCTCTATGGCGGCGACGACGAGATGCGCGTCCGTCAGGAAGCCATTCTGGGCGCAGGCGGTCTGCGGGCCCTGGAAGCCCTCGGCATCAAGCCGAGCGTCTGCCATATGAACGAGGGCCACTCGGCCTTCTTGACGCTCGAGCGCATCAGCTCCATCATGAGAGAGACTGGATGCGACTACCGCGTAGCCCGAAAGGCCGCGGCGGCCGGCAATGTCTTCACCACCCACACGCCGGTTCCCGCAGGCTTCGATGCTTTCAAACCAGAGCTCCTGAAGCGGCATGTCGCCAACCTGGTGGAGACCTGCAAGATCCCATACGACTACTTCCTTTCGATGGGAAAGAAGGACAAGGAAGCCGCCGAAGGCTCGGATTTCAAGTTCAACATGGCCGTGCTTGCGATGGAGAACTCCAACCATGTGAACGCCGTCTCCAAGCTGCATTCCGGCGTCGCCCGAAACATGTTCCACAGCCGATGGGAGGACTATCCCGAAGACGAAGTGCCCATCGACGCCATCACGAACGGCATCCACACGATGACCTGGCTGAGCCCGCGCATGGCGGAGCTGTTCGACACCTATCTTGGGTCGGCATGGCGCGAGGACCCCGCAAACGCCGAGCATTGGAAGGGTGTGTGGGATATCCCCGACCAGGAGCTCTGGGATGTCAGAAACAACCTGCGCGGCGACTTCGTGCGCTATGTCCGTCGACGCGTGCTGCGCGACATCGGCAAGCGCGGAGCGGTGCGCCCTGACGCGGGAGACGTGGACGGCATCCTCGATCCGCGCGTGCTCACGATCGGCTTTGCGCGGCGGTTTGCGACCTATAAACGGGCCACGCTCCTGCTGAAGGATCGGGACCGGTTGAGGTCCCTCATCCAGCAATCCGAACGGCCGATCCAATTCGTGTTCGCCGGCAAGAGCCACCCCCGAGACGACGAAGGCAAGAAGTTCATCCAGGAGCTGGTCCAGTTCATCAAGTCGGAGAACATGCTCACCAAGATGGTCTTCCTGGAGGACTACGACATGGGCGTTGGCCGGGCGATGACCCATGGCGTCGACGTCTGGCTCAACAACCCGCGAAGGCCCTATGAGGCGAGCGGCACCAGTGGCATGAAAGTCGTGCCGAATGGCGGCCTCAACTGCTCAGTGCTCGACGGCTGGTGGGATGAGGCCTACCACACGGGAGTCGGCTGGGCTATCGGCGATCGCCGAGACTACACCGACCCCGAGTACCAGGATT
>JACRPN010000019.1:0-5994 GCA_016223145.1 Armatimonadota bacterium | reverse complement strand
TTGGGCCGACAGCAAGGCGCTTTACCACGTCATCGAGCACGAAGTCGCGCGCCGGTTCTACAGCCGCATCGATTCGGAGCCGCCTGCCGCTTGGTGCGAGCTCGTCAAAAGGTCCATCGCCGAGCTTGCGCCCGTCTTCTCGACCCAGCGCATGGTCCGCGAGTACGCGGAGCGCTATTACATGCCCGCCTCGCAGGCCTATCGAGAGATGTCCTCGGGTGGGCTCGCGCGGGCCAGTGCGGCGGTTCCCTGGCGCGAAAAGGTCCAAAAGGCCTGGGCGAACGTCAAGATCGTAGAAGTCCGCGACTCGGCGGGCGCCTCGAACCCGATTGGCTCCGTGCTCAAGCTCTCCGCCAAGGTTGATCTGGGGACGCTGGCCGAGACAGACGTCCAGGTCCAGGCAGTGGTCGGGAATGTCGGCCCAAGCAGAGAACTGCGGGACGTCAGCCACCTTCCTCTCGAGTTTGTTGGCAAGGAAGGTGGCGCGTTCAAGTATGAGGGCACTCTCGAGGTCGCTTCCTCGGGCCATAAGGGCTATTCGATCCGCGTGGTGCCTTCGCATCCGGATGTGGCAGTACCGATCGAGCTGAACTTGGTGACCTGGGAAGGGAGCTAGGTCGGCCAAAAGGGTCTGGGGTCTGGAGGTCTTCAGGTTCTCAGGTTTTCAGGTTCTCAGGTTTTCAGGTTCTCAGGTTTTCGGGTTTTCGGGTGCTCAGGTCTGAGGCCTGAGGTTTGAGGCTTAAGGGCCACAACCTCAAACGTCCCTCCGTCCCTTGTCGCTCCGTCCCTTCACTCTCCCCCACTCCAGCGGAGCTTTTCACCTCGCAGGTAGGCTCTTGCCGATGCTGGGCAGGTATATGGAGGCCGAAATCCAGGAGCAGCCGAAGATGCTCGCCGGCCGCTGCAAAGCCTACTTTCAAGGGGCTCTCGCGGCGCTCTCCCAGTGCCGGCCCGAGGTCGTCCTCCTCGCAGCCCGTGGCTCCTCGGACAACGCCGCACTGTATGGCCGCTACCTGATCGAAATCCACTTGGGAATCCCCGCCGTGCTGGCCTCACCCTCTGTCTGGACCCGCTATGGACGCAAGATCCGGTATCCCCGGTGTCTCGCCATCGGCATCTCCCAAAGTGGCGCCGCGCCGGACGTCGCCGAGGTGCTGACGGCGCTCCGCCATGACGGCCACTCCACACTCGCCATCACGAACACTCCCAACTCGCGCCTGACCGACGTTGCGGAGCACTCCCTCATCCTGGATGCCGGCGCAGAGAGGTCCGTCGCCGCAACCAAGACCTATTCCGCTTCCCTTCTGGCCCTCGCACAAGTGGTGCGCGTGCTTGGCGGGGACCTTCCCGACCCCGCGAGCTTCCTTCCGGACGATGATTGGGCAAACCTATGCCGGGAACGCGCCGTCGCCGAATGCGGCGTGCTCCTCCGCTCCGAACCGCTCTTCGCGCTGGCCCGCGGGTATGGCTTTAGCACCGCGAACGAGACCGCTCTCAAGCTCATGGAGTGCGCGCGCCTGGCGTGCAAGAGCTTCTCCACCGCCGACTTCCAGCACGGCCCCAAGGCTCTGGCGGGCCACGGCGCGGCCGCCGTGGTGTTTGGCGAGCCGGCAGACTGGCTGCGTGCCCAAGGGTGCGAGGTCCTCCAGGCTCCGCTGCCGCCCGAACCGCGCGGAGTCCCCTCGGTCTACGCCCCTCTATGGGACGTTTTCTTTAGCCAGTGGCTGGCCCTGACTGCCGCGCGCCATCGGGGTCTGGACGCCGATGACCCGCAGTTTCTGAAGAAGGTCACGGAGACGCTGTAGGAGGCCGCAGCCTTCCTGACGAGGCGTATGGGGTGCCGGGTTTGGGGTCTGGGGTTCGGGGTTTGGGGTCAGCGAAGCCACCCCGCCCTTCGCCCATCGCAGCCTCCCCAAATCGTCAATCGTCAATCCTCGCACCACCTCCCCCCTCGGGGAGAGGCCATAATGGCCGTGAACAGGGTGAGGGGAGGAGGAGAGTATGGAAGGATGGAGGGCGAGGCTCTGTCCAAGTCGTCAACCCTCTGCACGCCCCCGGGGGAGAGGCCGTAAGCTCAGCGAACCGGGGTTTGGGGGGGGAACGCGCCCCAGAGCCTCTTGCTCGAACCTACAAACCTACAAACCTACAAACCTACGAACCCACGAACCTAACTTGACCTTCGATACCGCGGGGCCGCAGGTATCGGAAGGGGAGGCTCTTGATCCACGGTTATGTGTCCCCACCAGTTTTCTCGGGCAGCACGATCATAGGGAAGGTCGGCAAACGCCTCGGCAGAGGGCAACCCTCGCTCCAGCGATCTCTCTGCTCTGCGGATTCCCTCCATGCTCGCCGGATTGAGGGGCAACAGGTTGAAGGCGAATTCAAAAGCCTTCGAGGCCGTCGCCATCCTCCCGCGCTCGTAAGCGCGCTGAGCAACCCAGATCAGATTGGAAAACATCTCCTTGTCGAGCCCGTTGCCATCCCAAGCGCCCGCTTCCTTGAGCGCGTAGAGCTTGAGCAACACGTCGAGGTGCACCTCTTCACGTGTCTCCACAGCCTGTTTGCCGATGGTCTCGCCCGCATGCAGCCTGTAAAACGCCAGAAGATGGCGATGGACCACCGGAAAGGCTCCGAGCATCAATGCCCTCGTGTGATGCTCCCAATCCTGGCTGGAAGGCAACGACTCATCGTGCCCGCCCACGCGATCCAGCGCAGCCTTGCGCCAGAGCGGACCGACCGTCACCCACGGCAGGTCATGCCGTAAAAAACGTCTCAAAGGCTCGCCTTCAAGGGTGTTCCACAGCAACGGTGTATCCCCGGGCCGACTTCTGAAGAGGCCCGTCTGACAAGCCGCGAGATCTGCATCTCGGTCGCGCTCAAGAATCTCCACCTGGACGCGCAGCTTCTCCCGATGCAGCAAATCGTCCGAATCAAGGAACTGAACAAACTCGCCTTCGGACTCCTTGAGGGCTAGATTCCGAGCGTATGGGGCGCCCCGGCGCTCGGGAAGCTTCCAGAACTTGATCCGGCTGTCGGTCGCAGAGAGCCGCTCTGCCAATTCGGGCGTCTCATCCTCTCCACCGTCGTCGACGATCAGGATCTCCAAGCGATCGTGGGTCTGAAGCTGGGCGCTTCGAACAGCTTCCGACAGCAGCAAGGCGCGGTTCCGCGTCGGGATGATGATGCTGACGAGCCCCGATTCCATCGCTACCCTATCTCAGCGGTCCTACCGGAACATCGGCCCCGCACCAAAGGCACTTCTTGCTCACGCGACTCAGGATCTTCTGGCCGCAAGAAGGGCAAACGGAGTGGACCGGCGTGATCCTGCCGTCCTTGTTCCCGTCCTCCTGGTCGACCTCTTCCATGGCTTTGGTCAAGTGCTCATTGGTGAATCCCTGGGCCTTCAAAAGTTTCCACAGCCCGGCAAACGCCAGCTCCATCGCGTCGAGGCGCGCCATCAATTGCTGGGTCTCTGCCGCCGGGATCGACGGGACCTTCTCATGCACGACAACCGACGGCGATGAATAGCTGCCAAGAAGGTAGTTCAGCATAGGTTCATTGTAGACCCTGCGCCGAGTCGCCGGGACATCCCGTAAACTGCGCAACATGTTCGGCCAAGGATCCCTAGCTTCCCTGCCCTTTCTGCGCTCCTACCGGTCCAAACGCGCTTCAAGTTTCGATCGAACCGGTGGAAACCGCGACTTCGTGAGCCTGAAGCCCGGTGAGAAGACGGTCGTGCTCGACACCGACAAGCCCGGTTGCGTCAAGCACATCTGGTGCACGATCGGCGGCGGCGGCCCCCAGTTCCTTCGGAGGCTAGTGCTTCGGATGTGGTGGGACGGCGAGGAGAACCCGAGCGTCGAATCGCCGATCGGGGACTTCTTCGGCGTGGGGTTCAGCCTCAACAAGAACTTCGTTTCGCTCCCCTTGCAGGCAAGCCCGCAGGACGGAAGGGGCATGAACTCCTGGTGGCCGATGCCGTTCGACGCCGCGCGCATCGAGATCGAAAGCGAGAGCGACGAGGACTGCAGCATCTATTTCTATGTCGATTACGAGGAGTACAGCCAGCCGATAGGCCCGGAAGTGGCTCGCTTCCACTGCCAGTGGCGACGCGAAAACCCGACCGACGGCTTCAAGGTCCCCAAACTCAACAACGAGAACATCTGGGAGGTTTGGCAGGGCAACGCGAACACCACCGGCGACGGAAACTACGTGATCCTTGACGCGGAGGGCTCGGGCGTTTATTGCGGGTGCGTGCTCCACATCGACTGCTTTGAACGGCAGGCCAACGACTGGTACGGCGAGGGAGACGATATGATCTTCATCGACGGCGAGCCATGGCCTCCCAGCCTGCACGGAACCGGAACCGAGGATTACTTCAACATGGCGTTCTGCCCGCAGCAGGAGATTTGCGCGCCCTACCATGGCCTGACGCTCTATTCGGGCAACTCCAACTGGCCGTGGAAGGGCAAAAACTCGATGTACCGCTTCCATATCGAGGACCCGGTCCGGTTCGCAAAGAGCGTCCGCGTTACCATCGAGCACGGCCACGGCAACAAGCTCTCGAACGACTATTCGTCGACGGCCTATTGGTATCAGCTCGAACCCCACAAGCGCTTCCCCGTGCTACTGCCCGTCGAGCTTCGATTGGCAAGACGCCAAGAACCTGATTTCGCTTAGGACTCGGAAAGGTGGCGCTTAAGCGCAGACCAACTACGAAATCGAAAACGAAGACGCAGCACGAGGAACAAAAGCAACAAGGTGCCCTTGCTCGGCGACTTGCCGCTGGTGGGCGGGCTCTTCCGTGGCCAAAAGAACGAGGTTCACAAGACCGAGGTGATCATCATGGTCACCCCCCGCATCATCAAGCAGTAGAGCGAAACCACAGACTCGATCACTCCTAATCGGTGTCTGTTGAAGCGGGCGTATCCCAGGCTTCCGGCCAAAGAGACTTAGGTTCGGCGACTGGAATCGCCGAGCGCCAATACGGCATTCCTCAATGCACCCGTCGAGGCCCCATAGGGGAGCCCTGGGCGGGTGTTTTCCACTTTTTAGCCACCCGCCGCAATCCTTAACTCCACCTTAACATTCGCATAATATGCTCCTAAAGTACCGCACCGAGGGAGTTTGCGCGGACCCATGAGAAGACAAAAAGACAGGAATCTCTTCGCCCTGCTCGAGGCTCAAGCCCAGGTGGCCCTGAAGTCAACCAAGGCTCTCCACGAGCTCACCAAAGACTTCGGCAGGATGGCCGAGCTAAACGAGGCCATCAAGAAACTGGAGCACGAAGGCGACGATCTGACCCACGAACTGCAGAACCGCATCGCCACTACCTTCATCACGCCTCTCGACAAGGACGACCTCCGAGCGCTCAGCCAGGACCTGGACGACGTGACCGACTACGTGGAAGCGGCGGCCGCCAGAGCCGAGCTCTACGGGCTTTCCTCGCCCCGGCCCGACCTTGCGCCTGCCGTCGAGCTTCTGGTGCAGGCCATGGAGCTCACCGAGAAAGCGGTCTGCTCGCTTCAGATGGGCTTTTCAAAGTCGGGCCCCTTGCGAGAGCTGCTCAAAGAGATCCACACCGTCGAAAATGCCAGCGACCGGGCGTTCCGTGGCGCGCTGAAGTCCCTCTTCGACGAACCCGGGATCGACGCGCTGACAGTCATCAAGTGGAAGGAGCTTTACGACCGCATCGAGACTGCCGTCGACAAGTGCGAGGACATCGCCGCAACCATCGGGACGATCATCGACAAATATGCCTGAAGTCACCGTCATTATCGTGCTTGCGGTCTTCTTGGCCCTGGCGTTCGACTATATCAACGGGTTTCACGATACGGCAAACGCCATCGCGACCGTCGTCTCAACTCGCGTTCTGAGCCCTGCGGCGGCCGTCATCATGGCCGGCATCCTGAACTTCGCCGGCGCAATGCTCTTCGAGGGTGTGGCAAAGACGGTGTCGAAAGGCATTGTGAATCCCGCCGGTGCGACTGAAGT
>JACRPN010000018.1 GCA_016223145.1 Armatimonadota bacterium | reverse complement strand
GGCGACCCTAAACTAAACAGCTATGACCCTGTCCCTCCCCCTCGCTACTCCAACTCAGAATTCACTCCAACCCAGACACCCGCGAAGGAGAGGGGACCAATTCGGAGGAGGGAGAAATGCTAAGGGCGAAGGGCGATTTGGGTGGTTCCTTTGTCCCTCCGTCCCTCCGTCCCTCTCCCTAGTGCGACGAGAAGAACCAGACCGACCAGATGGTCAAATAGAGCAGCGTGCCGACAATGCAGGCCTTCTCGACAAACCTCTTGTTTACCCTGGCGTACCGCGCCATCAGCAGCCAGGTTGCGGCAAGCGTCAGACCCTTAACGGCGCCGAAGACCCACGTTCCCTGCTCCAGCAGGGGACGCATGAGTGGGTTGAGCTCTACGATCAAGCCGCGTTCGTAGAGCACCGCCGTGACCACCAAATCCGTGAACCCCACTACCATCAAGATCCCGAGCGAGCGAACTGGGACGAGGGTTCTCATAACGTTCGGCACCATCAAATCTCGTGCCAGTCCTGCCAAAACCTTCCAAAGCCTGGACAAACCGATCCTGGATCGCCCGCGCTTCGGAGCTCGGACACAGGTAATGGTTCATCAAGAGCGACACCACAAGCGTCCGTCCGTCCTTCAGCTTCAGGTACCCAGAAAGAGCGGAAACGGCATCAAGTGTGCCAGTCTTACCCTGAAACGAGGCGCCTTTGAGGCGATTCCTCAGGGTTCCTTCACCAGGTTTTGGCAAACTCTCGCGCCAAACCTTCCCAAAGGGCTGGTTTTGCATCCAAAGCAGCAGCTTTCCAAGCGCTTCGGCAGATACCAAGTTGTGGCGGCTCATGCCGCTACCGTCCTGAGAGCGCACCTGAAGCAGGTCGATGCCCACATCCTTCACAAGAAAGTCCCTCATCAGACCGCCCGCCAACAGGTAAGGCATGTCGGGATCCACCCGGGTCTTTGCGGCTGCCATCAGAAGCAGGCACTCAGCAATGGTGTTGTCGCTGGGAGGAAGGCACTCGGCCACCATCTTGGCTATGGTCTCCCCCTGAATCGTCAGGTCCGGCGCCCGCCTTGGGAGTTCTTCCGTCTCATAGAGGGGCCCCGCCAAGATGGCCGCCGCAAGCCGATCGGGCTGTGGAACCGCAAACGTCCCCAACAGGGTCTTGTCGTCAGGAAACCCGCCCTCGACCTTGACTCGATTGAGGTCGGGATCATAGCTGACGCGCGGCTGGATGCGGTTGGACCACGGAACGTTCAATAGGCGTGTCACGAACTCCTTGGGCTCGACCTTCAGTTCGCCGCGTTCTCCGTAAACACGAAAGAGCCCACGGTCCACCATCAGCGCCGAAATCCGGGCCGCATAGGCGAACGGCAGGTCGTCTGTCTCCCACGTCGGCGGGATGATGGGCTTGAACGCCTGTTTCGCAAAGACCGGGAGCCGTCCTTCAATCTTGAGCTTGGTGGCAGCATCACGCAGTTGCTGCGCGCTCATCATAGGATCACCAGGAGCGTCAACGACGATCCGGTCTTCCAGCTTCCAAAACCGCGTCACTGGCCTATAGTCCGGTCCCAACACCTTGAAAGCGAACGCCGTGCTCAGCAGTTTCTGATTGCTGGCGGGCATCAGCAGCTTTCGACTATTGCGCTCGTAGAGCACCTTCCCCGAAATGTCGGCGACGTAGGCGCCGACCGTCGCCGTCGCCAGTCTTTCGTCATTGAGGATTGCGTCAAGAGGCGCTGTCCCCGACTGAATGACGCAAAGCGCCAATAGGGCTACCAACTGCCGCCACCTCCGCCTCCGAAGCCGCCTCCTGAGAACCCTCCGCCGCCGCTGAACCCGGAACCACCGCCGCTTGCCCCCTCGGATCGGGGAGGCGTCGAAGCCGCGGAAGCCATCGAGTCGGTCACCCCGACGAAGTCGTTCGAGAACAGGTACGGGTTGTAGCCCATCCCGTGGTACCCGCCATACCAGGAGGGCATCTCCTTGACGATCCCCTCAAACGCCTGCGCCCACTGGGCGACGCAACCGAAAGCAACCGCATGGGGCAAGTAGCGCTCGAACATGGCCTGGTCCGGGTGCTTTTCCGAGAGCCACTGCATTTCTTTGCTCTGCGCGCGCTTCATGAACTCAGCGAACCCGAGCACGCCTTCCCGGGCCCGCGCTCCGGCAACTGTGCGCCTTGGCATCCCGTAGCCAAACGTCAGCACGATCACCGCCCCAATGATCCCGCCGACGATCGCCGGGAACGGGCTGTGGAAGGGAGTGAGAGCGGTAAGCACAAAGGCCAAACCGACAATCACGGCGATTCCGCCTCCCATCCACGCGATGCGGACGCTGTTCGGGTTCTGCCGATAGTAGCCCAAGTCCACCAGAGACTCGTAGAGCTTGCCCTTGAGCTCAGAAATGACCGGAGCGACGTTCGATCGGAGGTCGATTTCCGTGACGGTCGGCCCACAGGCTTCGAGCCGCCGCAACAGGCTTCCCTCAAAGATCGTGAGCTCCGGCCCGTGCTCCTTGCCCACAATCCCGATCTCGGCGCCACGCTTCTTGAAGATCAGTCCAGACTCCGTGGGTGTGATGGTCAAATAGCCCTTGACCGCGAGGCTGACAATGCCAGCCGCAAGGTCCCTCTGGTCCGCCCGCTCGTCGATCAGGGTCCCTGCCTCCGCGCCGGATAGCTCGTCTGGCGGATCGTACTGGACGGCGATGGGGCGGCTCCTCGGGTCGCGGCCATAGGCGTTCCAGAACAAGAACATGGGCAGGAAGACCAAAAACGGAATGAGGAACCCCAAGTTCGTCTTGAGAAAGAACAGAGCGCTTCGAATGAAGGGTGGCTTGGGAATCAGCGCAGATGGAATCTGGAGCACAAAGGTCAGCCCTGTGTACGGGCCGAGAGGCTCCTGGCGGACCAGGGCCACGGTGTCCTCGTTCATGGACATCGCCGTCGCCGTCTGGCTACCTTGAACGCCGCTCGACAGCTTGTCCAGATCGTCGTGCTCGGTGGAACCGTAGGGTCCTGCGAACACTTTGAGCCGAAGGCCCTTTCCGCCCGCGACCTTTGGATAGTGAACCTCAACCTCGGCAGACTGGATCGTCGTGTCCCACTCGTTGCCGGTCGGATTCCAATAAAGCTCAACCGCCGGCGACCAGTCCTCGGGGTCATCGAACCAGTTCAGCATGCCTTCGACGGTGTACTGGATGCGATAGGTTTTGACCGTTCCGGCATCGAGCAGAATCTCGGCGTCGCCGATCCGGACCTCCAAATTCTGGCCCTTGCGGGTGAGCTTCGTCGTCTGCGGGTTGCCGTTCTCGTCGGTCACGCCGACGCCGGTCAGAATGATGCTCCGCGCCAGCCCGTGGCGAGAGGGATAGTCCACGGGAATGAGCCGGTAGATGCCGTGTTTTGCCGTGTTGAACCGAACGCGCAGGGTTTCCTCGACGCGCATCGTTGCGTCGGCGTGCAGGTCGATGCGCTCTTTGAACTGCTCGATGACATAGGGCTCTTGCCCAAGAGCCAGTGCGGCAGCTATAAAAAGAAGCAGTGTCCCGGCAAACCGGCCAAGTGCGAACATTGCGTGAACTTACCCGCATGGCCGCTTCAGGCTGATGGGACCAGGGAGCCCCTCCCTTGTTTTTGACGAAGTCGAAAATGAGGGAGGGGTTGGGGAGGGGAGCTGGGAAGTGAAGGGATGAAGAAGTGAAGAGATGTGGGTTGGGGAGGGGAGCTGGGAAGTGAAGGGATGAAGAAGTGAAGAGATGAGGGGTGGGGAGGGGAGCTGGGAAGTGAAGGGATGAAGAAGTGAAGGGATGAGGGCGGGAGCTCTGGGGAGATGAGGAGATGAAGGGATGAAGGGATGAGGAGTTGAAGTGTGAGAACTCCCAAAAAGTAGCCTATCATTGAGGGCACGATGTCGTACAAGCCAAGAGCCGCTCAACGAGACGACCGCTATCGCGTCCACGTCGAACAATTCCGATCGTTTCAGCGGGACGGCTATCTGCTCGCCAAGGGCCTGGTGAATCCAGCCGACGTTGAGAGAATCAGGGACTGGGCGGACAACGTGCTCTACGGCCGCGAAAAGGTCCCCGGCATCGACCCCGCCCAAGAGTCAGCGACCTTGGAGGAGCTCCTGGCGAGGTTTACGCGCATCCACATGCTGCACCGCGTTTTGCCCACGGCCGAATGGGGCCTGCTGCATCCGCGCGTGCTCGACGTCCTGGAGGCGCTCATCGGACCCGATGTCTTGGCGCTCCAGTCCATGCTCTTCTTCAACCCGCCGGGCCGCGGAGGCCAAGGCTGGCATCAAGATTCCTACTACATCACCACCTATCCCGATACGCTCATCGGCGCATGGATGCCTCTGGAACCCGCCGATGAGGAAAACGGCTGCCTCTGGGTCGTGCCCGGCTCCAACCATGAGCCGATCTACCCGCCGCGAAACGCCCCGGCGCACGTGCACGCCGCGGGCGCCTTCGAAGGCATGAAAGAGGTCGAGAACGTCAGCCACCTGGACGACGAGGTGAACGGTCTGACCGATATCGTGGAGAAGTACCCGCCGATGATCTCGGTACCCATGGAGCCCGGCGACGTTCTCTTTTTCGGGGGGCATGTGCTCCATCGCTCGTTCCCGAATCGGACCAACGACCGCTTCCGGCGCGCCTATGTGTGCCACTACTGCAACGCCCGGTCGTGGGTTCCCTGGAACCATGGCGCGCCGTTCGAGGGAGACGCCGCCAACCAGCACCACATCCTCGCAAGGGGTTGGACCCACCTTCCCTTCTCCAAACCCAGATTCGGGACCGAGGTTCATCTCTCCCTGCCCGATCCCGACGACAAGACCCCCGGCCGGATGATGGGGGACGAGGACGGGATGATGGGCATGGAAGGCGACGACATGGCCGTCGCCGGCATCTCGGCGCACTTGGACACCCCGGTGGGATAGATGAACGCGATGCGCGATGTGCGATGCGCGATGGGGTCCCGTGAATCTCCTCTCCCCAGTGGGGAGAGGCGGTGAGGCCCGCGAACCGGGTGAGGGGGAGCGGAGTTGGAGGGGAGCGCGGGCATCCATGCCCAAGCCGTCCCCAGCGTCCTCTCATTCGAGTTCGAAAGGCGGAGAGGCAAGAGCCGACCATGAGCTCTTGGCCTCGTTTGGCAAGCAACCCTCCCTTTCGGGTACCTCATGCACGAAAGGCGATGATGAAGGAAGAGGCTATGCGACGAGAGATGTCCCGTGTGGGAAGGCGGCTATACGACCTGGGGCTGGTGGGCGCCAGGGAGGGCAACGTGAGTGCCCGCCTTCCCAACGGCAACATCCTCTGCACACCTTCGGGCGCGTGTAAAGGCGATCTGGCCCCGGAAGCGCTCGTGGTGTTGAGACCGGACGGAATCCCGGTCTGCGGCGGAACGCCAAGCAGCGAAATCCGCCTTCATTTAAGGGCATTTCGGGATCGGCCCGACTGCATGGCGGTGGTCCACGCGCACCCACCCACGGCAACGGCATTCGCCCTTGCCGGCGAAACCATCCCGGACGGCTATCTGCCCGAGGCGGCGGTGGTGCTGGGCACGGTCAAGCTGCTTCCCTTCGCGATGCCGGGCACCGACGAAGTTCCCGAAGGACTGGCGCCTTATCTCAAGGACCACAAGACCTTTCTGCTCGCCAACCATGGCGCGGCGACTCTCGGAAAAGACCTTTGGGACGCCTGCGACCGCATGGAGACGCTGGAGCGGGTGGCCAATGTGCTGCTCAGGGCACGGATCTTGGGAGGAGCAAAATCGATCCCCGAGGCTGCTCACAGGGCCATCATCGAAAGGTTTCCTGGAGGACAATTAGGGACCTGATCGCTTCTTGACTCAGAATCAACAGAGATGACCAGGAAGCCCTTCAGTTCTTTCGGTGAGGTACTTGTCACCAGCTTCATGGATCAAATCCACGAAGCTTGGAGGTCAGTGAAGCCTCCCACAGGGCGTGCCGAAATCGCACCGCATAGATGTGAGGAATGCGACGATCTCTTCCGTTGGTTCAGCGAGGTTTGCAGCAAGTCGGACCGAGACCTCCCGAAAATCGGTTGGCTATATCCTGTCTCGTTGCTCGCCGGCCCCGCACTCTCATACCTCGCCTACCTTGAGGCCATTGATCGGGTTCTGGGTGGCAGCATGTACCATAACATCGAAGATGCAGTGCTTTCAAGACACAACCGCAAGGTGTTGGTCTGCAACTTGACACAGCGCCAAAAGTGGTGCCTCTTGAAGCTCTTTCTTTGGACCTACCTTGAGTATCACGACAGCGACTCCTTGCAGGCCGCATTAAAACTCAGGGACGAGATGGGTTACACGTCTACGTGGAAAATACCCTTGCCCAGAGCTCAAACCTAACCCCCTAGACTGCCGCTCCAACCCGTTCCAGCGCGGCCTTCACCAACCCCGGAATCTGGCTCGTGTTGTCGGCCACAGGCACACCCGCGCCGGCCATTGCGTCTACCTTCGACTGCGGCGTGCCCTTGCCGCCCGAAATGATCGCGCCCGCGTGCCCCATGCGCTTGCCCGGAGGCGCCGTGCGCCCGGAGATGAACGCCACGACAGGCTTGCTCATCGACTTGATGTATTCCGCCGCGACCTCCTCGTCGGTCCCGCCGATCTCACCGACGAGCACGACCGCCTTGGTCTTGGGGTCGGCCTCGAACATCTGCATCACTTCGACAAACCGCGTTCCGGGAACCGGATCGCCTCCGATACCCACACAGGTGGTTTGGCCGAGGCCGGCGCTGGTGAGCTCCCAGACGATCTCATAGGTCAAGGTGCCCGAGCGGCTGACCATACCCACGGGCCCCTGGGCGAAGATGTGCCCTGGCATGATGCCCATCTTGCATTCGCCTGGCGTGATGATCCCCGCGCAGTTGCCACCCAGCAGCCGCGTCGTGCCCTTGGCCTTCAGGTAGTTGACCACGCGCACGGCGTCGTGGACCGGCACGCCCTCGGTGATGAGCGTCACGAAAGGCAGCCCGGCGTCCGCGCACTCGATGACCGAATCCGCCGCGAACGGTGCGGGCACGAAGATGAGTCCGGCGTTGGCGCCGGTGGCGCGCACCGCCTCCTCCGCCGTGTCGAAGACCGGCACACCTAGGTGCGTGGTCCCGCCCTTGCCGGGGGTTACGCCCGCCACAACGTTCGTGCCGTAGGCGATCATCTGTTCGGTGTGAAAGGTGCCCTCTCGGCCGGTCATTCCGGCGATGAGGACGCGGGTGCTGGAATCGATGAGAATGGACATGGCTGGCCAGGCGCAGAGGTGCGCAGGAGGCCAGTTTACCGGGACAGCCTGCTTTAGGTCAGGAAAGCAAGTTTGAACTCAGTCCTCAAAGCAAAAGGGCCTTCCTCTTTCGAAGAAGGCCCTGCTCAACAGGAGGTGCTCAAGCAGCCTGCTCACTGCCCGTTCCACGCAAGCCGTTACGACCCGGCGTCGCGCGATCCCAGAACAGCGCTGAACTGCCCTGGCCGCAAATGCGGGACCCTGCTTATCCATTGCAGCGGCCGGAAGACCTTTCGGCCCCCCGAGCCCGCTCCTGAATGGACTCGCTCGACTCTCGCTACGTCTACGGGGTTAGCTGTCGGGTTCGGGCCAAGAGCTGCCCTTGGGAGCCCATCTCGCTCCCGTTCACCCCTAAGGATCGGTTCCCCCGTTCCCCTCAGGCAAGCCTGAAGGAACTCAACGCTGGCTTTGCAGCCACGTTAGTTAGAATACCTCAGGTCTACGGAAGGTTCCCACAAAGCCGGTAGGAATGCTAGGAAGTTCGTGGGGGGAGGGGGAGGAAGGTCCGAGGTCCGAGGTCCGAGGTCCGAGGTCCGAGG
>JACRPN010000017.1 GCA_016223145.1 Armatimonadota bacterium | reverse complement strand
TTCGGGCGTTCATCGACTGAAGCTGAATCCGTCGATAGGCTTCCGCCTCAGTGATGCCGAGAGTGTCCATGAGGATGCCCTTGGCGCGGTCGATCGACTTACGCGCCTCGAACCGCCCTTTCACGTCGGTAAGTTCGGTATTGACCTCAAGATAGCGGTCGTAGCACTTCTTCGCCACCTCGATCG
This sequence comes from Armatimonadota bacterium, assembly GCA_016223145.1. Taxonomy (NCBI): domain Bacteria; kingdom Bacillati; phylum Armatimonadota; species Armatimonadota bacterium. The sequence goes on along the minus strand of JACRPN010000017.1, from coordinate 35,535 downwards.
CCGGACCCAAATCACTCGGCTTGAACGGCTTGACGAGATAGGCGAACACGCCGGCTTCGGTGGCGCGTTGCACAAGTTCGGTATCGCTATAGGCCGTGAGCAGGATCACCGGCGCGATGCCCTCGGTGGTCACATAGGTCGAGGCGTCGATGCCGTCCATCACGGGCATCTTGACGTCGAAGACGCAGATATCGGGCATGAACTCCCGGGCGAGGTTGAGCGCCTGCTGCCCGTCGCCCGCCTCAGCGACGATGGCATAGCCCATGCTCTCGAGCATCTGCTTCAGGTCCAACCGGATGATGGGGTCGTCATCCGCAATCAAAACACGCATCTGTGTTGCCATAGGTGCCTCCAAAAGAGACACGGCGCTGTGCCTTATTGAGTCTATGAGGATACCTCAGGAGGCCTGCTCAGTTCCCGGGAGGAGAGGATGAGATGAGGTGGGGATGGCATAGAGGGATGATGGGAACCGGCACACCACTCCTAAATGGGGGAGGTGGGTCCCATCGCTTCGCGCTTCACCCAACGCGCGTCGCGCATTTCCGTAGGAGGAAATCGGGCGTGGCGTGGTAAACCTAACGAGAGCCGTGGCATCCCCCATCCATCATGCCGTCGCCGTCGATCTTGGCGCTTCGTCCGTTCGTTTTGCCGAAGGGACGCTGGAGGACGGGCGCATCTATTGTCGGGTGATCGGCCAGCGCTCCAACGATCCTCTCGACACCGAACTCGGACCCGCCTGGAACACCGAGACCCTGCTCGGGATTTGCCGCGAGGCTGAATCTCACGCACTGGCGCTACCCGACGCCACCATTGGCATCGACTCTTGGGGTGTGGACCATGGGTTCCTCGATGAGAACGGCGAACTGATCCAGCCGCCCCTCTGCTATCGGCACCCTCTGCACAGCCAGGTATTCGAGGAGCTTCGAGCCTATCGGCATGAGCTCTACGCGCTCACGGGAATCCAGCATCAACCCTTCAACACCTTCTATCAGCTCGTCGCTCGGGCTCGGCAGACCCCAGCGATGGCGCGGCGCGGCGTTCAGTGGAGGATCCTCCCTGAACTGCTTCATCATCTGCTCGGCGCCCCATCGGGGCACGAACTGACCCAGGCCTCGACCACCCAGCTCATGGGCCTCGACGGGCGATGGTCAGCCCGCGCTTTCGAGCTTGCAGGCTGGCCCCTTCCCGATTCACAGCCCGAATTGCCGGGGCGGATCGTGGGTCGTACGGCGAAGGGTGTGTCCGTCGCACGCGTGGGAAGCCATGACACGGCTTCCGCAGTGTGCGGTCTGGGCTCGCTCGGCGAGCACCGCGCGTTCCTCAACGCAGGCACGTGGTCACTGCTTGGCGCGGTCACCGAGATTCCCCTGGCCAGCGCTGAGGCGGAAAGCGCCAACCTCACCAACGAACGCGCCGTCGACGGGCGTGTCCGGTTCCTCGACAACATCCCCGGGTTCTTCGTGATCAACCGGCTGCACGCGGACCTGGGCGTGTCCGTTCCCGTTTCGGAGTGGCTCAAAGAGGCGGACTTGGGCCAGGCGAGGCGGCTAGACCTCTTCGATCCGAACTTGTTCAACCCGGCGTCGATGCTGGAAGCGGTTTCGACTCAACTGGGCGAGAACCAGACGGGAAGCAAGGCGTGGGCAGGCATAGCCCTGCTGAGCCTGGTCGATACCACGTGCCACAAGCTTGATGACATTGAGCGCCTCTTGGGAAGGCGCTTCACCGAAGTTCGCGTGGCCGGGGGTGGATCGGCGAGCGAAGCGTTCTGTCAGCATCTGGCAAGCGCCAGCCAACGAACCGTGCTCGCGGGACCGCAAGAGGCCACTGTGTTAGGCAACCTAGCGGTGCAGTTCATGGCTCAGGGGGCCTTGAGAGATTTCGATGAGGTTGCCGCTGTCATCGACGCCAGCTTGGAGCTCCGGAGGTACGAGCCCTAACATGCGCGTACGACTGATGCTCACCTGCCTCTGCGATGCCTTTTATGGGGAGGTCGGCGTCGCGACGGCGCGAGCGCTCGAGCACGCCGGATGCCAGGTGATCTTCCCCGAGGACCAGACCTGCTGCGGCCAGCCGCCCTTCAACTCGGGAGATTGGGATGCCTCCAAACAGGTCGCCAAGCACTGCCTCAAGGTCTTCTCAGGGGATGAGCCCGTGGTCGTTCCCAGCGCCTCTTGCGCCGCCATGCTGCGCGACGGCTACCCGATGATGGGACTCACGCCGCCGCCGACATATGAACTCTCCGAGTTCCTCCTGCGGCACGTGGGCGTCGACCGATGGCCGCTTGAGCCGCAAGGGATCACGCATCGCCAGAAGGTCGCGTTTCACCGCTCCTGCCACGGCCGAGCGATCCACCTAGGCGATTCACAGGAACGTCTGCTCGGGATGGTGTCAGGGATCGAGCTCTTGCCGATCGCTCACTTTGAGCAGTGCTGCGGGTTCGGCGGGGCGTTCTCCGCGACCCACGGCAAGCTGAGCGAGCAGATCGGTCTCGACAAGCTCCAAAGCGTGATGGAATCCGGAGCCAAGGTGCTGGCCAGCGGAGACATGGGGTGCCTCATGCACCTAGGCGGCCTAATCAAAAGGCACAACCTGCCGCTTCGTACGTTGCACTACGCTCAAATCCTCGCGGAGGCCATCCCGGGATGAAGGGTTCGCGCGTCGAGGAGTTCGCTCGGACGCAGTCGGAAGCCCGGACATTCTCGGTACGCCAGGCAGCCTCCAGAAAGGTCGAGCAGCGCAGAGAGGCTCTTGCGATTGGCGTTGGTGGCCAAGCCGAAGAGGCGCGGCAGTGGGCGGCTGAGACGAAGGCGTGGGTGCTGGATCACTTACACGAGCTGCTCCTTCAGTTTGAAGCTCGCTGCGTCGAAAACGGAATCAGGGTCCACTGGGCTGCAACCGCGGAATCGGCCAGGCACATTATCCTAGGTATTCTAGCTGACCGCTGTGAGAGAGGCGACATCGTGGCGAAGGGCAAGAGCATGGCCACGGAGGAGATCCACCTCAACCACGCCCTTGAAGAGGCGGGCTACAAACCGGTTGAGACGGACCTTGGCGAGTTTGTGGTCCAGGTCGATCACGACACCACCAGCCATATCGTGATGCCGATCATCCACAAGAGCCGCTACGAGGTCGCGCGCAGCTTTCACCGCGACGGTCTTGGCCCTTACACCGAAGACCCCGCCGAACTGACTCTTCAGGCTCGCGAGCACCTCCGGGGCCAGTTTCAGCGTGCCGCTGCCGGTATCAGCGGCGTGAACTTCGCCGTCGCCGAAACGGGGCGTCTCGTCATCATTGAGAACGAGGGCAATAACCGGCTCTCTACTACCGCTCCGCAAACCCACATTGCCGTTATGGGCATCGAGAAGCTGCTGCCCTCCGAGAGCGATCTTCCCGTGTTCCTAGAGCTCCTAGCCAGTTCCTCCACCGGCCAGAAAGTCGCGACCTACATGCACTTTATCTCCGGTCCAAGGCGCGCCGATGAAGAAGACGGGCCCGAGGAAGTGCATCTGGTTCTCGTGGACAATGGCCGTTCCAAGGTGCTGAACGGCCCCTATCGCGACATCCTGCGCTGCATCCGCTGCGGGGCCTGCCAGAACGTATGCCCGGTGTTCCGCGTGACCTCGGGCCACGGCTACGGGCACGTCTACGGTGGCCCGATCGGCGCGGTGCTCGCCCCCGCGAAGGACGGCGTCGAAGCCTATGGCGACTTGGCGAAAGCCTCCTCGCTCTGCGGCGCGTGTGAGGAAGTATGCCCGGTCAAGATTCCGATCCCTCATCTCTTGCTGCAGCTTCGGCATGAGGCGGCCGAGAAGGGCGTCGTTCGCGACGGAATCCCCTGGCAATGGTTTGGCAGAGCCGCCAGCAATGCCAGAACTTGGCGGACCGGGCTGACCCTTCTGCCCTATGCCTCCTCGCTGCCCAACCCGGCGCTGGGGTCCTGGACCGAGTTCAAAGAAGCTCCCTCAAAGCAGGGGCGAGACTTCAGGAAGTGGTGGCATGAGCGAGCGTGACCTGATTCTAGGCGCCCTGTCAAGGGGCAGCGGTGCTGCCCACCCGAGCGCCTTTCCTGGCCAAAGGTGCGCCGTCTCTGAAGCAGAGCTTTGGAAGCAGTTCCAGCAATTGGTCGAGCCCCTCGGAGGGCGCATGATCGGTACGGCCGACCTGGAACCCTTCCTGAGTAGACCTGCGCTCATCGACGAAGACGCCATGCCCTTCGTCGCCGGGCTCCCTTGGCTGGTTGCCGAAGACCCGTGGGAAGCCGAGGTTGGCATCACGACGGCCGACTTGGCGGTTGCCGAAACGGGCAGCCTCTTGCTCTCAGCGGGGCCCGGAAAGAGGCGCCTGGCCAGCCTCACCCCATGGACCCATATCTGCATCATCGAGTCTTCGGCGATTGTGGAAACCTTGGCTGAGGCGATCGAGAAAATGGACTCAAGGACTTCCGTCTTCGTCACCGGCGCTAGCCGAACCGCCGACATCGAGGGCGTGCTCGTTCAAGGCGTGCACGGCCCTCGCGAGCTGTTGATCCTCCGCACATAGGCACGGCAGCAACCCGCACTCCATCATAATCACCCTGACCATGGCGATGATCGACGTCATCCAACTGTCCAGAGCGCTGGGATCGTCTGCGCTCGATGCTGCGATTCTCGCCGAGGGCAACGCCAGCGGACACGCCACCGAGTCCACCTTTTGGATCAAGGCCAGCGGCAAGAGCCTTGAAGAGCTCGACGATCAGGGCCTAGCCGAGGTTGCTTTCAGTCCGATTCTGGCAGCGGTGGACGGCCCGGACCTCGACGATGCACAGGTTAAGCAGACCTTGCAAGCCGCCACGGTCAAGTCGGCAAGAGGTGCCATGCCGAGCGTCGAGACGTTCATGCACGCGTTTCTGCTTCGGTTGCCGGGTGTGGCGTTCGTTGGCCACACCCACCCGACCCCGTTGCTCGCCTTGCTCTGCTTGGAGCAGGCGGAAGAACTCGCAAAGAAGCGGCTGTTTCCGGATGAGATCGTTTGCTGCGGACCCGAGAGCGTATTTGTTCCCTACACCGACCCGGGCCTTCCCTTGGCACGGGTTATCCGCGAGCGGGTCGTGGCCTTCATCGAGCGCACCGATGAATGCCCCAAGACCATCTGGCTCCAGAACCACGGCCTCATCGCCTTGGGCGCAAGCGTCGCCGAGATAGAGTCGGCAACCCGTATGGCGGTCAAAGCCGCCCGCGTGACGCTGGCCGCGATTCAGACCGGCGCACCGATTCATTGGTTCTCCGGGGCCGACATCGCCCGAATCCACAAGCGCCCGGACGAGCACTATCGCCAGCGCCTGCTCCGCGGGCTATAGGCTTTCGAAGCGCCTCTCCCGCCTTGGAGAGGTCCTGCTCTGCGCCGAACGCGAGCGATGAGGAATCTGCGGTCCAGCCTTTGGCAGCCCTCCGGGTTGTGGGCTTTGAGGTGGCCCTAAACGGGGGGTCTCGTTAAGCTCGGCCACCGGCTATCGCTCTTCGACCTCGCCGAGCCCAAATGCAAACAGTCCCAAGAGCGGAGAATTGACGGCGGGCAAACCGAGTGAGGGTCTTCTAGGCCCGTCTTCAGGGAAGAAGGCCCACCAGGCGGTATCTTGTTGCCAAGCTATGGCGCGCCGACGTCCCACCCGAGACTCGATTTGGTCGATCAAGATCGGCAACCCGTTTGGCATCCCGCTACGGCTCCACATCACCTTTGTGCTGTTCCTGATCTGGCTGGTGATGCTCGCTTATCGGGAGCAGGACCGCAGCCACGCCCTGCTTGTGCCGTCCATCTTTGTTTGCGTGGTGCTCCACGAATTCGGCCACGCGCTGGTCGCCAAGAGGTTCGGCATCAAAACGCGCGACGTGACCCTTTATCCGGTTGGCGGTATGGCGATGCTCGAAACTCGGCCCAAGCCCAGGGAGGAACTCTGGATCGCCCTGGCGGGACCCGCGGTTAACGTTCTCATCGCGCTCGCGATCTACCCGATCGCTGTGGCTGTCGAGGGTAAGCCTCCCAGTGCGGGGGTCGATCTCGAAAAGGCGACCTACCTCCAAGGGCTGTTCGCTGCGAATGTGTTCCTGCCTTTGTTCAACCTGATCCCGGCGCTCCCCATGGACGGCGGCAGAGTCCTCCGAGCGCTCTTGGCGTTGAAGTACCCCGAAGTGCAGGCGACGCGCATGTCCGGCGCGATCGCGCAGCTCATGGCCATGGCGATGGGGTTTTGGGGGCTCGTCGACAACAACATCATGCTCACCGTGATCGCTCTGCTGGTCTTCGTCGGCGCGGGGCAGGAGGTGCAGACTGCCGTCGGGCTCGCGATCATCGAGGGCAAGCGCGTGTCGGAGGCGATGATGACCGATTTCCAGACCCTCTCCAGCGGCGCAACTCTTTCAGAGGCGGCCGACCTGCTGCTGAAGAGCTCGCAGACGGGCTTTCCCATCGTCGTCGGCGACGAGGTTTTGGGGCTGCTCACGCGTGACGGGATCGTGCGCGGGCTCGCCTCAGAGGGTCAATGGGGCTATGTGGCTGGGCATATGGACCGGCAATTCGCGCGGCTCGTCCCCGACCAACCGATGGAGGACGCCCTGAGGGCGATTGGATCTTCCAGCGGCACTCCGGCGCTCGTCTTTGAGGAGGACCGCCTTGTCGGCATGGTTAGCGCCGAAAACTTGGCCGAATTCATGATGCTCCAGCAGGCTATGCAGCGGCGATAGGGGGCATGAACGCGGCCTCCCGAAGGGCAGACTTTCAGTCTGCCCTGCCGAAGGTAGCATCACGAAGCTCGAAACCCGTAGCCGTTGCTACTTGACCTTCCCGCCTTCGGGGGCTTCCTTGTCCGGCTGGAGCAGGATGGCTCCGCCATCCTCCGACACCGCCGCCAGAAGCATCCCCTGGCTCTCGACGCCGCGCAGCTTGGCCGGTTTGAGGTTCGCCACCACCACGATCTGCCGCCCGATCAGGTCCGCCACGTCGTAGTCCTTCCGGATTCCGGCAACCAGTTGGCGCTTTTCGTCGCCGAGGACGATCTGCAGCTTCAGCAGCTTATCGGCCCCTTCGATGGGCTCGGCTTCGAGCACCCGCGCGATCCGCAACTGGACTTTGGCAAAGTCCTCATAGGCGATGAGATCGTTCGCAGCCTCGGCGTGCTTGGTCTCGGTGGGGGGGGCCGTTTCTGGGGTTGGGGTCCACATCTTGGGGTGTTCCTTGTCTTGTTGTTTTGTGGTTTGGGTCTCCAATCGTGGGAAAATCGGCTGCGGGCGTCCGAGCTCCGTCCCCGGCGGCAAGGCCCCCTCCGCTCCAATATCGCTCCAGGAGGACAGCGGCGCACAGCCAAGCTGTTTGGCAATCTGATCGGCCGTCTCGGGCACCACGGGGCGCACAAGACCTTCGGCAGCTCGCAGGCAGGCGAGCATCGAGGCCAGTACCGACGCCAATGCAGGATCGCCGGCCTTTGCGAGCGCCCAAGGCGCCCGGGTGTCGATGTACTTGTTGAGAAACCGCACCAGCCCCATCGCCGCATCGATGGCTCGCTCCAGCCGGAAGCCCTCCATCGCCGACTCGAATCCGGCCTTGGCTTGCGCGATGGCAGCCTGAGCTTCTGCTTCGATCGGCGCGTTCGGCATCTTGCCATCCACAAACTTGTGCGCCATCGAGAGGCTCCGATTCAGGGCATTCCCGAGGTCGTTCGCCAGATCGCTGTTGTAGCGCTTGTCAAAGTCCTCATAGGTGAACACGGAGTCGTTTTCGAACGGCATCGTGGCGGTCAGGTAGTACCGCACGGCATCAATCGCGATTTCTTGTGTGCAACCTGCGCGGGCAGCGAGGTCCTCGGCCAGCTCCAGGGGCGCGACCACGTTGCCTTTCGACTTGGAGATCTTCTCGCCACCCAAAAGCACCCAGGCGTGCGCCGCGATGACGGGCGGCACCGGCAACCCCACTCCCATCAGCATCGCGGGCCAAAGCGTGGCGTGGAACCGGGTCAGAATGTCCTTGCCGAGCCATTGCACCGCGGGCGGCCAGCGGTCTTCCCAGCCCTCTTTTGGCCAGCCCGTCGACGTGATGTAGTTAATCAAAGCGTCGAACCATACATAGATCACCTGAGCATCGTCGCCCGGAACCGGCACCCCCCACCCGGGGTTGCTCCTCGAAATAGCGATGTCGCGAAGGCCCTGCTTGATGAACGAGATCACCTCGTTGAATCGCGTTTCGGGAACGATCTTGATCGCGCCGGATTCATACGCCTTCAGAAGCTTCTCCTCAAAGGCGCTCAGCCTGAAGAAGTAGTTTGTCTCGCTGACCCAGCGCACGGGGTTGCCATCGGGCGACTTGCCATCGACGAGTTCGGCCTCCCGGAAGAAGGTCTCGGTCGAAACGTCGTACCACCCCTCATAGGTGCCGGTCGTGATGTGCCCCTCGGCCTGCAGTCGCCGAAAGAACTCCTGTGCGACGGCCTTGTGCTCGTCAGAGGCGGTGCGCACGAATCCGTCGTATTCGATCTTCATGCCGCCGAAAATCTCAACAAATCGGGCGGCGATCCGGTCCACAAAAGCATGAACGTCTTCCCCGGCGGCTTCGGCGGCCTCCTTGATCTTCAGGCCGTTTTCGTCGGTCCCAGCCTGAAAAAACACCTCGTGCCCGCGCATGCGGAAGTACCGGGCGGAGACGTCTCCGGCCAGGTCCGTCAGGATGTTCCCAATGTGCGGCGTCGCGTTCACATAAGGAATCGCCGTCATGATGGAGGTCTGCTTGGACATCGAGCCTGGAGTTTACCGGGGGAGGGGAGAGTGGCCGGGTTCTCAGGTGTTCAGGTTCTCTGGAGCATAGGTTTTCAGGTTCTCAGGTTATCAGGTGCTTGGGGCTTCATCGGCTCGGTCCAAACCACCAGCCTGGCCGGGCGACAACCGAAAGACCTGAACACCTCACAACCCCAAAACCTGAACACCTCAAGACCCGACAACCTGAACACCTCAAAACCTAATCCCTTTCCTCCCCGTAAACTATTCCAGCACCCATGAAGCGAACCCTCCGCGAGCAGATTGCCGCCAACAAGCGCGCCAGCTTCGTCTACGCCTTCTTCCTGGTCCTGCTGCTCGCAGCGCTTGGCGCGGTCCTAGCAGGCTATTATCAGCCCGACCTGTGGCTTGCTGGGGCTGTGGGCGCCGGCGTTCTCGGCCTCTTTCTGGCCATGCTCGCGCGCTTCTCGGGACCCGGGATCGTGCTCGCCATCTCGGGCGCGCGGGAAGCAAGCCCTATTGAGGATCAGGTCCTGAGCAACGTGACCGAGGAGATGGCCATCGCCGCCGGGATCCCCAAGCCCAGGGTGATGGTGATCGACGACTCCGCGCCCAACGCTTTCGCCACGGGCCCGGACCCCGAGCACGCGACGGTTTGCTGCACCACGGGTCTACTGGAAAAGCTGAACCGCGAGGAGCTTCAGGCGGTGATCGCGCATGAGATCGGCCACATCCGCAATTTCGACATTCGGTTCATGACCACCATCGCGCTCGTTGCAGGGCTCATTCCTCTCCTCGCGGACTTCCTGGGGCGTTCGATTTGGTGGGGCGGGGGCCGTCGCAGCCGCAGCGATAACAACGGCGGCAATGCGATCTTTGTGATCCTGGGGATTCTGCTCGCGATCTTGGCGCCGCTCTTTGCCGCACTGCTCCATATGGCGGTCAGCCGCCAGCGCGAGTATCTGGCCGACGCCACTGCGGCGCAGCTCACGCGCAATCCCGAGGGCCTTGTTTCGGCCTTAACGAAGATCTCAGAGGATCATGAGCCGCTCGAAGCCGCCAACCGGGCCACGGAGCACCTCTACATCGTGAACCCGATTCGCAAACTCACGGCGAGCCTCGATGACGCGCTCAGCACCCACCCCTCTACGGCGGACCGCATTCGGGCGCTGCGGGGGTTGGCAGGCAACTATGCGCCCTCCTCATTGGAAGGGTAATCCGAGGTCGTCGGGAGTGCGGCTGGGAGTGCGCCGACTTGTCGGCGCTCTCACCCATGCGGCTTGCCGCCGCGGCGATGCTAACCCGATCGGTCAAGCCCGATGCCTGAATCTTGCCCTCCGCAAATTGATGAGATAGGTTCCTTCGGACGCAGGCTGAAGACCTGCGGCTACGGGCGGCATTGAGCGTGCGCCGACAAGTCGGCGAACTCACCCAGGCAGACTGAGAGTCTGCCCCACGGGCTCAGAAGTCCTTTTCGGTCCCCTCGACCCCTTGTCCCTTTGTCCCTCAGGGTTTCCAGCGAAGCTTCTTCGCAGCCTCTCTGTCTACAAGCCGCGCGTGGCCATCGCAGAACGCAACGGCGGCGCGGCCGGTTTGATCGAAGGCCAGCTTCTGGCCTTTGCCCTGATACACCATCACAACGTCGGAAGGCATGGCCATTCTCGAGTAGGATTTGCCCGCCACGTAGGCATTGAGCGCGAAGCTGTCGCCTTGGCCCTTATCGCCGGGCGCCTTGAAGAGGCGCTCGTTTTTGCAGTAAGGGAAAATCGCTTTGTGCCATCCGCCAACGGTGGGCGGATACTTGTCATCGTAGTCGCTGCTGTACATGATGGTCGCTACGGCGAGCTGTTTCACGTTGCTGAGCGCGGTGGTGGACATCGCGCGGCTCTTGGCCTCTTGGAACAGCGGCCTCATGCCCTGGCTGAGCATTTGCGCCATGCCTTGGATCGGCTTGCGCCCGGCCCCAGGATCGGCACCCGAAGCGGGGACGATCAACCACTTGCCCCCGACGAGCTTCATGGGGACGTCCTCGACCTCGGTATGACTGCCTCCCTGTCGGCTGCCCATCGTGACCGTCACATTCACCGTGGCTTTGTCGCCGTTTCGTTTGACGGCCATCTTGGAGAGTTTGAGCGTCGGCCCCTGCTGCTTGATGGCGTTTGCCATCATGCTCATCTGCGGGTCGAGTTTTCCGCCGACGACGTAGGTCACGGCTTTGGCGAAATCTCCCGCGACAAACGCCGCCGCAAACTCATTGAGCGATCGTTCCGGCGTCGAGGCGCCCTGAAAGCCGGCCGCCGCCAAGCACGCAAGAGACACTGTCGCCAGGAGCCATTTGAGTCGAGACATGCGAACCCACCTCCGTTCCATAGGAGATATTATCCGACCTTCAGGCGTCACAATAGGCTCGTGATCCTCGTCATCGACAACTACGACAGCTTCACCTACAACCTGGTCCAGTACCTGGGGATGTGCGGGGCGGAGATCGTCGTGCGCAGGAACGACGAGATCACGATGGACGAGATCGTCGGGCTGAAGCCCGATGGGATCATGCTTTCACCTGGCCCTTGCACTCCGACCGAGTCGGGCGTGTGCCTGGACGTGCTTTCCGCCTACCTCTCTGGAGCAGAGCGCGAAGGCTACAAGATCGCCGAACGGCCGCTCTTCGGCGTCTGCCTAGGGCATCAGGCGATCGGGTACGTCGCTGGAGGCGTGGTGCGCCAGGCGCACAAGATCATGCACGGCAAAGCCTCAATGGTCCGGCACGACGGCAAGGGGCTTTTCGAGGGTATGCCGAACCCGTTCAGCGCCATACGCTACCACTCGCTGATCGTGACTCGCGACTCGTTGCCGCCGGGGTTCTTCGTCACCGCCACTTCAGAGGACGACGATGAGGTGATGGGTATGCGGCACGAGAGCCTTCCAATCGAGGGCGTTCAGTTTCACCCTGAATCGGCGCTAACCCAAGAGGGGTTCCGGATCGTCGAAAATTTCGTCAAGCGCGTCGGAGCCTCAGCGGCTCCGGTGTAGCTGCGAAAGAAGGTCGCGCCACCAACTTCACAGAGAACCCTCGTCGAAGTTGAAACCGTGCAGGTATTCGCGGGTTGCATGGGAGTAAACTCCACAAACCCCCAGAATTCAAGAGGATTCCGTTTTGAAAAAGAAAGAGTTTGATCCGCAGTCTTACATCGACAACGCATTTCTCGACAAGCCGGCCAACGGCAAATCCCCGATCAAGGGCGAGGTGCCCAACTTCGGCGAGTACCTGGCAGGTTCGGGAAGAGGCTCAAAACGGTTCCGCAAAACCGAACTGAGCGCGCCCAGACCCCGTCGCAGCCGCAAGCCGCAGACCACCAGCGTCATCAGCGAGGACCTCTATCGAACCTGGGAGAAGTTGCCCAAGCTCGTCGAATTCCTGAACAAGTACTTCGACGACAACGTGACGAGCAACTACTACCGAGGCGAATTCAAAGAGAGCCGCGATGAGCTGATCCGGCGCCTCCTCGATCCTGAGCTTTCTCTCGAAGACACGAGCCGCCTGCTCGGCGTGTGCCCGGCGACCGTTCGCCGCTACACGAACCGAAAGTGGCTGTCCCATCATCGCACCAAGGGTGGCCAGCGGCGCTTCCGGCTAAGCAATATTGCCAGGTTTGTCGAGGAGCACGGCCGGCTGCCCGAGGAGTAATCCATGCCCCGAGAGAGGTTGCGCATCGCAATCTTCTCGGATAGCGCGCTGCCCATTCTGAACGGGGTCAGCATCAGCATTGACACGCTCATCCATGGCCTGCGAGACGCGGGCCATTCGGTGCACCTCTTCACGGCAGCGGCGCCGGGTTACCGTGATCCCGACGCCAACACCTATCGCACCCGCGCGTTCGAGTCGCCATGGACCAAGGGCTACCCGCTCGCGGTACCGCCGTTTATTGGGCTTCTGCGCAAGTTCCGGCGGCATGAGTTCGACCTCATCCACACCCACACGCCGTTCACGCTCGGGTTTGTGGGACTGCGCTGGGCGCAGTCCCACGAGATCCCGATCGTCTCGACCTACCACACGCTGTACGACCGTTACGCCCACTACATCCCCTATTTTCCAAGGCGCTATGTGCGCTTCAAGATGGCCAAACACACGAGCTTCTATTACGGCAGCGTGGACCACGTCATTGTGCCCAGCCACGCTGCCTATCGGTGGCTCAGGCGACATTCGGTGGCGACCCCGGCCACGATTATCCCCACCAGCAGGCGCATCGGCGCCGAGCTCGATCGAAGCGAGATGCGCCGAAAGCTCGGCTTTGCGCCGGACCAAAAGGTGCTGCTCTATGTGGGCAGACTGGCGCGAGAGAAAAACCTGACGGTCCTCTTCGAGATGGCCGCCCGCGTGTTCCAAAAGGACCCCAACGCGAGGCTTTGCCTGGTGGGGGACGGCCCTTACCGCTGGGAATGCGACGAGATGGTGCGCCAGCTCGGCATCGGCGATCGCGTTCGTTTCTTCGGGTTTATCCCGCGAGAGGCGGTGGATGAAGTCTATGCGGCCTCCGACCTGTTCGTCTTTGCCTCGGTCACCGAGACCCAGGGCCTAGTGGTTCAGGAGGCGATGGCCTACGGTCTGCCGGCGGTCGTGGTGGCGGGCGGCGGCGCCGGAGAAGCTGTGGACAACCAGGTTGACGGTTTCATCGTTCCGAACGACGCCCGTTCCTTTGCCGACTGCGTGTTGCGCGTGCTGGCAGACGACGAAATGCACGCCCGGATGTCGACTGAGGCGCTCAAATCGGTTCGAGACGCGGGCGCCGCAACGATGGTCCAGAGCGTCTTGAACGTGTACCACCAGGTGCTGGACGCCAAAGTCCCGGAAGCGCTCGGCGCGGCCACGGGCCTCCTGCTCTGACACGGGGCGTCAAACGTTATGGCAGGCGAAACTCACGCTCAAGACCCATCACCAGGCGGACTCATGACGTTCGCCACCTTGCTGGCAGCGCTAGCTGCGCTCAGCATCGCGCTGGCGTTCGTCCCCATCCCGGCCGCGTTGGTTCGTCCCCTCGCGGTTTTGATCGGGGTTGTGTTTATCGCCGTTCCCGTCTATGCGATCTTCCGGGCCGCCAGCCACTGTTGGACACCCAGGCTCGCGTGGGGCTTCATCGGGATCGGCGTGGCGATGCACGTAGGCCTCACCTATGCCTCGGCGCTGGGTGGAAGGGGTGTGTTGGCAGCTATTCTTGCGGCATTGGGGCAGACCGGGCTGATGGTTTGGTGCGTGGGCCTCGGCGCTCTCCTGACGACGCTGCTCAAAGAGAAGAACTTGCTGCTCCCGGTTTCCTTGTTCTTGGCGGCGATCGACATCTTTCTGGTGCTGACCCCCATCGGCCCAACCAAGATCATCCTTCAAGTCGCGCCGAAAGTGCTGGACACGATCGGCTGGCACGTCCCCAAGGTTCAGCAGGACCCGACGTTTGGGCCGGTGGCCGCGACGGCGCACGTCGGCCCGGCGGACTTTCTGTTCATGGCGATGTTCTTCGTCGCCATCTTCCGCTTTGGGATGAGGGCCAGGCAAACGCTCCTTTGGCTGGCGCCCACGCTGCTGGTCTACATGCTGATCGTGATGCTCGCGGGACCGCTGCCCGCGCTGGTTCCGATCGGGCTGTGCGTACTGGCGGTCAACTTCCGCGAGTTCAAGCTCAACAAGGAAGAATGGGCTTCGACGGCCCTGGTCGCCGTGATCGGGATCGGGCTCATCGCTTTTGGGGCGACGCGGCCAAGGCCGCAAGTTGAGATTTTGCCGCCGGACTCCGCCCAAGGAGCCGCAGCACCGGAAGGGTCGCCTGCGCCAGATCCGGCAGCGACACCCCGGTAGCGAACCCGCTTCGCTCCAGGAAGTAGACGAGGTCTTCTGTCGCCAAATTGCCTCCGGCACCGGGAGCATACGGGCACCCCCCGAGCCCGCCCGCGCTGGCGTCGAAGGCCTGAACTCCGTCCTCCAGCGCCGCCGCCACGTTGGCGATGGCGGTGCCACGCGTGTCATGGAAATGGTAGGCGATCATGGGTCTGGGGACAACGTCGAAAACCGCATGATCGAGCTCGCGCACCTCGGCCGGTACCGCCACGCCGATCGTGTCTCCCAGCGCGACCTCGTCCACACCGAGCTCAGCCAAGGAACGGGCGACTTTGGCTGTTGCCGCCGGTGCGATCCTCCCGGCATAGGGGCATTCGAACGCCGTGCTGACGTACCCACGAATCCAGCCATCGGGGACCGACCCGCGAAAGGCAGCCACCACCTCGCGAAACAGCGCCAGCGATTCGGCGACCGTCATGCGAATGTTCTTCTGGGTGAACGCGTCGCTTGCCGCGGTGAAGAGCGCGATTCGCTTTACCCCGAGCGCGAGGGCGCGCTCAAGGCCCTTGAGGTTTGGCACAAGCGCTGAATACTCGGGTCCGGGCGGCAACAGGGGCCAGAGGGATTCCGCATCGCCGAGTTGGGGCACCCACTTTGGGGAGACAAAGCTCGTGGCCTCGATCTCCTCGAGCCCGCAGGCTGCCAGCGCGGCGACAAAGGCCAGCTTGGACTCTGTTGGGATTGGGGTGGCTTCGTTCTGGAGCCCATCGCGGGGGCCGACCTCGATGATGCGGACCATGCGAGCACGTTACCCGGCTCTCCGGGTTTGCCGGACTTGGCCTACCGGATCAGCTTGGCCCTGAATTGGCCGGTGAGGTATTCGCCCAGGCCGTTCAGGCAGACGAAGCTGAAGATGAGGGTCGTCTGCTGGAGCTGGCAGGAGTGGAGGGCTCGAAGGCCCACCGCCAGGTCCTCGCTCCAGATCTTCTCGCAATCGGCTCGAACGTACTGCCAGTCCTCCACCGGGAGGTTCAGCGTGGCCTGCACGTCCAGCATGATGGAGCTGCTTTCCCCTCGTTGGACTCGAGTGTGTTCCGCATAGGGCAGCTGTTCGAAGACCTCTTTGCAGTCGAGTTGCCAGAGGCCGAGGTCTCGGTCACCGATGGGAGGTCTGGACGTCATCCATTGCTTCCGCGCCAAGACGAACTCGGCCGGGTCCTTTCTTTCGCTCAAACCTGCGCTCAACGACGACTTCTCCAGCGCCACGATCTTAATAGCGGCACGAACTGCAATAACGATGATAGCAATCGTGCGAGGTTCTTGGGACTCTCGCCCTTTCTCATGGGGCTACTCGACCGTGACCGAAGTCCTTACGACTCCCGCTCGATCGTGCCTTGCGACGAACGCATAGGTTCCCGGGCCCTGGACGACCCATTCGAAAACGGCCACGTCGTCGGTCGGGTCGCTGTGCCAGCCGAATCCGCCCGGCGCCGTGTGGCTCCAGCCGACAAGCTGCGGCCCGATTTGGCGCAGTTCGCCGCTGATCAGCCATTCGGGCGCGCTCTTCCCCTCGGGATTGCGGTCTTCTCCTTCCTTGGCAATCTCACAAGTGACTCCCCTACAGAGCTTGCGGTCCGTGCCGATCTTGGTCACGTTGGTCGGCAGCCAGCCGGTGTTCTGAACGGCGATGCGGATACGGGCCACTGGTCTCCCTCCCCCGGCCCCTCCCTCAGTTTCGCCTTCGGCAAAACCAAGGGAGGGGAGCCTTTCAACCTTAACTTCTCTCAGCTCCAGCTTTGGGGAGCAAAGCGCCTGCCAGATGCACCAATCGCCGAGCGGCGCAACCTCGGCCTCCAGGTATCGCGGCGGCGGGTTGCGGAAGGCGTAGTGAGAGTCCCAGCCGCCCAGTTCCACTTCGCCAAGTTGGGGGTGCCTGAACGGATACCAGTCGACGTAGCCCTTACCCTCCAACTTCTCGTCCGACCATTTCAACATTTGAATGTCGTGCTCGACCGGATGCTCGCGGAACCAATCGATGTACTTGTAGTCGGTAATGCCCGCCTGGCGCTGCGGCGACCAGATCTCGGTCGTCCACGAGTACACGCCGCGGTGCTCGTACATCCAGTCGTCGAACACGCCCGTGATGACCTCCTTCGGGTGGTACTTAAACTCGTGGAAGTTGCTGATGGCCGGGTACCCCGTCATCTCCTTGCCTTTGTCGCCAAGCTTCTGGAAGACCCAAAGGTCCTCGGGCGGGATGTCGTCATCGGGCATGCGGCTGGGCGGCCTCAGGTGCACGCCGCTGAAGGTGTGGAAGCACACCGCGCCGCAGATGTTCGGGTGCTCGGCGATGAATTTGACCTGCGCGTGGATCTCCGGTTCGCTGGTGGGGAAGGGCCCCGCGCCATGCTGCTCGAATTCCAGCCTCCAGGCACTCGGGAAGTTGCGGTTCATGTCGAGGCCCTGCTTGCGCTTTCGGTCCTTGATGGTCATGCCGTCCCAGTTGTGGATCAGGCCCTCGGGCAGGACTCGGAAATACGTGCCACCGACGTCGGTCGGGTCGCGTCGCTCCAAGATGCGGGGCTCTTGCACGCAGACCTTCCAAGGCCCGTTCTGGTCCTTGATGCGCATGCAGAGGATGCGCCCGTCGCCATCGGCGTCCTTTGGCTCGATGCCGTAGGGGTCGTCCTCGTCGTAGGGGTAGGGGCGGGTGGAGGAACGGATGATGCGGGGCGGGGATTCCAGCGCCCACTCGGCGCCGTCTGGGTTGAGGCGAGGTACCAGATACATGGCCCGGGTGTCGAGGAGCCGCTTGATCTTGTCGGACAAGTCGGATTTCTCGGACCTGTCTGGCGGCTTTCCGGAATAGCCCAAACACAGCTTGTTCAACAAGTGCAAGACCGTCGTGCTGGCGCTGACCTCGCTCGCGTGGATGTTGCCGTCGCACCAGAAGGCGGGCTTTTCTTCGGCGGGCCCGGTGGCCTTGTTGGTGACCGCAACGACCCAGATGTCCCGGCCCTCGAAGGACTTGCCCATCGAAGCCACCGAGACGAGATTGGGATACTCCGCCTCGTAAGCCTTGAGGAGCCCCGTGAGCTCTTCGTATCGGTAATAGCGGTCGAAAGCGATCTGCGGCATGAAGGCAGGTTACCGCGAGGACCTACATCACGTTTTTCCGAACGTATTCACTTCCCCGATCCCGGCTGATCGGCTTCACCGAGGCCACGTTTTCGGGCTCGTAATCGAGGAGCTTCAGCCAGTCTTCCTGAGTATCGGATTTCGGGAATATCTCGTTCTCCTTGTACTCGGCGTCAATGGCGGCCTTCAGGTCTTCGAGCGAAACCCCGTGGGAGGCGCTATTGCCCTTTGGCGCAGGCACCGAACCTGCGGCTACGGTTTCTTTGTTCCTACGTCCCTTTGTCCCTCTGTCCCTTGGCCCCTCCATCCCTACGTCGGCTATTGCTCTTCGAATCGCCAGGTCTTTCGCCCGGTCCACGATGGACTTGAGGAGGGCGCCGCTGACCAGGTCGCGGCGATACAGCGTCTCGGTGCTGCCGTTCTTCATGAACACGCGTAGGAACTCGGTTTCCTTTGCGGAACGCCAGATGTGAGTCGTCGCCTCTTCGATCAGGTGCGCGCGGGCGCAGTCGATGTCTCCGTCGAACTTGGCCAGCTCACCCGGATCGAGGGGGATTCCGGCGTGCAGATAGATGTCCAAAATCTGCATCGTCGCGGCCTTGTCAGGACGGCCCACCTTGACCTTGCGATCGATCCGCTCGGGCCTGAGGACCGCCGGATCGATGTAGTCGGGCCGGTTTGAGGTGAGGATCAGCACCACGTTTTCGAGTGACACCAAGCCGTCAAGCTCCGCGCAGAATTGCGGCACCACGGTGTTGCTGATGTTCAGCCACTTTCCGCTGGAGCGCGTGCGGAGCACCGATTCGGCCTCGTCCATGAACACGAACACCAGCCGCCCCTCTTTCGCCTTTTCTCGCGCGACCGAGAAGATCTCTCGGACCATACGCTCGGTCTCGCCGAGCCACATGTTCAGGATTTTGGGGCCGCTGATGTACATGAAGTACTCCTTGACCTCGTGCCCGACGCGCTTGGCGTATTCGCGGGTCAGGTTATAGGCGGCGGCTTTTCCGATCAGGGTCTTGCCGCATCCCGGGGGCCCGAAGAGCAGGATTCCCTTGATCGGCTTCTTTTCGAAGCGGCTGTAAATCTCTGGATAGAGCAGAGGGTGCTCGATGGTGTCCCGGATGAGCTGGATGGCCTCCTTCTGCCCGCCGATCTTCTCCCACGGGAGTTCGGGCACGTCTTCGAAGAAGAAGTCCCGGACCTCCTGCTTGGGGAAGTGCTCGATGGCGACGCGTCCACTCGGCTCGACGCGGACCTCGTCACCGGCCTGGATCGGGCTCTCCTTCAGCGCTTCGGCCCGGATGACCAGCCGACCTTCCGATCCGGGCGTGTCGTTGCCGAGCCTGAGCCGGCCATCGTCCAAGGCAGAAGCAACCTTAGTGATCGGACCGCCGATCGCAGGCGGCTGGATGCCGACTACAGCATAGGCTTCGTTGAGCCGCACTCGAACGCCGGCCGCAAGCTCGGACACCGGCAGCTTGGGGTCGACCTGCGCCACATATTCCGTGTCCCCCAGGGCGACCATCGCGCGGCCTTCCTCAAGCCATTCCAGAAACACACCCAAACGATTGGCGGGCGAGGTCAGCTTCTCGTAGGCCTGCTCGTATTCGGCGACGAGCTGCCGCTTTTCATCGAGCTCGACCTCATCGCTTGCGATGCGGGCACGAAGCGCAGCAAAGTGGTTGCGCAGGCGAGGGTCCTCCGGGGCGAGGGCTTCGACGTGCGCCAACAGGGCAAGGGCTGAAGACTCTTGGTCGTTCGGCATCTTCCTATCCATACGTTCGGCAGGGCCGGAATTCTCACGGCAAACCTATTCGTGCTGAACTTCTTTCAGTCCACTTTCGACCGTACCATTCTCACTCCAAACAGCCCGCCGGCAATGCTGCCCTGATGCGCCAAGAGCTTGACCGTGACCTTGGACTTGCCCTTCGTCGTGCTCGGATCCAGTCGCCACACCTTGTCGAAGAACGCATTGACCTTCTCGCCGCGCAGGCGCACGGTATCAAGCACTTTGTCGTCGATGAGCACGTCGAACGCGCGCCCGCCGTCGCTGCCCCAAAAAGTGAGCATCAGCTCATTGGGGCCATCGGGGTCCACTTTGAGTTCGTAGCTGAACCAGCCATCCGCATGGCGATACCGCCGACCGTTGAAGTCGCCGGTAGAACTCCGGTCGGATTGCAGGTTGTGCGTGCGCTCCGAGTTCTGGAACCCGGTGCGCACTTGGTCGATCGAGCGCGAGTCCAGCTCGGCAAGTCGCTCGGCTTCGGCCTTCCGGTCGGCCTCGCGCTTGGCGTAATCAGCCTCCGAGAGCAGGTCCCAATAGACCGAGTACCTCTGGTTCACCACCCGGTAGAAAGGCATCAGTTTGACGTCAACGGGCTGCCCCACGCCGGTCGTCCTGAAGGTCCCTGGATCGGATGGGTCTCCAACGATCCACTGACTGAGGGGCTTGCCGGAAGTGACCATCGCCGGCACCGGGCTTTGAGAGCCCGGCTGCGAAGTGCCGCTATCCCAGACCCCCGCCAACACGAGCGGCCCGAAGCAGATGGCGGCCTTCTTGGGGTCATCCGGAGTCGGTTCGATCCTGAGCGTGGGGAAGAACCGAACTTCGATCTTGAGCCCGGTCTTGATCATCCCTCCGTCGAGGACGGCAAAGCCCTCGCGGGTCCGGTAGTTCGTCAGCTCGCCCTGGACTCTGACTTCGGGCTTTATGGCGCTCCAAGCAGGGATGCGAACGAGAACGTCGGCGCGCACCGGCTTCTGGCAGGTGAAGGTGAGGGTGGTGCGGCTGCCGTCCACGGCGCTCTGCTGCTTGACCTGAACGCCCTGCTCCTTCCAGTCGAGCATTGACGGGATGAACAGGTTCACCCACAGCTTGTTTCCGTTGTGGAAGTACAGCGAGTCGCTGTAGCGGGCATGATTCTCCATCCCGGTGCCCACGCAGCACCAGAAGTCGTTGGTCGGCGAGCTGAACGCCTTCCTCCCGCCCGGCTGCATGGAGACGTAGTAGCACATCATGCCGGTCTCGGGGTTCTGCGAGGCCAGGATGTGGTTGAGGAGCGCCCGCTCGGTGTAGTCGCCCAGCTTCCCGCTCGGGGACCAGGTGAAGAGGTGCCGCGTGAGCTTGAGCATGTTGTAGGTGTTGCAGGTTTCGCACGCGTTGTCGGTGAGGCGGTTGGAAAGCTGCTTCGGCGGTCCAAAGATCTCGCCTGAGGTGTTGCCGCCAATCACGTAGGTGTGGTCCTCGATCACTTGGTCCCAGAAGTTCTTGGCGATCTTGCGGAAGCGGACTTCGCCGGTCAGCTCATATTCGCGGGCCGCTCCGATCGCTTTGGGGATCTGCGTGTTGCCATGGAGCCCGGCCAGCTTGCGCTCGCCCTTTTCGAGCGGATCCATGACGGCGCTGTGATGGAACTTGTTCGCCAGGTCCAGGTACTTCCTTTCACCGGTTAGCCCGTATAGGTCCGCGAGCGATTCGGCCATGCCGCCAAACTCGCCGTCCAGCATGTTCTGCCAGTTTTCAGGGGTAAGGTTCGACGTTTCGTCGATGGCCCAATCGGCGAACTTCTTGCAGACTTCGAGGGCCATCTTGTTGCCGCACAAGGTATAGGCGTCGAGGAGGCCGGCGTACTGCTTGTGGAGCGTGTACCAGGGCGCCCAATAGCCGTTGATGTGGCTCCCCCTGCCGCGCAATTGCCCGTTCGCTTTGATGGTCGCCCACAGGGTCTCAGCGCCCGGAAGGGCCGCAATGTAGCCATCTCCGCGCTTGTCCTGACACTCCTTGAGGCCAGCGACGATGGTGTCCACCTTGTCCTTTAGGCGCGTGTCGCCTGTGCTTTGGAACATGGTGGCGCATGCGGTGAGATAGTGGCCGAGGGAATGCCCTGCGAGCTGCTGGTTCTCCCAGCCGCCGTAGTTTTGGGCTTTGGGTTCCAGGCCCGCGTTCTTGCGAAACCAAGAGAGGAATCGCTCCGGTTCGAGGCTCAGCAGGTACTTCTTATCTGCCTCTTGCGCGACCTTGAACGGGCTGTCGAGCAGCTTCACCCGCGACGGCGCAAAGGGATAGGCTGCCGGCTTGACCTTGTCAGGAATGGCTTGCGGCTGCGCCGAAACGACGCATAGCACGAAGAGGTTGATCGCAGCACAGACCATGTCCGATTATGGGCAAGGTCACCTATCGACTCGCCCGTGGTCTCTGCTCCTCATCTCTTCATTGCATCATCCCGTCATCGTCCCCAACTCGCCGGGTACAACCCAAGCCTATGTCCACCGAACGCGAGTACGTGCTTGGGACCCATGACGACGAGATCGAGCGCCTGGGGATGCAGCACCGGGTGTGGCGGCCGAAAGTTACCGACGCCTGGCATCGAGCCGGCTTCCGAGTCGGGCAGATGCTGATCGATATAGGTTGTGGGCCAGGATATGCCGCCATCGATCTGGCTGAGATCGTGGAATCAAGCGGAAAGGTCCTTGCCGTGGACCAGTCAGCGCGTTTCCTTTCAGCTCTGGAGGTGCGTCGGGACCAGCGGGGGCTCTCGCACCTAGAGACGTTGGAAGCCAACCTGGATCTCGACCCCCTGCCCCAGATTGGCGCTGACGGCGCGTTCTGCCGGTGGGTGCTGTCGTTTGTTTCCAAGCCCCGGGAGGTCTTGGAGAAGGTCGCGGGTAGTTTGCGGTCAGGTGGAACCTTCGTGGCGTTTGAATACTACGATTACGATGCCTACAACGTCGAGCCGACGGCGCCCGAGTTCCGGGAGTTCAAGGAAGCCGTCGTCAAGAGTTGGCGTGCGGGCGGGGGCGAGCCGGACATCGGACTCAAGGTTCCCAAGTGGCTCCGCGAGGTCGGGTTTGAGGTCAAGAGCATCCGTGTCCACCACGAGATGATCACCAAGCGTGACTACTTCTGGCAGTGGCCGTGGGTCTGGGAGCAGGTGGGGCTGCAGCGTCTCGTGGACCTTGGCTACTTGACCCCCGCCCGCGGCCAAGCGATTTCATTGTTCTTTGAGGGGCTGCAGAGCGATCCCCACGCGATGGTGTTCACGCCGAGCGTGATGGAGATCATCGCGGTCAAGAAGTAGCACCGGGGCACGAGCAGGCCAGATGTAGCCCAGGCGTCTCGCCTGGGCGCCCTCACCAAAAGCACTGGCAGTTTCCGGCGGCTAAACTGACGTCCAAGATGTTGGCCCTGCCTATGCTGGTCTGCTCCGCCCTGCCTCAGGGCGAGGCGCGTCCGCTCCGACTGCCCCTTCCTCCGCCGATGCCGGCCCGCACAATCGCACCGCGAGGCGACCTGCCTGGCGAGACCCTGGAGATCGAGGACGGCGACCGCAAATACACGCTGTTCCTGCCGACGGCGATAGCAAAAAGCGAAGAGGTTACGCTCACGATCCACTTTCACTCGGCCCAGTGGCATGCTATCCAGGAACACGTCGATCGCGGCCTTAACGGCCCCCTAATCGCCTTTTATCCCGGTGAGGGGTCGGCCATCTATCAGCGCAGTTTTGAGGATAAGGGTCGTCTGAAGCGATGGATGGACCGGGTTCTTGCCGAGCTCCAGAGAAGAGGCTTCGATAAGGTGTCCAAGATCGCGCACCTGGACATTACGAGCTTCTCCGCCGGGTATGGCGCAGTTCGGGAGCTTGTGAAGGACCCGGGGGCCTTCAAGCTCATGCGGCGCGTTGTGCTCGCCGATTCGATGTATGGCGGCATCGATCCAGCCTCAGCCGCGAGAAAGCCCGATCCAGAGCACATTCTCTGCTGGCTCCCCCTTGCGCAAGCCGCCATGCGTCGCGAGAAGACGTTCGTCGCGACCTATTCGCAGATCGTGACGCCCTATGCCAGCACCTTTGAGTGCGGCAGGGCGTTGGCCGAAGCCGCCGGTGGGATGGTGAAGCCGGTAGAGAGGGGCGAATGCTCGGCGACCCTCGACGGCCAGTTTCCCCTAATCGAGCGTTTCGATAGCGGGTGTTTTCACCTTTGGGGATACGGCGGCACCGATGGCCCTGCCCACATGACGCATGCCCGACACCTGGCAGACATTTGGAAGATGCTGGATTTGGCGAAGAACCCTTGACGAACCTGCCGAAGACGCCCAATGAATCAAGACGGCATTCAGGAAGCTCCGTACAAAACGACTGTGGCCGCCCTGGCACCCGGCGAAGGTGGCCCTGCGAAGAAGGCTATGAACTCCGAGAGCTTCTCCTGAAACAGTTGCAGTTCCTGGTCGTCCAGATGCATCTTCACTTCGAACAGCACGGCCCTTCGCGTTGCATCTTCGGCATTCATGGCTTCGGGGGGCTCGCCCTTCGTCTCCGACCCCATGTGCAGTGGATTTCCTAGTAACCGGTCGCCAATCCGAAATGCCTGGGCGTTTGCCTGAAAGTAATGCTCTGTCGTTCCTCGATTGGGCCGCGTTTCAACGAGGCGGATGAGTCCAGCAGCTTCCAGGCAAGCCACATGGTGATAGAGCTTGGTTGGGGGCTCCCCGAGCGCTTTTGCCGCCTGCTTGGCCGTCAGGGGTTCGCCACAGAATTGCTCAAGCAGCCGCTGACGAAGCTCATGAGAGAGCGCCTTCAACTCGAGAACGCTGGTTACGACATGAGTTCTTTCAGGTGGCAGCATCAAGGATGAGACGCTGCCGGAAGCACAATAGTCGCAATCATATAAATATTCACATTATTGCAACTATTGTGTCGTCGTCTCTCCCTAGCTATCCTTTGACCCTTGGATCGGGCCTAAGCTCGAGTGTCTTTTCTTGCGACTTGCCATCGACCGTCAGGCGCACCGTGTAGGTCCCGGCCGGAACCCACGGCCCCGGGTACGCCGGAGTGTCGTTGAGGATCGCGGTCATCGGGTAGCCGCCCCTCCCGCCTTCGCCGCCGCCCCCAGCGTGCTGATCCCAAACGAACCGGTGCATGCCGGCAGCCTTCGAGAGGGGCTGAAAGGGCCGAATCCAGTAGCTGGCGATCTGAAGCTGCGATTCGTTGATCACCGGCGGCTTGTCGTCGCTCGAGTAGTGGCGGACGACAGTGCCCGAAGAGTCCAGGATGTCCAGCTCGACCTTGTCAGCATCCTTCGCCAGTCCGTAGTACAGGATCGCGCCGTCCGGCGGGTTCTTGCCACCCGGTTCCTCGGGCGGTAGCGGAGTGTCGGTGTTCAGGTTCCACGGAATCCGATAGCTGGGGCTTGGTGGGTAGAGCAGCGGAGAACTTCTGACGTCAATAAGTCCAATATGACGAAGAGGACTTATATCATCCAAAATCCAGAACGATCTTCCGTGGGTGCCTATCACCAAGTCGTTGCCCTTCACAACGATATCCCGGACCGAGGTGCCTGGCAGGTTCTGCCTAAGGCTGTTCCAGTGTTCGCCGTCATCCAGCGAGAAGTAAACCGTCCGCTCGGTGCTTGCATAGAGCAGGCCCTTACGTACCGGGTCCTCTCGAACCGCTCGCACCACTTCGTTCGCAGGGATGCCGTTCACCTTTTCAGCCCAAGACTTGCCGCCATCGTGCGTGATGAAGATGTGAGGACGCCAGTCGTCGATGCGCATCGCGTCGATCGCCGCATAGCAGGTCCCGTTGTCGAAGGACCCGGCATCGAGTTGGCTCACTTTCATCCAACCTTTCAGGGCCGGCGGCGTGACGTTGGCCCACGTCTTTCCGCCGTCATTGGTCACATGGATCAGCCCATCGTCTGTGCCCGCCCAGACCGTGTCGATGGTCTGCTTTGAAGGCGCGATCGCGTAGACCACCCCTCTGCGAGCCATGGTCGACATCTCAGGGGTCCTATAGACACCGATGCTCTCGGGCACCCAGTCGGGCTTGTCGCGTGAAAGGTCGGGGCTGAGCTGTTTCCAGGTCTTGCCGCCATCTGATGTACTGAACACGCACTCCGTCCCAAAAAAGAGCACTCTGGGGTCAACCGTCGAGAAGAGGCAAGGCGACGTGCGCAGGGCCCGGTGACTTCCCGGGGGACGCAGGCTCTCGACCAGGCCCGTCCTTTTGTCATATTTGGACACGCTCGCCCCGTAGCCCCCGCCATAGACGATGTTCGAATCGAGCGGATCGGCGGCGACATAGGCGTATTCGCCTGCGCCGACCGGATGCCATTCGCGAAACGTGATTTGTCCGTCGCGGCCACGGCTGGCGATGCCCACAGAGCCCGATTCCTGCTGCCCGCCATACACGTTGTAGGGGACGTCGTTGTCGGTGCTTACGTGATAAAACTGGGCCGTCGGCTGGTTGTACCAACTGCTCCAGGTCTCACCTCCGTTGACGGTCACGACTGCGCCCTGGTCCGCCGACGTCAGCATGACATCGGGGTTCTTGGGGTTGATCCAAAGCGTGTGGTAGTCGTCGCCACCGGGGGCGCCTTTGATGGCGCGAAAAGTCTTGGCGCCGTCTGTGGATTTATACATAGCAATGGCGCTTGTATAAACGATATTCGGGTCACGAGGGTCTACGTCGATCTCGGCAAAGTCCGAACCTCGTCCCCAAACTCGGGCTTCACCTGTTCGAAATACCCAACGGGCACCGGCGTCCTCTGAGCGATAGATCCCACCTTTTTGGCGGGAGTCAACGGTCGCGTACAGGACCTTCGGGTTGCTCGGCGATACCGCCAGGCCGATGCGGCCAAGGCCCTGAGCGAAGGTCGGAAGGCCGTTCATGATCGGCTTCCAGGCGTTCCCGAAGTCCGTGGATTTATAGAGCCCGCTGCCCGGGCCCTGCCACTGTCCGTTCTCCCAAGGTCCCTGCCTTGCCTGCCAGAGACTGGCGTAGAGTGTGTTGGGGTCTTTGGGGTCCATGAGCACGGCCGTCGCGCCCGTGTCCTGATCCTTGTAAAGGACCTTCTTCCAGGTCTTTCCGCCGTCCAGGCTCCGGAAGACGCCGCGCGTCTCATTGGGACCGTAAGGGTGCCCTAGCACGGCAACGAACAGCTTGTTCGCGTCCTTTGGGTGCACGGTGATTTGGCAAATCTGCTGTCCATCCGAAAGACCCATGTTTTTCCAGGTCTTGCCGCCGTCCGTCGTCTTGTAGATACCGTCCCCCACACTCAAGTCGGGCCGCTGTAAGCCCTCTCCGCTGCCCACATAAATCGTCTTTGGGTCGCTCGGAGCCACTGCCAGGCAACCCACAGATCCCGTCGGCGCAGAGTCGAAGATGGGGTTCCAGGTGCGTCCGTAGTCCGTGGTTTTCCAGACGCCGCCATTGTTGACGCCGATGTAAAGCACGTTCGGCTTGTTCGGGTCGCCGTCCGCGCCGACCGTCCGGCCGCCACGATGGGGGCCAATACACCGCCACTGGAGGCCCGCATAGGCTGAAGCCGGGACCGTTTGGGCTTGGACCGTAGCGGAAAGGGCAAGCGCGCCGAGCGCCGCGCCGAGACAGGATCGCTTCATGCGGAGAAGTTCTCCGCGTGTGGCTGGATTCCTGTTTTGGGGCGTTTGTTAGGGTGCGTAGGCCGCCCCGCCAGGGCTCGTTCTCAATCTGCTCCTTTGGCCAGGGCTTCGCCCTATGCTTCAACAGGTCAGCCCTTCGGGCCTAACCGGAGTCCTTATACGGCGCTGCTCAGCGCTCGAAGGAACTAGCGCCCAAGCTGGACCCCGGGAACCGCGAGGCAGCCCCACATGATCATCTCTTGCTGCCATCCGCGCCGGCCCGGGGAAACCCTCGACTCAGCCATGTCGGACCCGTGCTGACGGTGGCGCCGAGCATGGTCCGGGAGGGGGTTCTTGCGCCGATTCTATCGGCCGCCTTGCCACCCCTTTGAGCCATGATTGGGTGTCCGCATGACCCCATCCGCTTCGCAACCGCCCTTTCCCTTGCCGTCGTGGACCGACCTTTGGGACCCGCGTCCCTCGGCTCAGGCGCTCGGCAAGCCTTACGCGGGCGTGTGCAACATCCCCCTCGAGGAGCTTGGAGAGCGCACCTCCGAGCTTGGTCCACGGGACGCTCCGATGGCGGTAGTGGCCGAAGGGGAGCTCCTCGAACGGGCGCTAAAGGCGCTTTCCGACTTGGGCAGGTTGGGAACGGCGGCACCAGAGAGGATGGCGCCCGCAAAAGGGTACGAGCCGCGGCGGCTTTGGCGGCCAAACCCATTTTTGGAGGAGATCGCTCCTTTGATCGCGGCGGACGGAAGGGCGCTGGATTGTGGTTGTGGCAGTGGGCGGGAGGCGGTGTTTCTGGCCAGTTGGGGCTGGCGGGTCGAGGCCATAGACGTGCTCCCCAAGGCGCTTGCCGCGGCCCGACAGATGGAGGCGCTGTACGGCATCTCGAGCGCTCCCCGCGTGAACTGGGTGGAAGCAGATTTGGAGACGGGTTTTGAGCCGGCGACGACAGAACTGGGCCTGATCACCTGCTTCCGCTATCTGCATCGTCCCCTGATTGCCTCGGCCGCCAATTGGCTCGCGCCCGGGGGAAGCCTCGTGGTGGAGACGTTCACGGAAATCCACCGCCAATACCATGGGAAACCCCGACGCGAGCGGTTCGTTCTGGCCGAAGGCGAACTGCCAGAGCTTGCTGCGGGCCTAGAGGTTCGCCGCTACGAGGAAGGCTGGCACGCAGGCGCTCACACGGCGCGCCTTTGGGCCTCCAAGCCCTGCTGAGTTCGCCTTGCCGAAGTTTGGCGTCACGCTACCCTTGGGTCGGACGTATGTCTTACAGTGCTAGTCGATCGGGGGCAGCTTTCAGCCGGCCGCCCCACGGTCGAGGCACTTCGGGGTAGGTTCCTACAGCGATGCTGAGTCTGATTGCCGTCTTGACCCTCCATCCCTTTGCCGCGCAAGGAGCCGCCAAAACGGTCGCGCAGCCGCCCGCGCAGGCCAAGTCGCAAGCGCCGCCGATCGTCGCTCCCGATCTTCCCGCAGGCGCAAACGAGTACTTCTTGCGCGCCGCTGTGCGAGTCGAAGAGCTGCTCTCCAAGTCGGATTTCGCGGGCGCCCGTGCGGCGCTCGGGCAGCTTCCCAAGACCGCAATCAAGATCGATTGGGACGACTCCAAGGCGCCAAAGGCGCGCCGCGCGGAGTTCACAGAGGCTCGAGATCGGGCCCTGAAAGCCTGGAAGCGGGCTGTGCCGGACCTGAAATGGTCGATTGGAAAGCCGGCCGATCTGCGCTTCTCGTTTGAACCCACATTGCCGCCCAACGACGACACGCCGACCCCGGCAGGCGCGGTCCGCTTCTTCTCCGAGAGCCCCAAGGACCCGAGGATCGAGACCGTTCTGGCGCTGAAGCGTGGTCCCAAAGCACTGGTGTGCGAGGCCACCGACGTGTTCAACGAGGTGGGCTTCACGTTGGCCAGCTACTACGGGCTTTCGCGCTCGCTCGGCGCGGGCACGTTTACGACCAGGATCGAGAGCTCGTCGCTTCGGCCGAATACGGTCAACAACCGCGAGGCGGCGCTCACCAAGCAGGTTCTTGCGACGGTCGAGATGCTGCGGCGCGCCGTCCAGACCAAGACCCCAATCGCTGTGGCCAGGGCCGAGATCCGGGTCGACCCAATGGAGGTTCGCGGCGGCGAAGCCTTGCAGGGCGACATTGTGGGGCTATCCTTGCAGGTTACCAACGTCGGCACCGCGCCCCTGCGCCTGCGCGTCGAGCCCGATTGCGGGTGCGTCGTGGCCGGCCAGCCGGGAATCGTCGCGACCGGCGGCACAGCGCTGGTCCAGCTCAAAGTGGACACGACCGAGTTTGTGGGAGAACTGCACAAGAAGGTTCTTCTGCACACCAACGACCCTGAACGGCCAACCGTTCTTGTGCCGATCCGGATGAACGTCAAGGCGCTCTACCGCTTCTTATCGCCGAACGGCAATGTGGCGCTGCTCGGCGCCAACGGCGGCTTGCACACGGTGTATTTCATCCCGACGCCAGGAAGTGGCCTTGAACTGGAAGACGCCGACATTTCGGGCGTCGAGGCCAGCCTGACGGTCACCCCCTGGGAGGGGGTTCTTGCCGATCCGGACATGAACGAGCCAGAGAAGCCGCGAAAGGGCTATCGCATCGTGATCGACTATGGGGCTGGCCTTCCGATGGGGCGGTCTTTCTCGACGCTCATCGTGAAGACGAATTCGGCCACGGCTCTTCGCAAGAACGGCGACAAGTTCGAATATCTGAACCGTCCGATCCAGGTGCAAAACGGCATCTTGGCGATGCCCGAGAGCCTCAATGCCGGCGAAATCGAACGGTCGCCCAAGCGGTTCAGCTTCTCGATTACGCGGCCCAATTCCGGGTTCAAGATCGTGCGGCTGCAGTCCGATAGCCCGTTCCTTACTTTGTCTGCGGCGCCAACCCGAGAGGATTGGGAGTACCGGGTCACGGTCCAGTACGACGGGAAGTCGGACTACGGGATGCTTCGGGCCACGTTGACGATCACGACGGACGACAAGAGGCAGCCGAAGATCGTGGTGCCCTTCCGAGCGGTTGTGCGATGAAGGTCTGGCCCCTGGGGTTGGCGGCGCTGGTTTGGGGGTCGGCGGCCCTGGCTCAGCAGGGGCGCAAGGACGAAGTGCTTCTGCTCATCGGCGGCAACAGCGTCGGCTACCTGGCGCCTTGCGGCTGCACCAAGCCGATGGCTGGGGGGATTCAGCGGAGAGCCGCGCTGATCCGGGCCCTGGCCAAAGGCAAGCGCGCCGTGATCGTCGAGAACGGCAGCCTGGTGGGCGGTTTTGGACGGCAAGACATGCTGAAGGCCGAGGCGGCGGCGCAAATCTTCAAGCAGGTCGGCGCCTCCGCGATCGGCTTTGGCCTCGACGAGGCCCGGCTGCCCAGGGGCGCGGCCACCTCACTTCAGCAGCTCAGCGGCGAGCGGTTCGTGTGCACCTCGCTCGATCCCTCCGAAACGAACGAACTCAAGGCCTGGACCTCGAGGCACGGCCTGATCACGGGTTCCATCGACATGCGAAGCTCGGCGCTCGGTCAAGCGTTGGGCGAGCGATCCCTGGAGCCGATCGCGGCGGCCCGCAGGTTGCTTGCGGCTGCCAAGGCTTCGCGCGCGCGGGCCGTGCTCTTGCTTCAAGGCTCGTTCGGCGAGGCCAAGGGCCTGGCCGCCTCAGTTCCGGGGTTTCTGGCCATCGTCTACCAGAGCAAGGGCGATCCCCCCGCAACGCCTGAAAAGGTGGGTTCCACATGGCTGGTCTCGCCGGGAAGTCAGGGGTTGCACGAGCTTGTTCTGACCATCTCGAAAGGATCTGTCACGAGCTACAGGGCCGTCGACGTCGGGTGGCAGATCGCTGAAGACGCCGACGCCGCCAGAATCTACAAGGACTACCTCCTGCAGGTCTCCGAGGAGGACCTGCTTTCCCGGCTGCCTCGCCGCCCCACCGAGCCCTTCGCGGGCTCGGCTGCCTGCGCGCCCTGCCACACTTCGGCTCACCGAACCTGGCGTGCCAGCCAGCACGCCAAGGCGCTCGACGCCCTGGAGAAGGTCGGGCACGCCCGCGATCCTGAGTGCGTGGGCTGCCACGTCGTGGGGATAAACAGCGAGCGTGGCTTCCGATCCCGCAAGGACACCCCTGCGCTCGCGGGAGTGGGGTGCGAGAGCTGCCATGGGCCCGGCGCCGCCCATGTCGCCGATCCCAGCACCGCCAAGATGCCAAAGGCCGGCCCCGAATCCTGCAACGCGTGCCACCGGCCCGAACACAGCCCCGGCTTTGTTTTCCCCCGATTCTGGAAAACTATAGAGCACAAGTAGGCGGAAAAGTTGGGGGAAACCTCATTCGCCACAATGTGAAAAAGCGTGTAATCGGGCGGGAAGGGCCAAAAAGCGAAGGAAGTAGTTCTTATTTGCCCGTGAGGCGGCAATTCGTGCTCTTGACCCCATCTTCAGGGCGGATGAACAATGCTCAAGGGAAGCGCAGCACGGGGCGGAACACAACAAGGCGCGCTCATGAGGGAACGGTGGCAGTAGCAGGAATCAGGGAGGATCAAATCGCGAGCCAGAAAGACGCGTTGGCGGGCAAAGAGATTCCCACCGTCCGGAGCGGCTTTTCCACCTTCGCCGTGTTCGACTCCAACGTCGAAGCGTTCCAGATGTCCCAGTTGTTCGCCAATGGCCTGGTGGACTTTGCCTGCCTCATCGGCCCGAGCGGATGGGGCAAGACCCACCTGGTTCAGGCCGCCGCCCAACAGATGCGCCGATCGGCGTCCTCACGAAAGGTCGCGGCGCAGTCTGCGGTCGACTGGCTTTCTAGCCCCAGCTTGCCAAACCCGCACCTTCCCGTCCTGCTCGACGACGTCCAAGAGGTGCTTCAGCGGACGCGATGCCGACTGCGGTTTCAGCTCGCGCTCGAACGTCGGATGAAGGCCCGACGGCCCACGTTCTTGGTGTTCACATCCGAGAGCGAAGCCGCATGGGCGAAGAAGATCTTGCCCGACAAGCGCGAGTGGCTGCTCTCGCACATCGCGCCGCCGAGCCTTGAAGAAAGGAAGCAGGTGATGAGCAAAATGGCGGCGACGCTGCGGCTTCGTCTCGATCCTGGCCTGGCCGACCTTCTGGCTTCCCGCCTGGGCGGGAGCGGGGGCTCGATGATGGGGGCTTTGAAGCGGCTGAAACTCGAAGGGTCGACTTGGCTTGGCAACCTGGGGTCGGTCAGGGCCTGCGGAGTGCTTAACCCGTTCCTGGTTTCCGATTCGGGGTGGGATCTTCGCGATGCGATATCCGATGCCTCGCAGGTTCTCGTCAAGACCACGGCCCAATCCTCGCCGGCCGATTCGCTGGCGATCTATGGGATGCTCCGGCTCGCCAAGCTTTCGGAAGTGGACGTCGCGCGCTATTCTGGGCTCTCCCAGGCAAGGGTTTATCACCAGGCACTCGACGTCGAAGCGAACCTGATCGCCGGAGGTGAACGGCAACAGGTCGACGAAGCCCTTGCCGAGGCGACCCTGCGAGCCGTGCGCTAGTCGATCCAGCCAGAATTGAGGGGATGAAGTTCACCGACGGGTACTGGCTGACCCGCGAAGGAGTCACCCCACACTACGCAGCCGAAGCGGTTTCCGCGGAGGCCGGCCCAAACGAGCTGCGCCTGCTGGTTGCGACCCAGCGAATCCGTCACCGAGGCGANNTCGATTTCACCTTGAGTTCTCCAATGCCGGATGTGCTCCGGGTCCGCGCGGTCCACTTTTCCGGTGGCGATGTGGACGCCGGCGGGTTTCCGCTGGAAGTCCCCAAGTCCGGCTTTGGCGACGCTTGGATCGAAGACGGGGTCGCGACGTTCTGCACGGGCGCTGTCGAGGCGAAGATCGCCCTAAACAAGGACTGGAAGGTGGAAATTCTCGCCGGCGGCAAAGCGCTCTCTGAAAGCCCCTGGAGGGGCCTTGGGGTGATGGACGTTCAGGGCGAGGGTCCCCTGATGAAGGAGGAGCTCCAGCTAGCGGTCGGAGAGTGCGTGTATGGCCTAGGGGAGCGGTTTGGGGCGTTTGTCAAGAACGGCCAATCGGTGGACATCTGGAACCGGGACGGCGGCACCGGCAGCGATCAGGCTTATAAGAACGTGCCGTTCTACCTGACGAATCGAGGCTACGGCGTGCTCGTGAACCACTCCGGCAACGTCGAGTTCGAGATCGCGACGGAGAAGGTCTCGCGGGCGCAGTTCAGCGTGCGCGGCCAGGTCCTGGAGTACTTCCTCATCTATGGACCATCGCCTAAGGAAGTGCTTGCCAAGATGACTGCGCTGACGGGCAGGCCTGCCCTGCCGCCCGCGTGGACCTTCGGGCTCTGGCTTACCACCTCGTTCACCACCGACTACGACGAGGCCTCGGTGACGGGGATGGTCGAGGGATTCCGCTCGCGCGACATCCCGCTGCACGTCTTCCACTTCGATTGCTTTTGGATGCGCGCGTTCCGGTGGTGCGACTTCACCTGGGACCCCGAGGTGTTTCCCGATCCCCCCGGCATGCTGAAGCGGCTCAAAGACCAGGGGCTGAGAATCTGCGTCTGGATCAACTCTTACATCGCCCAGAAGTCCGAACTCTTCGATGAGGCGAAGAAGGAAGGCCACCTGATCAAGCGGCCAAACGGCGACGTGTGGCAGTGGGATATGTGGCAGCCTGGGATGGGCATTGTGGATTTCACGAGCCCCGCGGCCCAAACGTGGTTCCAAAGCAAGCTTAGGCCGTTGGTACAGATGGGGGTGGACGCCTTCAAGACGGACTTTGGCGAGCGCATCCCCACCGATGCCGTATTTGCCGACGGCTCGAACCCGGAGCTCACGCACAACCGCTATTCGCTGGACTACAACCGCTGCGTGTTCGAGCTCTTGGAGCAGGAGAAGGGCATAGGCGAGGCGGCCGTGTTTGCCCGGTCCGCCACGGCGGGAAGCCAGAAGTACCCGGTGCATTGGGGCGGGGACTGCTACTCCAGCTACGAATCGATGGCGGAAAGCCTTCGAGGTGGGCTCTCTTTGGGGCTCTGCGGGTTTGGGTTCTGGAGCCACGACATAGGGGGGTTCGAAGGCATGCCGCCGGCGCACATCTACAAGCGCTGGATCGCCTTCGGATTGATGAGCTCGCACAGCCGCCTGCACGGATCTTCGTCCTACCGTGTACCTTGGCTGTTTGATGAGGAGGCGTGCGACGTGCTCAGGACGTTCGTCAAGCTCAAATGCCGCCTGATGCCCTATCTGTGGTCGCAAGCTGTCCAGGCGCGCGATGCCGGGCTTCCGATGATGCGCGCGATGGTGCTGGAGTTCCCCGATGACCCAACCTGCTCTTTTCTCGACCGACAGTACATGCTCGGAGAGTCGCTGCTCGTGGCGCCGGTGTTCGATCCGGAAGGATGGGCCGAGTTCTACCTTCCGACAGGCGCTTGGACGTCGGTGTTCGATGGGAGCGTGCTCGAAGGCCCGGGTTGGCACCGGAAGCAATATGGATTCGAGGAGATGCCGCTTTTCGTCCGCCCAGGCTCGGTCATTGCATGGGGCAAGGTCGACGATCGTCCAGATTACGATTTTCCGGTGTACATCGATCCGCGGGCCTATGGCCTCGCCGATGGGGAGTCGAGCGAGTGTTTGGTGCACGGCCTCCGAGGAGAGCCTGCCTGCAGAATTCGTGCGGAGGCCCGCGCCGGCGAAGTGGCCTATGCGCAGGAGAAGTTGAGGGGATAGGGTTGCCCGGAAGGGGACCACGCATGGTTCCAGGCCTTCGGACCCGCCACCGCTCGGCAAACGGCCAAAGATGCTCTGCATCTTCCCCGTGCTATAACAAACCATGGCCGAACGCCTTTGGGCGCCTTGGAGATTCGCGTTCGTCGAGAAGGCGGACAGCGCTACAGGCTGCATCTTCGTCGACCTCCCAGCGCAGGACGATGATAGGAAGAACCTCATCCTGCACCGGGGCCGAACGGCGTTCGTGATGCTCAACGCCTACCCTTACACGAACGGCCATCTGATGATCGCGCCCTACCGGCACACCGCGGACCTTTCGGAATTGGAGGACGCGGAGCTTTTGGAGATCAACCAGCTCTTGGCGGCGGCGATCCGGTGGATCAAGGCAGCCTACGGGCCCGACGGCTTCAATGTGGGCATCAACTTGGGCTCCGCCGGCGGGGCAGGGATCCCGGACCACGTGCACTGGCACATCGTCCCCAGGTGGCGAGGCGATACGAACTTCATGACCACCGTGGGCGAGGTGCGGGTTCTGCCCCAGAGTCTGGAAGACAGCTATGAAAGGCTGTTGGCGGCGGCGCGGGCGGACACGGCATAAAATGGGCCCCCTCTTTGTTTTTGACTCAGTCGAAAATGCTTCCGAGTCCCAACCTGTCGCGAAGGAGTGAGCCCCTCCCTTGGTTTTGCGCAGCGAAACTGAGGGAGGGGTTGGGGTGGGAGACGCTCCGGTGTCCCCCC
>JACRPN010000016.1 GCA_016223145.1 Armatimonadota bacterium | reverse complement strand
GAAAGTGAAGGGTGTGGAGTTGGTCCCTGTCCTTGACGCCACCTCCCCATAGGGCCAGTATTCCCAGGTGTCGGTCTTGTTCTGGGAGTTATCGAGCAGAGCTGCCGTTGAGCCAAGAGGATCAGGCATATAGGCTCTCTCTGTGCCTCCACGGTTCTCGTGGGTGATCATTCCGCAGAAATTCGAATACACAACTGACATAGCCATGATTAGTACTGCCCCAGATAGTCGCTGCCATCCCAAACCATCGTGCTCGGCACGTTTGCCACGATCTTTGCTCTCCGAAGCCCATCCGGATCGTAGGTGTTCGTGGTCACGCTGCCATCGGTGTCGGTGAACTTCTTCATCCGGTTCTCATCGTCGTAGGCATACTGCGTCAGGGCGCCGTTGTTGTTCTCCGAGAGCTGGTTGCCGTTGTCGTCGAACGTGAAGGTCGTGGTGACCGTAGCTTGGAGCATGGTCACGATCCTGCTGGCCGCATCGTAGGTGAAGCTCATCGGGCTCGTGCCCTCCTGATGCTTCACCAGGATGTTTCCTATATCATCATACACGAAGGTTGCCCGTTTCCCGGACCTTTGTTGTCCCGTCAGACGGTCGGCGTCATCGTAGGTGTAGGTCGTTCTGACGGTGTCCCGAACCTGCACGGTCTTGCGGTTCACCGCGTCCCAGGTGTCCACAAAGGTGGAGATGGGCGTGTTTGAGGCATTGAGCTCGATCAGCGTTGTCAGCCGGCCGCTGGCATCGAAGGAGTACTGCCGCTTTGAGCCCAAGCCATCGAGAAGGGTCGTGAGGCGCCCGTCTGCATCGTACTGAGCCGTCGAGAGCCGGTTCGACGAGTTCTTTAGGCTCTCCTGTCGGTTCACGGCATCGTATGTGTAGGTGAATCGTCCACCATCCGGATCGATGACAAGTGTTCGATTGCCCACGGCATCGTAGGAGTACGTCTGAATCAGGGAACCCGGATCGGTCTTGCCCGACATCCTGCCTGCGTCGTCGTAGGCGTAGGTGGAAGTACCCGTTGCGTTCTGGCTCAGAGTCCTTCGGCCGACCGCATCGTAAGTGAACGTTGCCGGAGGGTCATTCTGATAAAGGATGCCTGTCAGTCGGCCCACGTTGTCGTATACGTTGGTCTTGACGTTTCCCTTGGCGTCCAACACGCTGACAAGCCTGCCCGCAGCGTCATAGGAACTCGTCGTCAGCTTTCCGATCTGATTCTGGATTGACTTTTGTCGGCCCACGTTGTCGTAGGCCTTGGTGATCCAGTTGCCTTTGGCATCCTGGATCCCAGTTTGCTGTCCTGCGAGGTCGTATTGGTAGCTTGTGCGCAGGGCAAGCGCATTCACGCTTGCCGCGAGCAGGTTGCTGTTGGAGGCATAGACGCTCGTTGCAAACCTGCCCAGCGCATCGGTAACCGTCGTTCGATTTCCAGCTGCGTCGTACTGATAGGTCGTTCGGTTGCCTAGCGGGTCCATGTTTGCTGAGACCTGGCCGGCCGCGTCATAGATCGTCGTTGAGCGGAAGCCAAGCGGAGTCTTCTGGGCGGTCTGCCTCCCCACAGCGTCGTAGAAGTACTCCGAGACATTCCCAAGTGCATCCACGGAGGACACCACGTCGTTTCTGGCGTTGTAGACGGTGGTGCTGATATTGCCTCTGGCATCTTTCACCGTCTGCATCCGGCCGCTGGAATCGTAGGTGTAGCTGGTTCGATTGCCCAGCTCGTCCACGTCGGCGGTCTTTTGCTTGGCCGAGTTGTAGACTACTTGGCGAGACTTTCCAAGAGAGTTCGTGACCGTGGTCAGGTAGCCCATGTTGTCGTACTCATAGGTGGTGACGTTGCCGAGCGCATCCTTCACCGTGGAGCGATTGCCGAATCGGTCATAGGTGTAGCTGGTCCGGTTGCCGAGAGGATCCACTTCCGCAGCCAGAAGGCAGGTGTCGTACACATAGGTCCAGCGGTTTCCAAGGGGATCGACCATGGCAACGCGGTGATCGCCGTCGTCATAAACGTAGGTGGTCTTCCTCCCCAGAGGATCGGTCGTGGTTTCCAACCGGTTTAGGCTGTCATAGGTGTTGGTGACGATCCCGCCGTCGGAATGGACGATCGAGGCGACGTTGCCGGAGGAATCGTAGTTATAGGTGGTTCGAAGACCTCTGCCATCCACCGACGCCGTCATCTGGCCGCTGCCGTCGTAAACCCACTGAGTCGCCCGACCAAGTTGATCGGTGGCCCGAATGCGATTTCGGCTGCCGTCATAGCCAAAGGTGCTCGTGTTGCCCAGCGCATCGATCTGGGTGGTTAGGTTGCCGGAGGAGTCATATTGGATTGTCGTGACGTTGCCGAGTGCGTCGGTAGACTTCGTGATACGGCCCATCGAATCGAATACGAGGCTGAACCTGGTTCCCGCCGGCACTTGCTCCTTCGTCTGAAAGCTGTTGGAGTCGTAGCTGTAGGTAGACGTGTAGCCTTCCGGCCTCCTGATCTCCGATATTCGACCGGTTCCATCGAGGATATTGGTGGTACGGGCGCCTGTTGGAGCGATCACGACAGAGCCGCTGTAGGTGGCGGGAAAGGCGCCGCCGTATTGGTAGGTCCAAATCCCGGTTCCGGCAGCCATGGAGACGACTCGTCGATTCGAATCGTACATGTAGGTCGTTCGGTAGCCGCGAGGGTCCTCGATGGCGTGGACCATGGTTGTGCTGCCGGTACCTGCGAGCGAATAGACATACTTCGTTGTGCACCCCATGGGGGTGACCATTGTTGTCAAGTAGCGCTGGGCGTCATACTGGAACGTCCACCGGCGTCCTGACCAGTCTTGCACCGAATCCAAGAGGGAGGTCCCCGTGCTGGCAGCGTAGTTGAGCGTAACCAGCTTTCCGTCTGGCGTTTGGATCGTCTTCAGCAAGCCGGATTCAACCCCAGAGCCATAGATGTACGATAGCACCGGACCGGCGGGCTGCACGATCTTGATAAGCTCATGCTTGCTTCCGCTCCCCGTTTGGTTCTGGTACACCATCTTGACGCCGTCGGCAAACTCCTCGGTGAACTTGGTTCCGTCGTAGATGAGCGTCGTGCCCCCATTGAGGAACTGAGTGTTATACGAGTAGGTGGTGATTCCCCCAGAGGTTCCGACCTTGTTGAACCCAAGTGCCGTCTCGTTTCCACGCATAATCGTCACGGCGACGCCATCGGTCTGCGACTGCACATACGCATTGACGCTGGCCGAGCGGCCTTTCCCATAGGGTCCATCGTTCCCTGAAAAGCTGCCATAGAAGAAGTCGATCGAGATTCCGAAGCTCTTGGCTTTGAGGACAATTTCTGGATCGATCTGAAGCTCTCCGGTTGCTGGGTTGGGAATCGGGCGGTGCGGGTGGGTGAGAACCGGATCCTGCCGGACTCCGAGGTTCTCGGCAGACGCGGGCTGATACTCATAGGCAAGGGAGCCTTGAGTTGAGTTAACGAGTTGATGGGAGTTTCGACTCATAGCGACACAAGGAAAAGGTCAGTCTGATTCGTTATTCAATCGGCCAGCATGAAGTGGGCATCGACATGTCAGTTCCGCTCGGCGAATAGAAAGCATTCAGTGGGCTTGGAAGATTGCCGGCAACCGAGCCGCTACAAACACTGCCACCGCCACCACCACCAGGACCAGAGCAAGTGCCTCCGTCAGCCCCGACCGGATAAAGGAGCCCACCACCATAAATTGAGTACCAGCCCCTGGCTCCTGGGGCGCCTTGTGCCATGCCTCCCCAGCAAGCACCATTGAAACAGTTCATTTTCGCCTCCTTAACTTCGAAATCTCGTGCTCTGTCAGGACCCAACCCGTTCCTGCCAGAAATTGCCGGCTTGAACCGCTGCCTGAAAAGAAGTAAGGCTCGGAGGGCGCGCTTGTGCGATAGACCCAGGCCGTTGCTGCTTTCTCGGGTTGGTTTGAACGCCGCCGAAGGCCCAAAACGTTCTTGAGGCTCTCTGAAATCCAGAGGCGTCCTCGGTTTGCAGCCAGCCTGAATGCGGATGCCTGTCTCTTCGGCGATTCCGCTCTCGCTATGCCTCTCGCTTCTGCTCCAATCACTGAGCATCTCCCCCAAGCGCCTTTCTTAACGCCGAAACCGCCATCTCTGGACAGTGGTCCTTGCCGTCAGGAAGCCCTCCCAAAATGAGGAGGATGTCATTTGGCTCGATCAGTCTGGCCTGCTCTAGGGTGCGCCCGACCAGAAGCTGCGAGGTGACGCTCGCCGAGGCGATCTGAGCGGGACAGCCGTTCGTTTGCTGGCTGGCACGGACGATCCTGCCATCCTCGACTCTCAGCCACACCTGCACGTAGGGTCCTTCGCCGGGGATGCCGCACTGTCCAAAGTGCGTGGCGTCCTCCAGGCTCCCGGCGTTGCGGGGGCTTGAGATGTGATCGGCGGCAATCGGTCCAAACACCTGCGGACTCCCTATATCCCCTCGCATACCTTCAAAGGTACGACGACCTGATAATACTCCAGTATTGTTATGATGAGCAGCGAGTTTTCCACATTGCTGTGAAGAGTTGGCCCTAAGTTATATCACTTGCCTTTGCCCTGCTCCCCTATCAGCCGCTCCAGGTTCACGATCTGCTCCTTGGTCGCTTCATGGGCTGGGTTCAGAACCAGGGCCTGGCGCATGAGTCCCAAGGCTTTGTCAAATGCTCCTAGCCGGATGTGGTGAACGCCAAGGAGGTAGTTGGCCTCGGCGCTGCCGGCTTCCGCCAGCTCCACAAGGACCGGCACGGCTTCCTCCTCTTTTCCCTTAGCCAGGAGCTTTCGGGCGAGCACCAGTCTGAGTGATCGGGATTCGGGGCTACCATCCGAGAGCTGGCGAAGCACCTTCAAGGACGCCTCTTGCCCTCCGGCGGCCTCAGCGTGGCGGTCCACCATCTTGGCCCAGTTCTCGCTTCTGCCTTCGACCTGCTGGACCTTCTCAAGGACAAAGAATGCGGTATCCAAGTCCCCGTGCTCGATGCAGGAGTCAAAGAGCGAAAAGGCGGACGGCAGGAACTGAGGCGCCTTTTTGATCGAGGTCCAGAACCAGTGCTTGGCCTCATCGAACCTGCCCAGATTACGGCAGATATTGCCCATGTTGAAGTACGTCTTGTAGGTGATGATGCCCATGTCGATGCTGGAAAAGAAGCCATCGACGTCGGCCTTGGTCACCTGCTCGTAGTGACTGAGCGCTTCCTCGAGACGGCCCTCGTCGCTGAGCAGGTAACCCGCGCGGAAGTGAAGCTCGGGATCTTCCGGAACGATCTCAAGCCCCTTCCTTACTGTGGCGAGGGCCTCGTCCTTCTTGCCGAGTTCTGAGAGGGATACGGCCAGAAGCGAATAGGCCTTGCGCACAATGCTCTCGTTCGGGTCCGCTGCCGCCAGACACCTTTTCAGGTACTTGACGGCCTCCTTGTGCCTTCCCTCGAAATGGCGGGTCATGCCGACGTTGAAGAGCACGAACGGATGGTTAGGACGCTCTATGAGCTCAAGGTCCAGGATCGTGTTGTCCCGGACGCGCTTCTTGGCCTGCCCGTCCACAGAAGTGTCGTAGCCGGAGTGCAGGATGACGACGTTCAGGCGAACGATGTCTCCTCCCCTGCGCCGGCAAGAAGGCAGGATCTGCTCGTGGATTCTCCCTTCAAAGCGCATGTCTTCTCCGGCCCGAAAGAGCTTGACGTGATCGACCCTAACCGCTCCTGGCTCTGAAGTCTCAACAAACTGGATCGGGATGACAAAGCCGGTGACGCCCTCGTCGGCATGCGAGACAGCAGAGCGGATCGCCTGACCGGTCTCAGGAGGCAAGGTGTCATCGGCGTCCATCCAGAATATCCAGTCGCCGGTCGCGTGGGAGAGCGAAACGTTCCTGGCGGCCGAGAAGTCGTTGCACCAGGCAAAGTCGAGAACCTTGTCGGCGTACTTTGAGGCGATTTCCTTGGTCTTGTCTTTGGAGCCCGTATCCACGACAACGATCTCATCGACATAGGGCCTTGCGGAGCTCAGGCACGCGTCCAGAACCCGCTCTTCGTCTCTCACGATCATGCAAAGGGAGATCTTGGGGTCTTTGGCCATCCGAGCCCCGCCTTGGTTGCTTCCAACGATCTGCTGGATGCGGCCGGCGTAAAGGGGCGCGATATCGCTCCACTTCCAGTTTTCAGAGGCGATCCTGGCGGCCCTTGCTCCAAAGTCCTTGGTGACCGTAGCC
Organism: Armatimonadota bacterium; assembly: GCA_016223145.1. Classification (NCBI taxonomy): domain Bacteria; kingdom Bacillati; phylum Armatimonadota; species Armatimonadota bacterium. The sequence goes on along the minus strand of JACRPN010000016.1, from coordinate 23,080 downwards.
CTGCCTTCAAAGGCTTCTCTCATCGCTGAGCGAAGGTCAGGAACGCTGGGCTCGAGCCAGGCCTGGGGCATTGGGGACTCAAGACCCGCCAGTTGGTCGATATTGGCAATCGACGCCCCTGCCTTCCAGCCGCAGCCATGCAGGACCAGGTCGTCGGTGGGACCACCGGAGGTGACGATAACAGGCAGCCCGCAGGCCATGGCTTCCAGTACCGGCAGGCAAAAGCCCTCAGCTCGGTACGGCGCCACCAGGCAGTCGCAGGCGCGGTATATCCCCGCCAGCTGCGCTTCAGAGACATCCCGGGCGATGTAGGTCACTTTCGGTCCGGTCAAGTTGCTCGCGAGACGGCCCAACTCCTCACCCCAGTTGTTGTGCCGGTACACGTGCTGGGTGCCCGTGTCTTTCACCACCAAACGCACCGCTTCACCTTTCCTGAACTCCTGAGTGAAAGCATTGAGCAAGATGTCGATCCCTTTTCGGGTGATCGAGCCGCCCACGAAGAGGAACTTGAACTCTGGGTGCGCGGCAAGCTCTGGATCGGCCGCGGTCTTGGGCGACAGGGCGCTCCCATCCACGCCAAGCGGCAAGACCCGCACCTTCCTTGGGTCCACTCCCGAGCGGACATAGGCGGCACGGGTGAAGCTTGAGTTCACCCAGAGCCCTGCGGCGTGCTCGTTAACAAAACGCACCCACTCCTCGGGCGCTACAAAGAACTCCCACGGCTGCATGAGGATGATCGGAACTTCCCCAGGGCAGAGGTTGGGAGGAAAGCCGTGGCGGATGATGAGGTCGGGCTTTCCCACCTTCTTCTTCGCAAGTTTGGTGAGTGCTTCAAAGCCATCCACTGCGCGGTCTCTGGCGCCCGGCTTCTCATAGGGGGCGATCCGGACATCGATCCCCAGGCTTGAGAGCGAAAGGGCCAGCTGGCGGTTGACCTTGGCCAGGCTGTGGTGGATGAAGAAGGCGCCCTCGATCAAGACGCGCGGGGATCGGGAAGTATCCAAGGGTATATCACTCCGTAGGCGCGATATTACACTTCAAAAGGACGGAGCAGTATGATTGGTGAAGAATCCGAGCCGCATTTTCCCACGTATATTGTATGGATACTTTCTCCTTGAGGCTTGCGGTACGGGCGGCACTCCGGTCTCCGATGGACTCCTCAATCGCTTTTCTGATGGAGTCCGGATCGAGCGGATCGCAATACCTTGCCAGATCTCCGAAATACTCGCGTTCGGCGCCCCTATCCGAGACAACCAAGGGGCAGCCGCAAATGGCGGCTTCCAGACTCGCTAGCCCAGGCGTTTCGCCAAAGCTCGGAAGGGCATGCACCGAAGCTCTCTTGTACAGCTCCGCCACAACGCCCGAAGTCAGGGATCCGAGAAAATGAACGTTAGGCCCCGCCATCTGGCGGCAGAGCTTGCCGTAAGGTTCATCCGCCTCAGCCCCTACGAGCACAAGCGGCAGGTCTATACCTCTCAGGGCATAGATGAGCGAGAGCTGGTTCTTGTTGGGCTCGATCCTGCCCACGCAGAGCACGAAATGGTCGGGGATGTCCGGAGGCAGAGCGACGGCCATTCCACCCGGCGAAGCAGCCTGGACGGCATTAGGCACCAGGGCGAAGACAGGTTTCACCTCGGCCGCCGCCCTCAGCAGACACTTACCTTCTGACCGGGCATTGGGAAGGACCATCTGAGCACCTACAAGGAGCCGCAGGTTTTCCTCTGAAAAGGGAAGCGGCCCACGAAAGCCCTTCAGCGCTAATGTCCGCTGTGCCCGAACGGTCGCATAGCCAGACTCGAGATCCTGCGGCGAGCTTGAAGACGCAAAGACGCTCATCAGCCTCGGCGCAACCCACGAAAGTTCGGTACGGTCCCAGTATATGGGCGAGAGGACGTATGGCAGTCCCCGCTCTTTGAGCACTGCTTCAATTCCTTGATGGTGCAGGGAATAGAGGTGGGCCAAGGCGTATTCGCCTTCCGGCAGGCAGCCGGTCCCCACGTCTGAGACGACGCCTCGTTGCCTCAGAGCTTTGATGGACTGGAAGAGCTGAACCTCGCCGCCGCCCATTATCTGAAGAGCCCCGGAATGGGTCACCGAGAGGACCGAGAGCTCTCGCCTTGCCCCGTCCCTCGCCCAGAAGAACCACCACCGGCCGAACCTGGACCCGCCTTCAAGGAGATGGCACGGGCACTTCCCAACCCGTTCTACGTGCCGTCTCTGGTCCTCGATTGGCGCGTGGCTCGTATCGTGAAGAAGGACAAACGCGCCCTTGGGCAGATCTGCGAGCATTTGGGAAAGCTCGTTGAAGTCATTGCCCGATCCAAGTTGGAATACTCTGGGCTTTGTCCCTGTCTCCGTCATCCAACTGCCAAGGTGCTTAACCCAAGTCGGCACTGAGCTCTGATCCGCAATTGGAGCAGTCTTTGCCGCATTGAGGACTTCACTGAAGAACTCCTCGGCTGAGCAAGGAATTTCCTGCTCGCCTTCCGACTCCATGAACTTAAGCTCCGAAACCGCTTCGTAGATCCCGCTGCCAAGACTGAGGAGAAACCCTGCCAGCCCATCTCGCTTTCCTGAGGTTTCGTCGTAATACCAAGCCGAGACCGAGCCGAACCGCCTGGCTGCTTCCCGCCAAGAAGGACTTCTGCCGGAAGCTCTAAGCTTCTTGGCCTCAAGGCCCGTATAGCGGTTGAGCTTGGCAAAATAGGCGTCAAGGGAGGGATGAGAGAAATGGAGGATAGCCTGATCGGGCCCCGTCGGCTCGACCCGAACGACCGAGCCTCTTACCTCGGCCGGCAAGTGCACGGGACCAGGAAAGTGAAACTCGCCGTTCCTCAGCAGCTGGGGAGATTTGTAGCTTGGCCACCAGTGTCCGGCATGATCAATAGCTTTGCCGAAGCTGAATACCCGCATTGGGAGCTGAAAGGCGGCCACTTTCATAGAAGCCCCGGCGATCAACTCTTCAATCAGCCTTCGTCCCGGTTCGGTCAGCCGCTCATCAGCGTCGAGATAGAGAATCCAGTCGTTTCGTGCACAAGCGGCGCTTTCGTTGCGCGAACGGTCAAACTCCTCCTGCGGCCGCACCGAGACAACCCTGCCGCCGGCAAGAGCGGCAAGATACCGGGTCGTGTCCCGGCTCTCCATGTCAGCAACGATCACCTCGTCCGCCCATCCGACACAGCTCGCCAGGCACGCCTGGATGTTCTCTGCTTCGTCTTTGGTGTGTATGATCACCGACAGAGGCACATTGCCCTTAGGAAGCTCCACTTGGTCAGCGGCGGTAGATGCGTAGCTCGATGGAGGCTCAATGCGATACTCGATGCTGTTCTCCCAGAGAAGGCAGATGTGGCAGACGCTCTTGGCCAGACTCTCCCCGCCGGGGTCAAGGTTGCCTAACCCCGAAACAGACTGGCCGTAGAAGTCAAGAAAGAGCGCTTTGTCCCTGTCCAAAACGCGCCGGGACAGGCTGAAAGCTCGCTCTTCTTCTGTCTTGGGCCGGAAGATTAGCTCCTCGCCCGCAAAGTCGATCAGCCAGCTGTGGAACGGACTGCCGTCAACGAATTCAAACCAAGAACGGGGGACCTCGACATAACCCCGCGGGGCAACTCGAGTCAGCTCGCCAATACATTTGGCCGGATCATTGACGTGCTCCAGCACGTGAGCCGCGTAAACGAAGTCAAATGCACTGTCCTGAAAGGGCAGCGCCGCAACGTCTGCGAGCACCAGCGGGCGGGTATCGCGGGCAAGTTTTGCTCTGGGGTTTTCGGAAAACGTTCTGCCGCCTGCCGTGCTCGCGCGTGGACCTCGGTCAAGAAGCACCGTAGCCCTACAAAACGGATTGTCGCCTGACCCGACGTCAAGCACTTTCCAGCCGGGGCGGATGAGTTCCTGGATTTCCTTGCGACTCGACAGCCTTAGCAATTTGCTTCACCGATCAGCGTTCTCGACCCATTTAGGCAGGCATTGTCGATTGTCGAAGGAAACTCCTTTTGGCATCGAGCATCAGAGGCAATCATCATATCTTGACGGGCTACACCTGGCGCCTGAAGACGATCACGTAGGTTTCGGTATGCGTCGGCTTGTTGAGGTTAAGGAGGGTCGCCAGGAACATCAGGCAACCGCAGCCACATCCCGGATGCTCGATCACCCCAATGGTCTCGATGCTGTAGAACTCCCAGCCCTCAGCGGCGTATTTGTTGAGCACCTCGCCGAGGTAGTTCGCAGCGGCTGCCGGTGTCCCGGCTTGGACGCTGACATTTGGCGGAATCTGAACGCAGTAATACTGATGCATGGTCGCCTCACAAGTAGATCAATGAGCTACCCAAACTCAATCAGCGGGTCAATCAGCCTTGATCGAGTTCATTGAGCTTAGCTCAGTTCGCCGAAAATGTTGACTATTCCTTTCGTATTCTCCTAAGAATATATCGATCGGAGTGCCTCGCGTTCAGGCTTCTGTTGATCTCGGCAATCTTGTGGCGGTGGTGGATCAGAGTCCACTCGTCGGCAAAACCCGCTGCTTTGCCAAGGAGCGCTTCTACTTCGCCAAGTTGCCCGTCCGCGATGTGGAGCTGCGCTCTGCAGATCAGCACTTTGACTTCGTTTGCCCTTGAATCGGTGTGCCTTGCTGCGGTAGTGAGAGCCCGCGCTGCCCTTTCCAACTGCCCCGAGGCAACCAGAGTCCTTGCCAGCACCTCGCTCGCCAGCCCAAGCTCTGGACCCTCCGGCGTGTCCCTCAGCTGGCTCTCAAGGTTAGTGATGCGTAAGGCAAGTCCCTCCGCTTCACGGGTCCCCTCCTGAACGGCGTCGAGCCCAACAAGCAGCTGGTCTCTGGAAAGGGCTCGCACAAGACCTGTTCTTCGGGAGCGCCCCTCAACAGAAACCGGTTGCCAATCCTGCAGGTACGCCCCAAACCGATGGAATGAGCCTTCAGCAATCGCAAGCCTTCTGGGCCGCAGGTGCCTGAGGCTGACGCTCTCCAGCCCGAGGGCCGTTGCCACCCAGCCTAACTCCCTCTTGAGAAGCGCGATCTCCCGCATCTTGGCGGCGACTTCAAGGGAGACGCTTGGCCGGTCAAGCTGGTTGGCAACATCAACCAGGGAGTGCCCAACCCTCAGGGCACCTTCAGATCGTGCCGGGCGGGTTTGAAGCGCGCTCCAGATGGGTTGAAGAGCCCGGAACGCCACTATGGCCTTGCCGGCCGAAATGAGCTCAGGAACCGTGCCACAGTATCCATAGATTCTCTCGTCGCCATCCCAGATCGACGGCGCCAGTTCTGTGGGCGAGGGCGCAAACGACTCCCTCCATGCCTCATAGAGAAGGTCCTTGTCTGAGGGGCGAGAGAACGCCTCCAGGATCCTCTGAAGGCTTGAGTAGCTGAGCCCCTCCTGGCTACCCCTCACGACCTTGGTGATCCAGCTGGCATCGACACCCAACTCATGCGCGAGCCGGGCCTGGGTGCCAAAGCGCTCCCGAATCAAGGTTCGAAGCGAGCGGCCAAAGGTAGTCGGGGGCAGTCGTTCCACGAGAACTTGAGTCCTTGCTCAACAATACTACGGGATATTAAGAAGTGCTGCATTTCGGGTCTACGATCCGAATCGTGCGCGGAATCGCCGGTCTCATCGAATCGCTGGCCGTTAAGGGCGTCCTTGCCGCATCTGGGCGGAGGCCGACCGCCCAAGAGCGTTCGGCTCCTGGGTTCCTCCTGGGCCATGAGCTCGGCGCTGATCCAACCAGCCCCGGCAGACCCATCGGCGTCCTTTCCGAAGAGCGGAGAAAGCACCTCTACGCCATTGGGGCCACCGGCTGCGGTAAGACCAGCCTACTTCTTCGGCTGATCGAGGACGAAGTCAGCCAGGGCCGTACCTGCGTGGTGCTGGACTTAAGAGGCGATCTCGTCGACCGGATCCTCACCCGCCTTGCCGGACAGAATGCTGGTCTCAAAGGAGTCAGCCTCTTGGACCTTCGCGAGGACGCCTACTTCATGCCGTTCAACCCACTTGCCTGCCCAGGCGACCTGTATTCGCGCTCGCTCCATCTTCTGGAAGTCGTTAAGAGGGGCTCGGAGTCCTGGGGCATCCAGCTTGAAGAGACGCTGCGCAACTCTCTCTTCGCCCTCGCTTCTGCCGGGAAGAGCCTGGTTGATATTGAGCGGCTGCTGGGAGATCCCATCTTTCGGGAACAAGTGGTCGCGGTTTGTCCCGATGAGCACGTCCAGGGCTTCTTTGGGCGGTATGGCACGCTCTCTGCAGAAAGGCAGCAGTCCTGGAGCCTGCCGGTTCTCAACAAGATCACTCCCTTGCTCTCGATTCCCCAAATGCGGAGGATGCTTTCAGGCGCGACGGGCTTTGATTGGCAAGCGGTGCTTGACCGACGCGGGCAGTTGCTTCTCGTTGCCCTAGCCGCTCACCGCTTTCACGGCGCTTCCCATCTGCTCGGCGGTCTCCTCGTCAGCTCTCTACAAAGCGCGGTCATGGCCAGAGCTGAAATCCGGGAAGGTGAGTGAAACCCCGTCACCCTTTACGTCGATGAATTTGTGACGCTGGCGACTCCTGCGTTCGGAGCAATCATCGCCGAAGGGAGGCGTTTTGGCCTTTCACTCGTGCTGACCCACCAAAACCTTGCTCAGCTTGACCCGGCACTCCGTCAAGCAATTCGCAACAACGTCTCAATCCAGCTCTTCTTCCAGACCGGCTCGCTCGATGCGGGCGAACTCGCATGCGATGTGATCACAGGAGAGTCCAGAGAGCACATTCGCCAAACGCTGATCCGGCAGAAGGTGGGCGAGGCGTTCTTCGTTAGGCGAGGGGAAGGGTCGGTTCAAGTTCGGACTCTCTATTCCCCTGACCCGAAGATTGAGCCTGGGCGGCTCGAGGAACTAAAGACCCAGATTCTCCAGAGGTGCTGCTCGCTAGTCGTTAGCCATGGATCCATGGACCAAGACTGCCCGTCGGCGGGGCCCCAACGCCAAAAGGAGGTCCGGCATGGCAAGCTGCCGAGAGTCACAAAAGCCAACTAGGTGCGAACTGCGGGCTCGGGACCTGAAGATCCTTGCCGATCTCTTTCTGCACCGGGTCATGAGTCGGGACCAGCTCATCGCGCTTGGCTACTTCGGGTCGGTGCCTCGCTGCAACAATCGTCTTCGGAAGCTCCAAGATCACGGCTACGTTCGCAGGTATTGCCACCTAGCTAGAGGAAGTGGCTCGCAGGCCCTGCTCAGTCTGGGACGAAGCGCCGCCGCGATCATCGCAAACCACCTTGAGCTTCCGGAAGAGGACGTCAGGCTTCAAGCCGGGCGCGATGCCCCGACGATGTTCCTGGAGCATACGCTTGGCCTCGTCGACCTGCGGATCCTGTTTGGCAAGGCAGCTCTTAACCTGGAGTTGCTGGCCTATGACTGGCTCCCTGAGCCTTTATGCCGCCATGAGTATTCCGTCCGGCGAGGCAGCGCCTGGATCAAATGTGTCGTCAAGCCTGATGCGTACGTTCACTGGGCTACTGCCGGAGAGACTCGTGCCTTCATGATCGAGTTCGATCTCGGGCACGTCAGTCAGCGGGCCTTTCAGCGAAAAGCACAGGCCTACCGCCGGTACCACGCAGACGGAGCATTCACAGAGGCCTACGCACACGAGTCCTTCGACGTTTTGACCGTCACCACGAGCGAGCGACGGCTCGGAAATCTCTCCATGGTGGCCGGCACTGGCGGCAGACCTCAGTTCCTTTTCACGACCCTCTCAGACCTTCGCGAAAAGGGTGCTGCCGGAGTCATCTGGACCAACGGCCAAAGGACAGTATCGCTTTTCGGAGGTGCATCGTGATCATCTGCCGCTCGTGCCGGTCCGCCTGGCCGGACTCCGCCCATTACTGTGGCATGTGCAAGCGCTCCTTCCACGGAAGGCGATGCCCGAAGGGCCACCTCAGTCCCAAGAGTGCTACATTCTGTTTGGCCTGCGGCTCGAAAGACCTCTCGTTAGCGGCGGAATCCACTTCCTTCGGATGCGCCTCACGGGCCGTCGCCTGGATCGTCGCTCTCTTCCTGCTCAAGGTTGCTTGGCCGCTCCTAGCTATGTGCGCTGGCGCGGTGCTTGCAGCCTTCGACTGGCTCTTTGGGCTCCTCTTCGGCATCTCAGCCAGCGAGCTCTTTTGGCAGCTCGCCAGCACCACTTTCACCCTAGTGGTCCTCACCTGCGTCTTCGCCCTACTTGTTCCCGGCTTTCGAAAGAACTTGCCCGGGCTGCTTCGATCTGGCTGGAGGCTTGGCTGCTCCTTTTGGAGGCTAAGCCGGCCCACCATCAAGTTCGCCTTTCGCCAACTTAAGACCCTCTTTCAAGGAGACCATCATGACCACCACAAAAGGAAGACGGAGCACCAAGAGCTTCGTGCCCCTCGCCCTTAGTTCGCTGTTGCTTGCGGGCTGTGTTCGCCAGGCCGAGGATCCCATCGAGGCGTTCGTCGCCATCGATGTGAGCTGCCCGTCACCGAAACGGCTACTTGGCTACGCCGCGACCGCGTACGAGATCCAGCGCTCGCTACCGCGGGGGAGCAGGCTGCGGGTTTACGTCTTCGGCCATGGTAGCTCCCTCGTCTATACCGGAGAGAGGTTGACCGGCCGCGACGCATTCAATGCCAAGGTCGGGAGGTATTTGGGGAAGCCGCCCGTAGCCCTCCTTGCTTCCGGCACACGGACCGACCTCTTGCTTGAACAGGTCGCCGCTGACGTGAAGCGAAGCACTGGCAAAGCCCTCGTGCTCATCGCCACCGATGGCGGGATGGAAGATGGCGGTAGCGATGCGATGGACCGAATCAGCCGGGCCGTGGCGTCCTTTGCCGGGCGCAAAGACTCTCTTCGCCTGTGTCTCATTGGCGTCAAACCGGAGTTTCGCTCAGTGTGGGAAGAACGGCTTTCGCCTGTAGGCCTGAAGGCCACCGTTCGCGGAGACCTAGACGTTGAGAGCTTCCCTTGGCAGGAGGTTCAGCAATGAATTGGGATGAAGAACTCATGGCCCGCTCGACAGAGTCCGTGAGAACCTACAGCAACATCATCCCGAGGAGAAGAGGGTCAGGCGGCCAGCCAAAGCCCAGAACGATCGTGGGAGCGCGGCCCTTGGTGACGCTCGCTCCCGATGCGCTTCGCCAATCAGGCGAGGCCTTCGGCAGGAGCGTTGATGAAGGCAGGCAGTCTCTTCCCAGGCTCAAGGCGGCCAGTGCCCTTGCCGCCAGCGACAACGCCGCTTCGCTCAGGCGGAGCTTTGAAGAGCGGATGGCGATCCAGAGCTCTGAAGCCAAGATGAGGGTCGCCGATCTGGAGCCGGCCCTTAGGGCTTTGGAGGCTGAGCTCGCCGGTCACTGCTCACTGCTGTCGGCCGTTGCAGGGCCGCTCGGCTTCTGTTCGGTGCAGGATCGTCAGGGCCTCGATTTCGAGGAGGGAGAACCAGTGTCCCTGGAAGTGCTGGCCGGCAGGCATCAGCTTCCTGCACCTGAGGAGCACGTCGGCTGGGCGCAACGCACCGGCTACAAACTCCTTGCCGGCATCGGCGGGGGAACCGTGTTTGGCATCAGCTTGGGTCTCCTCACGGGCAAGCTCGAACTCTACTCCCTTGCCGAGGAATGGCCCTGGCTCTTCTTCTGGAGTGGCCTAGGTATCGCCGTCATGACCCTTGTGGGCGCCAGCCTCTATCCTCTGGGGAGGGGCCTTGGCGGCCTGCTGTACCGAGCAGCCATCCGGACGCCGTGGATCGGTTCATTTCAGATGGCTTTGACCTTTCTGATGCTATCGGGCCTCGTCGCGTGCCTGGTGCTGATCGAATCGAAAGTCGAGCAGCTCGGGCTTTTCAAAGCCATCGGCGAACAGTCCACACTTCAAGGCTTCAAAGTCAGTCAGGCAGATCTCTTCTGGGTCTCGCTCATGCTGGTTGTGCCCACGGTCGCCAGCTACGTCGTTCTGGGTGTGCGCGAAGGCGAGAGGCTCGCCGGCCTTGCCCACCTGAAATCGCTGCAAGAGGATGCGCGAGCCGCGATCCGGGCTCTTCCGGAGTATGCCCTTGCTGCCTGGCTTCACCCGCGTGTCAAGCATCTCTCTGGGCGAAAGGCTGTCATCGAGTCGCAGATCTCTGCTGAGAAGGTCCGAATCAGAAGCGAGTTCACGGTTGAGGAGCAACAACGCCTCGAAGACATGGACATGGACGCCGCCCTGGCAAGCTACGACGCCGAAGATTTCCTGATTGGGCTCTGCCGCGGTGTCGACGGCCGATGGAACATGAAACGGGGGACTTGGGATTGGCTTTGGAGGTTCCTTGGTGATCGTCGAAGACAACGAAGCTGAAAGGTGAGAACGATGATTCCAAACGGGAGAGCGCGATACTTAGCTAGTTCGAGCCTGGAAGTCATCTTTGGCTCCTACCCACAGCGTGTGCTGGTCAGGCCGCTCTTGAGGCGAGATGACCGAGGGCAGGGAACTGGAGGCAAAGGATGAGGGTCGGAGCGAATTCGGTGACTTCCATGGCCGACCTGACCGTCAAGGACCCGTTGACGATCCTCGACGTTGCCCGTCTGCTGACCGTCGACGAAAGGACTGTTCGACGCTACATGAGTTCCGGAGTCCTTGAGAGCATAACACTCGGGCCGGGCAGGCGAGCAGCTCGGCGAATCACGCAAGCTCAGTACCGTGCGTACCTCAAGCGTCGGGAGTTCTGCAGCATACGCTCCGCATAGTGAGTTGCCCCCTATGCCAGGCTGATCGCCTCTCTCTTGTCAGCAAAACTGGACGAAACGGTGGCGAACGTATGCCGCAGATCGTGCCAAGTAGGATCTGGAAGCGCGGTACCGCGTCCATCCACTTTGCTAGTGAGGCGGCTCAGCATCACGATGTCCAGGAGCGCTTCGTCGGCGTCCTCGGGGCTGATCCAGTTTCCGTTGAGATTTGCGAAGACTTTGACGGGGTGGTGGTCGGGATGCCGGTACTCGGACCTGAGAAACTCCATCACCGCAGGGTGAATCGGTATCCAGCGTTCTGCCGATGTACGTTTGAGGTCGCTAACGACGAGCTTGCCTGTTGCACGACTCCTGCGAACCTGCTCCTCAACGTGGTATTCCTCCCGCTCCCAGTCGATGTGATCCCAGGTCATTGCCGTTAACTCGCCCTTTCGCAATCCCATCTTCAGACCGACAAGGACCATGCCGTACACCCAATGCGAAGCCGCCCAATCAATCAAAGCGCGTTCTTCTTCAACTGTAAGGATGCGGATGTGGATGAGACGGTTGCCTTCCGCGTCGCGCTTGCTTTGCTTGCGGTTGATCTCGATCGCTTTGAAGGGGTTGTGGGTGGCGATAGGCGGAACGTGCGCAAGCGCAGTCGAATAGAGCTTGGAGCCGGTGTTACGGATGTTGGCTCGGGTGTCGCTGTCGCGCCCCAGAGAGACCAATTCTTGATTGAGCCGTCGAGCATGTTCGGTTCCAACAGAGTCGAGCCAAAGATCGCCAATCCACGGCAGTATGTGATTCCTGAGAATCTGTTGGTGGCCAACGATCGTGTCGGCCTTGATGCGTCCGTTGTCAACCTCATCCTTCCAGAGGACCGAAACGCAGTGTTCCGCCCAAGATCGAACGGTGTGTCTGATTGTCGGCCTCCCGCTCTCAAACTGAGCGATCGCAGCATCCCGCTTGCGGCAGGCGGCCTCCAGTTCCTTGCAGGCGCCGCCCTTCCGGAAGACTGAGCCATCGTCATAGCGTCGTTCAACGTCCCAATGGTAGCGGCCGTCCTTGCCGAGCCAAACGCAGGGCTCTTCTTCAATTCGCCGAATGCTGACTTTTGCAGTTTTCGCCATGATCCCTTCTATACCTAAAGACTGCCCAAAGGTTTGGGAGTTTCTGTCGAGTTTTAAGTTGAAAACCGGCAAACTCCAAAACCGCAGGTCGCGGGTTCGAGCCCTGCTGCCCCTGCCATTGCCCTCTCGCTTCCTTGGCCAGGCATCGTTCTCATGTGGCTGTGGCAGCGGGCGAGAAGTTCATCCCGCCGAAGCCAGCTTGCTGGTCGAGGGGAATGAGCGAAGCGAATCGGGAAGCCCTGCTGCCCCTGCCATTGCCCTCTCGCTTCCTTGGCCAGGCATCGTTCTCATGTGGCTGTGGCAGCGGGCGAAAAGTTCATCCCGCCGAAGCCAGCTTGCTGGTCGAGGGGAATGAGCGAAGCGAATCGGGAAGCCCTGCTGCCCCTGCCATTGCCATCCAAGTATCCTTTCCAATCAAGGAGGTCTTCCGTGTGGATCTTTCTCAATGACGCGTTCCTCTCCGTCGTCGAACACCGCGACGACGCCTCCAAGCTGCTCGTTCGTGCGCGCAGGGAGACCGACATCCTGCGATGCTTTCCCGATTCGACCCCCATCAGGATGGAGAATGCCGACTATCGCTGGCGCATCACCGTGGACCGAAGCGCCATGAAGCAAGCCATGGCCGAGGCCATTGGCCGGATCACCTATCCCAACTTCAAGAACAGCATCCAGGACCCCAAGCGGCAAGAGCTGGCGAAGAGAGTCTGGGGAGTGATGCGGGAACTCGAAGAGTAGATTTGCTGCAAATGGCTGCCTCGACGGCTTCGTTGGGAATCATCCCCAGATTGAGAGCGTCTTCCTTTGTCGTGAAAGCCTTTCCGTTGGCATCTCGCCCCCCTTCTCAGCCAGAATGGACCATGTTTCGAAGGGCCCTCGTTTTGCTGTCTGTGCTGGCCATCGCCCTGGCCGGCTGCTCCAAGCCGATGCGCGACTGGGGCGGCTACCCTCGTGAGTTCGCGCTCAAGTCCGCCGTCAGCCTGAGCCCCGGTGCGACCGAGATCGTCCGCCAGAAGACCCCGAACATCGCCATCCTCGGCCTGACCGCCGAATGCAACTACCCTGAGCTCGAGCCGAAGCAGCCCAAGGTGATGAAGGGAGTGAAGCCGGATTACGAGCTGATCGCCTCGCTGAATCCCAGCCTCGTCGTCTATGACAAGGACCTGTTCTCCGATGCCGACGTCCAGAAATTCAAGGACCTCGGCATGAAGACCTACGGCTTCTATGGCAAGACCCTCGAGGAGTTCGCCGATTCCCTGTATCAGTACGGGAAGCTCGCCGGGGGCGAAACGGATATCTCGGAATACGTTTCCACGTTCCTTTCAATCGCAGACCAAGGGCGCAAAGAGCCCATGAACCCCAAGCCGAAGGTTGCGATCATGATCCCCGGCAACGGCACCGATCCGCTCATCGCCGGTGTGAACACCCTTCAGGCCGACGTCGTGCGCGCGGCTGGAGCCGAGCCGGTGGGGCCGGACGCCACCATCTTCGTACCCGTCAATGCCGAGTGGCTGATCAAGACCAACCCCGACGCGATCATGATCGCCGGCACAAACGAGTCGATTGAAAAGGACCCGCGCTTCCAGGGCATCGCTGCGATCAAGACCAAGCGGTTCGCCCATATGAACCAGGACATCGCCTTGCGGCGCGGGGCGCGGCTCGACATCTTCGTTCGCGAGACGCGAAACTACTTGATGAGGACCCAGCCCGGAGTGGGCGGGAACTAAGGCAGAGGAAAGCACAAGGACATGGCACAAGCGGAAATCGGCGTTTTTGGCGGCTCGGGCTTTTATAAGCTCGTGCCGGACATTCGTGAAATCAAGGTGGACACGCCCTATGGCCCGCCCAGCGATCGCATCGCTCTCGCAACGGTCCATGGCCGCAAGGTCGCATTCTTGCCACGTCACGGCAGGGACCACACGATCCCGCCGCACAAGATCAACTTCCGGGCGAATGTTTGGGCGATGCGTTCGCTCGGCGTCCAGGCCGTGATCAGCCCCTGCGCCGCCGGATCGCTTCAAAAGCATGTGGCCCCAGGGAGTTTCGCGGTTTGCGACCAGTTCGTCGACCGCACCAACGGCCGCGCCGACACGTTCTTCGATGGCCCGATCACCACGCACGTCTCGCCCGCCGAGACCTATGATCCCGTGCTTCGCAAGCTGGCGGTCGAGGCGATCCGCAAGAACGGCATCGAGTGCCACGACGGCGGCACTGTGGTCGTAATCCAGGGTCCGAGGTTCTCCACCAAGGCCGAGAGCAAGTGGTTCCACGACGCAGGTTGGGAGGTCATCAACATGACCCAATACCCCGAGGCCTACCTCTGCAGGGAGCTTGGAATGGCGGTGGTGAACATCTCGCTGATCACCGACTACGACAGTGGCGTTCATGCCGGCGCCGAGGCGGTCACCGCGCACGACGTGCTCGAAGTATTCAAGAAGAACGCCGAAAACGCGCAGAAGGTTGTGGTAGACCTCATCGGCATGATGCCAGCCGACTTGACCACGCTGCAGGCGCGGCAAGCCCTCACCTATAGCCGGGGAGACGGCCACGCCGCCCACCCCGAAGACATCCGGCTTTACGAACTCTTGCCAGAATGATCGCCGCTCTTGCCGCGTGGGTGCTCGTCAGCGCCGCCGGACCTTCGCCGGCGCCCGGCGTGACGCCCAAGGCCCTTCCCCGCATCTTCCCACCCACTGCCGCATCGAGCCAGGGTTCTGCCGCCGGGACCGTGCTCCTGGGGACCTACAAGATCGGGGGTCAGAACGTCGAAGCGCGTATTCCCGATCTCCCAGGACCCTTCGCCGGAGCCAACGACCTCTTTGCCTTTCAGGGGAGCCGCTATCTGGTCCGCAATGGAAAGCTCATACGGCGCCTGCAGGCGGACGGCGGGTGGTCGGAAATCCGTGCGGCGTATGACATGGCCAAGGCCAAGATCGGGCCTCGGACTCCCGAATGGAAGGTCAAAGTGTTTGTGCTCGGCAAAGCTGACCTGCTTGACCGGGCGTCGAGCGGCTTGCTTACGGAGCGCGTCTACACATTTGAGAACCGCCACCACCAGGAGATTCTCGAGTCGCTGGCGCGGTTCGCAGCTATAGCCGAAGGCGCAGCGGGCGGAGCGCTTCGGGTCACCGTGGACGTCGAATACGACACCGATTGGGCCCGCTTCAAGGTGGACGCCTCGCGAGGCACGCCCTCCCAGCCGTTCGCCCAAAGCTTCGCTGCCGACCTGATGGACTATGTGAGGCCGCGCATCAACGGCGGCACCTTCGAGACCGACGACCGGGTCTATCGGGGGCCTTGGGACTCCGTGTTCGTCATCCATTCGGCCATGACAGGCCCCGCGCCCGATGGAAAGGTCTACGACGCTCCAGTTTCGCCGATCTCCCTCTTTCTGGAGGGTCAGGCGAACGGGCCCTATGGGCTGACCTTCGCGCTCGCGAACCGATGGGACGGGCACGTTCGGGCCGCGCTCCATCATTGGGGCTACGTGGGGAACGCCACCGAGCCCCATAGCCCGGAAAGTGGCGCGATCTATGCATCGGGCGAGGAGCTGATGCAGCCCTTCCAGCCTATTTCAGCCACTAGCTTTGGTGCTCCAAAGGAAAGCTGGGGCAAGGCGCTGAATCGCAAAGATCCGTCGTCAGCCGAACTCGCCCTGGCCCTCAGCAGGACCGATGCTCGGGAGGGGCTGCCCTCGGCGGACTGGGGCAAGGCGCGCTACAAAGAGCTGGCAGCGGCGGACCTCTCGAAGATCGCAGGCGCCCCAGTCGCCCCGTCGGCGACAACTTGGGGCGCGATCTTCGCTCGCGGTAAAGAGCCCGTCCGACTGGGATCCGAGAAGGCGGACGGCGTTTGGGAGTGGGGCAAGGAGGCAATGGCGGCAGCCCCTGGACCGGCTCGCTCCCTCTTGTTCGTCGATCCCGTCTACGCGGACCTTTTTGCAGCCCATCTCAAGCCAGAACTGGACCCCAAGCTTCACGGCGTGACGCGGATCGGACCCCACTGCCTAACCACGTTTTCGATCAAGGGCATGCCGGAAAACGCCACTGAGGCTTCGCTCCTCGCGCCCGAAATCCAGAATCGACCTGCGCCAAGAGCCAGCGGCTTTCGGACAGCCGGAACCTATCAGCTTCGCGGCAGCCAAGGCCTTGATCGGCCCGGCGCCATCGTGAGCTGCGGGGGTTTCCCGCGGAGCGGCGGCGTCTGGCTGTCTGGCGGCCAAGGGACCGCCCCCATCGCATCAGGGCCCTTTGAAGGCGCTTTTTCGGTGTGGCTGAAGCCCGACCACCCGGAGCCCATGGTGCTGGCGGCGTGCGGTGCCGGCGGCGAGCGGAAGGTGCTCGGCAGGCTCTTTGGGGTACTGCCGAACCCGGCCGAGTCCCAATCAACGAGCGCCGTCGATGTGTTGGAGATCGACCCCACCGGCGGCTGGCAACAGGTGACCGTCAAGGTTTCATTGTCAGAGGGTGAAGTCTGGACCGGCATCGCTCTCGAATCCGATCCTAACGCCGGATGTTGGGAAGTGACCCAGCCCTTCTTCGACTCCAAGGTTGCGATTTCGGAGCCCATCTTGAAGGCTGGCGTCGGGGAGAGCCTCACGCCAAGCGCCGCCCCCAAAGCGCTTGTTCCGGACGCGAAATCGCAAAACCCCTTCGAGCGGGCGCTGTTTGCCGCAAGCGCTCCAGCCGACGCGGGCCCGGAGATCGTCGAAGCGCTCATCGGGCTCCTCGACGACTCCAAGGACGTCGTGGTGATGAACGCTGTGGCCGCTTTCAGCCGAAACCGCTCGGACGCGGCCATCCCCAAGCTCCAGCGCGCCTTCCAGAACGTGAACCACCGGGTCAGCGAGCAAGCGGCGGCGGCATTGGCGTTTCAAGGTGACGGACCTGCGCGGCAAATCCTGAAGCGCGCCCTGGAGATTGGCCCCTACGACTTCTGCCGAGAATTCGCTGCCCGGCAACTGGCGAGCCTCAAGGACGACAAGATGCTGATCGCGATGTCGATCCTCGCTGTTGGCCCCAGTTGGAGGGCTCGCGTTGCGGGCGCGGAGGCGGTGGGCGTGCTGCCGGGAGACGGCGCCGCGAAGACGCTGATGCTGTATGTAAAGAATGCCGATCCGGGCGTTCGCCTCGCGGCGACCTTGCGCGCCAACCCAGCCATCGAGGACGTCGCCAAGAACATGCTCTACGGGGCCGTGAACGACGAGTCGGACTGGCTGAGGTTTCAGAGCGCCACCAAGCTCCTGGAGTCGCCATTGCCCGGCTACCGCGAAGAAGGGCTTAAGGTCGTTCGGGACGACAGCAAATGGGTAAGGCTGCTGCTGCTCGATTATCTGAGGGCCCGCCCCAACGAATCCAATCGCGGGGCGCTTCGTCTTGCGGTCGCAGACGCTTCGCCTGAGGTTCGCGCAGCGGCGCTCATGGCGTTCGCGGCGCATCCGGGAAAGGTTGAGGCCGCCGAAGTGGAGGGTCTTGACAAGGATCTCGACCCCCGCGTCCAGGGAGCCTACGCCTTCCTGGCTGCGGCCAAGGGCATTCGACCCTGATCGGGAACTTTTCAGCACCGATCTCGCATCCTATGCGTTATCATCCTTAGGAACCACTGAATGACAGCCCCTGTGCGATTGCCGGTTCCTGATCAAGCCTGGCAACCTTAGCATAGGAACCTGGAGCGCTTGGTCAACCATCAAGTCATAGCCGCCGTCACCGATTCGCCCCAACCCACTTATGAACCCCTCTCAAAACAGCTTGGCCACCTCCGCAATGATCTGCGCCTCTGCGGCCGCGCTCATTGCAGGGATCGCAATGCGCGACAAGGTCGACGTGGGCCGTATCTCGCCCAAGTCGCCGAATCGGGTTTACGGTTCAGGGCTTCTCACCTCCCGAACCAACCAGGCGGAGATTCCGGAAGCGAAGTACTTCAGCGAGCTCTCCCAACTCTTGAAGCAGCGCTACGTCGAGCCCATCAAAGACGACCTCAAGCTCGCGTCAGGCGGCGTTCGGGGCATGATCGCCAGCCTCAACGACGTTCAAAGCCTCTTCTTCACCCCAGAGCTCGCAAAGGCCTACGCCAGTGCCATTTATGGCAAGTACGAGGGCATCGGCGCGGACCTGGTTTTGGAGCGCAAAGGGAGCGCGTCGCCGAGTTCGGTTTCGTCGGGCGAAGCGCCGGAAGACCCCTTTGCCCCATCTCAATTGCCCAGGGTGGTGATTGCCGGGGTGGTTCCGGGAGGGCCCGCCGACCGGGCCGGCGCCAAAGCGGGCGACTGGGTCGAGAGCGTGGACGGGCACTGGGTGTACAGCGCGGAAGCCATCGATGAACTGCGCACGGCTCAGCGCAAGGTCGAAGCAAAGGAGTGGCCCCCTGCAAGGCTGAGAGAGCTCAGCCTGAAGCTGAGAGCCAAAGCCAACGGCGCGATCATGCCGTTCAAGGCGTTCGACATGCTGGCGCGAGGCACTACGGGAACGCTCAAGGTCGTTTTTAACCGCCCCGGAGGAACTCAGCAGTCCACGCAGATGACCAAATCGTTGACGGAGATCGCTCCGGTAAAGGAGTTGAGCCCCGGCGTGTTCAACCTCCGCCTGACCAAAGGAGTCGGCGCGCGGCTGGAGATGGCAATGGGCCACACGCCCGAGATCACTTTGGACCTAAGATCGCAAGCGTACGGCGACTTCGACGCCTTCCGTGAGGCCCTGGGCGCCTTGGCCAAGCCCGGAACCTATGGGAGCCTCGCGCACGAAGGGGGCCGCCCGGGAGAGGAAATCAGGCTCCAGCGCGGAAACCCGAACCCTCCCAAGATCAGGGTTCTGGTGGACGGCAATACGGGTGGAATCTATCAGGCTTTTGCCCTTGCCCTGGCCAACGGATCCGGCGCAAAGATCGAGGGCACGATGAACGGCTCGCCGCTCGTCTCCAAGTTCAAAGCGCTGCCTGACGGAAGCGCCTACACGCTCACCATCGGCAAGTACGACGCGAAGTCGGAGGTGGCCCGATGAAGGCGTTCTCCCGCATTCTCCTGTTTGCTTTGGGGATCCTGTTCCTGTTCAGCCTCGGTTTCGGGTGGCGGGACATTCAGCAAGGCAAAGCGCCGGACTCATCAGCTTTCCGGCAGCTCCTTGGCCTGAGTTCTTCGGCCTCGGTCTCCCAAAACGCGACCGATGTCTTCAAGAGGGCGTTCGACGACATCCGCAACGACTACTACAAGCCTGTCGAATCGCTTGATCTGAAATATGCCGGTTTGACCGGAATGATGGCTTCGTTGGGCGACCCGCACACTCAATTCCTTTCTCCAAAGGACACGGCCAGCTTCAGGCTGGAAACCGATGGCCACTTTGCTGGGGTCGGCGCTCGGCTCAGCCCAGACCCCCTTGGCGCTCGCGTCGTATCCGTGTTCGAGCAGGGGCCCGCAGACCGAGCGGGTCTGCGCAAGGACGACCTCATCACCGGCGTGAACGGCAAGACCGTTTCGGGCGTGGACATCGACGACATCGTGAGGCAGGTCCGGGGCGAGCCCGGCACGTGGGTCAGCCTGATGATCATGCGGAAGAGCGCGACGAAGCCGATCACCATCAAGATTCAGCGCGCCAACGTCACGACGCCGACTGTCGAGTCGAAGGTCCTGCCCGGAACCCGCCTGGGGTACATCGGCATCTCTATCTTCTCTCAGCCCACCGGCGAGCAATTCGAGCGCGCCCTGGGCAGGCTTGAGCACGAGGGCATCAAGGGCCTCATCATCGACGTTCGAGACAACCCCGGCGGGTTGCTCGATACGGCTGTGGACATGCTTTCGCTTTATGTCGAAGACAAGGTCGTCGTGAAGATGAAAGGGCGCGAAGGCGACGAAGAGGTGGCCAAGACCATGCGGGGCCTGCGGCGACGAAACGTTTATCCGATCGCCGTTCTGATCAACGAAGACTCGGCCAGCGCGGCCGAAATCTTCTCAGGCGTGCTCCACGACTATCGGCTCGCCACGCTCGTCGGCAACCACTCCTATGGGAAGGCGTCGGTCCAGAATGTGATCCCGCTGATCGACGGGGCGAGCGCCAAGATCACCATCGCGAAGTACTTCCTCCCGAGCGGCAAGGACATCAGCCGGAAGGTCGACGAGTACGGCGGCTACGCGTCGGGCGGCATCCAGCCGGACATCAAAGCTGACTGGCCACCGCAGGCGGAAGGCACGATCGGAGACCTCAAGACCGATCCCCAGCTCAAGAAGGCCATCGAGGTGCTGAAATCCAAGGTCGGCGCGTCTGTGTTCTTGCCCAACGGCAAGGCTTTGGCGCTTTCGAGCGCCGCTCCCCCCGAGCGAGAGGCTTGAGCCCTTAGGACTGGTACGCGAAAACCATCTTGATCTGGATGCTGCTAACCGTCTTCTTCGCGTTCGGGTCTCCCAGGACCAAATAGAAGTCGGTTCCCTTCTCACCAGAGCGCCGGAAGAAGAGGTAAGCGTTGGTGTCCCCGTTGTGCGTCACCAGCCTGCCGCCGAAGGACTTGATGGGGGATATCTCGTAGTTGACGGTAAGGATGTGCTGCTGGTCGACCCCCTCCCTGTTCTGGATCAGGCCTGAATACAGGACGTCCAGCTTCTTGAAGACCCTCAGGCTGAAAAACGGGGAGAAGGCTGTCGTCTTTGCGCTCCCAAGCTTGCCGGTGTCGACCTGGAAACCGATCTTGGCGAAGCGGTTCGTGACGCCCTTCGTAACCCCAAAGCCAAAGACATTGTCCTTCTCGCCCAGGAAGTCGAACGACGCCCATTTGAGCTTGAAACGCCAATCATCGCGCGTGTCGAGGTTGTACTCTCCTTGATGCCCCTTGAAGAAGGGTGCGCCATCGTTCTGCTTCCAGTCGAGCCCCACCAGGGTCACGTTCGAACTGCGGAATCGGCCCTCCCGCCACTCGCTGCCCCAGTATTCGATCGCCGTCATGCCGTGGTAGCCCTTGAACGGAACGAAGCCGATCGGGGTGAGGAAGTTGTTCGAAACGCCGCTGTATTGGATGCAGCTCAGGAAGTATTTGTCCGCGTAGTAGGCGTTCACCACTTGCGCCCCGCCTCCAGCGCCCTGGCCGGAGCTATGTGCGCCGACGCCCTCCAAAAACATCTTGCCCTTGCGGAAGTGCTGGTCGATCACCAGGTTCGTGTTTTCGATGCCGCCCGCGTTTGTGTGAACGAGCATTCCACCGCCGCTGTCCGTCTCGTTATAGGCCGTGGTGTATCGGGCGACCAAGTCGTTTCTCCCGTCGTAGCTGTATGTGTTCAAGACGCCGAGCGTGTCCTTCGCCGAGAGCTTGCCATAGAGCTTCGCGCCGACGTCGAACGTTTTGATCCTGTTAGAGTAGAAAAAGGCACCAATATCATTGATATTCGTTTGGGCGTAGAAGTTGCCGCCTCCCTCCGTGAAGAAAGGCCGCTGGTCGGGCACGAATCTCTCGGAGTGCGAGAAGGCGATGCTTTGGATCGCGCCCTGGATGGTCGAGAAATCCGGGTTGATGCTTCCGACCGCCGTAAGTTGGGGCGTCAGGGTATAGCGCATGTCGAGTCCGGCCTTGCCGCTAAGCTCGCCCTTGATGTCGCCGCCGAGGACGTAGGGCAGAAGCGAAAGCGTTCGGCGAAATCCGGTCTGTGGGGGCTCGACGCCTGTCCAAAGCCCTTCGAGATTCGTAAAGTCTTGGCTGGTTGTATTGCTCCAAATCGAGAGCGTCTTTGTCCGGTCCTGAAACCGCTGGAAGTTAATCCCCATCGTGACGGGTCTCGCCGAAGATGGATAGTTGAGGCTGGCCCAGGGGATTCGGATTTCGCAGGTCCACCCCCTATCGTCGCGCTTCACGGCGGCGTCCCAGTCTCCTTTCCATTCGGCTTTCGCCGCGCGGCCTCCCGCGATGGATGCGGAGCGGGTCCCGATCGCGTTCACCGAGAACCGGCTTACGTCGTCGTCCTGAAACGTGAGGAACGGGTCGAAGTTGATCTGGACGTTGTCTTCCCGATTTGGGTTCTGGTTGCGGTCGCCGCTGTACTTCGAGTCGCGGACCGTTTCCCGAGCCACGATGCCTTCAGGCTTCGAATCGTTACAACGAAAGGCCACATAGATGAACTGATCGTCGTAGCCGATCCACGCCTCGGTCTGGTCGAACACGGGGTTGCCGTTCTGCAGGTCGGTAAACCCCGAGGCTTTTGAGGCAGACTGCCAAGCCGCGTCGGCAAGGTCGCCATCGATGGTGGGAGGCGACGTCAGCTTGACTCCGGCAATTGGGCGTTTGCTCTCTGCCGCGCCGGCCATTAGGGCGGCAAAGGAAGCCAGAAGGACGAAGGTGGCACGAGCGGATCGAATCAATGAAAGGACTCCCTGCGCTCCCCGGTCGGGCCAAGGAGTCGCAGGAACTACGGGCCGCCCGATCGAACGGTTCCGGCCTGGGAACTAAGTCCCATATCGGCCTCATGGCCCCTCGGCTCCGATCATGTGCGCTCCCCAATCGGTATCCTGGCGCCATGGTCTCCGAAGCCGTTCGTACCTACCTCCTTCACGCGCTCGAAGGCGCGCCTGCCGCCATCGTGCGGGTTCTGGACGCCGAAACGGATTGGGATGCCCGTCCTGACACGGACCGCTTCACCTTGCGCGAGATGGCGGCGCATCTGGCCGATTGGGAGCCGATCTGGATGGAGCGGATCACAAGGATTGCGGCCGAGGAGAACCCCTTCCTGGCGAGCGTGGATGAGGGGCAACTCTGCGCCGAACGGAACTACTCCGGCCTTGACCCAATGGATTCCTTGGCGCGCTATCGCAGCGAGAGGTCGGAGCTCATCGAGGTGATCCGCAAGATGCCGGACGCCGTGTGGCATCGGCCCGCGCACAGAGAATTCGTCGGGGACGTGGACTTCCTGCAGCAGGTCGCGATGATCGCCGGCCATGACGGCTACCACTTGAAACAGGCCCTTGAGTTCACCTCGAGAGCCTCAGGCTGAAGCTGCTGCGAATGGATCTGAGGTGCAGACCGTAGGTGTGGATGTCGGATGTCGGATGACGCTCCGGCCACATTCGACATCCCGCAAACGCCGTTAGCGTCATCACAAATCACGTGCCTGGGTGTGGGACGATGATGAGAGCAGGCCTTTGCTCAAGGCTTCTGCGCCAAGGTAGGTCTGCAGCTTTGAACTCAGGGTCCCTTCGTGACATTCGAGGATTCACGCTTCCCTACATTGACGTTTCGTACATTGACCTTCCGAATGCAACCTCGACGGAGCGCAGGCTTCCTAGCCTGCACCCCGGTCC
>JACRPN010000015.1 GCA_016223145.1 Armatimonadota bacterium | reverse complement strand
CCCCCCAGAACCCGAATGGGACGCCAGGCACGCCATGTACCTCGGCGGGGTAGGCGCGGCGTTCCTGGTCTTTCTGCTTCGCCTTTGGTATCTCCAGGTTGCCCGTTCTGAAGAGATCGTTCAGCAAACTGAGTCGCAGCGACGGACCTCGGTCTCCAAATTGGCGCCTCGGGGCCTCATCTTCGACCGCAACGGCGAGCTCCTGGCGGGGGTGAAATCGGAAATCGTTCTGACCGCCATCCCCAAGATCGTCAACAAGAACAAGTGGGTGATCGCCAAGCTCGCCAGGCTCACGGGCCAGCCTGAAAAGAAGTTTTGGGACAAAGTCTCGGACGCCAACTGGCGGCCCTACCTTCCGGCCACCATCCTCGTGGGCGTACCGATCGAGATCGCCACCCGGGTTGCGGAGGCCGGAGACTTGCTTCCGGGCATCGGCGTTGAATCCCAGCCGATGAGGGTCTATCCCGACACCGTGAACTTCACCCACGTCCTCGGGCGTGTGTGGACACCGAACGACCGGGACGTCGAGCGGTTGGAATCTCTAGGGATCGAACCGGCAGATTATGTGGGCAAGGATGGCTTCGAGCGCCAATACGAGTCTGAGTTGATGGGAAAGCCAGGCAAAGAGACCATGGAAGTGGACTCGCGGGGCCGGCCAATCAAGGTCGTAGGGCGTGACAACGCGGTTCCAGGGAGCAGGCTTACCCTCGCCCTCGACGCCCGGCTGCAGCGGCTGGCGAATGAGCTTTTGAGGGGTAAAAAGGGGGCTGCCGTGGCGGTGGACCCCAGCAACGGTGAAGTGCTCTGTCTTGCCAGTGCTCCGACTTACGATGCCGCACTCTTCGCAGGCGGCATCTCGAAGACCGACTGGGACATGCTCCTCAACGATGAGGACCACCCCCTCATCAATCGCGCGGTCGTCTCCAGCTATGCGCCCGGTTCCACGTTTAAGGTTGTCAACACGCTGGCTTCGGTCGCTTCGGGGGTCTTTAGTGAGAGCCGCCGCGAGTATTGCCCCGGCTACATTGAAGTTGGAAAAGCCAAGCCCAAATGCCTTGGGGTCCACGGTTCCATCAGCTACTTCGACGCGTTCGCACGCTCCTGCAACACGTTCTTCGGCAACTGGGCTATGAAGAACGGCCCGGAGGTCCTCCAGCAAACCGCTCTCAAGGCTGGGCTTGGGGCCGATACCGGAATCGACCTGCCCGCCGAGGTCCGGGGCGTGGTGCCAACCGCCGACTACTATGCGAACCTGAGGAACCCGAAGAAGTGGTACCTGGGCGACACGGTGAACTTGGGAATCGGCCAGGGGGAGATGTCGGCGACGCCGATCCAGATGGCGTGCCTTGCCTCGCTCGTGGCGAACGGAGGCTTCTCGTACCGACCCCACCTGCTCAAGACCGCTCAATCTCACCTGCCGGACAAAAGGGCGAAGGCCTTCGAGCCGCAGGTGCTTGCAAGAGTCGATGGCCCCGAGTGGGTCTGGCGCGACCTGCGGAGGGCGATGGTGGGCGTCATCGACCACGGCACTGCGGTGGTGGCGAGAATCCCGGGGATCAGGTGGGGCGGCAAGACCGGAAGCGCCGAACACCGCAAGGGCTCCCAAACCCATAGCTGGTTCATCGGCTTTGCGCCCGCTGAGAATCCGAAGATCGCGATCGCCGTCTTGGTGGAGGCCGCCGGACATGGAAGCACGGTGGCTGCGCCCATTGCTCGCGACTTGGTGAAGCTCTACCTGACTCAGCCTCCGAAACCCGCGGCGGCCTCTTCGAATCCCGCCGCATCCGACAGCGCCGCGTCAGACCGTCGCAAGTCTCCCGAGGCTCGGTAGTAAGCCGCCAGCTCTTTGGCGGCCTTCGCCGCGATCGCCATCGTCGCAGCCACCTCTTTGCGCCCGACGCCCCCTATCTGAAGGTCCGGCGAGTCCTTGGTGAGGGACTGGATGTAGGCCGCCGTGACCGACCTGTAAGCGTTGAACCCGTCAACGGCCTTTCGGAGCAGGTTCTCTTTCTCGGAGCCTTGGGCCGATTCAGCCAGAAACACCCTGGCCAGCAGGGTCTCGGTGGGCATGAGTTCGGGGATCGCTCTCACGCTGAACGCGGTGGAGGCCTCGGTGGCGATGAGGCGCCTGGCGACCTGCTTGGCTTCGTCGAGGCGCTCCGCCGAAGATAGCAGGTTCATGAGCCGCAGGAGCGCGGGCAGGTTGTTTGGGTCCCAGTTCAGCGCGTTCTCAAGGGCGGTCTTGGCGCCGGTGACGTCGCCGTTGGCCAGCTTCTCATCGGCGAGCGCGCGGTAGTGGCGGGGCGTGGGCCCGAGCTGGACAGCGCGTTCCAGTGCTGAAATTCGCGTCTGGCCCTGGGAAACTCTGGCCTCCAGGAAGGCGGCTTCCGCGTCGCCGAAGCTGCTGCCGGCAAGGTCCTTGACCCCCTGTACGGCTTGGTCGAAGTCGCCTGTGGCCATCGCGTAGACCACCTGGCCCTTGGCAAGCTCCACCTTGCCGGCCCAAAGGAGGAACAGCGTGGCGAGGATCGGGACGATGGCGACCGGATAGCGCCCGCTGGCCGGCGCTTGCTCGGGCGTCAGCGCGTCGGCGGCCAAGATCGCCCCGAGCCCCATCACCACGAAGAGGGCCATCCCTGACCCAAAGAAGTAAAGGTCGCTGTCGACTGCGTTATGGACGGCCGCCGCCACAAACGCCGCGAAACATCCGGCGCGCAGGAGGTTGCGTTCCGGTGGGAGCTTGCGGGCGCCCCGAAAACACTCCCGAATGAACACAAAGCCAAACGCAACCAGCGCGAGGGCGGCGAACGCTCCGGCCTCAGAGGCGAGCTGCAGGTACGACTGGTGGGCCAGATGAGTCTGGCTCACACGCCCAGGCCTGGTGGAATAGAAGCGAAAGGTGCTGATCCCGTTGCCGATCGGGTTCTGCTTGATGAGGTCCAGCGAGGACTTCCACAGCAGGGTCCGGAAACCGGCGGATTGCTCGGAAGTGCCGGAAGAGTTCGAAACGCGGCTCATAAAGCCCACGCCGCCCCCTTTGTCGGGCTCCGGGCCTTGAGTGGGCGCGAACTTTAGCGCCAACACGATCGCGGCCAGGGCGGCAAGCGCCCCAAGACACCGCAGGGCCTGGGCTTTCGAATCGCCAATCCGAACCCAAGACAAGAAGGCCAACGCCAGCGCCACGAGCCCAGCGCCAAGCGCGAGCAACCCGCCCTTTGACTGCGTGAGCATCAGCGCAAAGCCGATGATGACGGCAGCGCCTCCGGCGGCCAGGGCGTTGATCCGGTCCTGGACCATCGTGAGCCCAAGCGCCAAAAAGAACCCGATCACGAGCATTCCCGCCAGGGCATTCGGGTTGGTCCAGTTGGCGAAGATGCGCCAGGAGGGGTCGATGGCGCGCATCTGCCAGTAGTCCATCACACCCATCGTCGCGACAAGGAAGCACCCTGCCACCAGGGCCGCAATCGCCAGCAACGGCCCGCGGCCGCGGCCGGCAGAAAGAATCGCGGCGAGGAACCCGAACGGGTACATCACCCACTCCGCCGCGGCAACCAGGCTGGTCCACTTGAAGCTGGAGAGCGCAACAGAGGCCACAACGGCGAGGGTCAGAAATGCTAATGGGAGCGCGAGGCGGTTCGCTGGAGTCTGAACCACCTTGCTGCGTATGAGCGTCAAAGCGCAGGACAAGGCGAAGCAAAGGGCGATCAGGGCGTGAGCGAGCGACGGCGCCTCGCTACCTTCCCACAGGGAGGCGAGCAACGCTCCAAAGCCGCCACCGTAGGGCTGAGCCTCGACGGTGATCCGCCCTCCCAAAACCGGCAACAAGAAGCACCCGGCGGCAAGCAGCCCAAGGGGCCACCGGCTGGCAGCCGCCGCCTCGGCAGTGGCGTATGGTGCGCCAGGCTTTCGAGCGGACATCAGGCGAGCCTCCTGCGGACCTTGTCGATCTTGTTCTTCACGATGAAAATCGAGGCACGCGCCGTAAGGGCGCCAAGCGCGAAGAGCCACAGCGCGGGCCTGGCCCATACGGGCCGTTCAGGGAGCAGGTTCTTCTTGTAGAAGTAGAGCATCGAGCGGTGGAAGCGCAGAATCATGCGGTTGGCAGCTTGGTCGGTGCTCTTGCCGATGGCGTGAGTCACGACGGCCGTGGGCAGATACACGACCCGAAATCCGGCCTTGTGCGCCCGAAAGCACCAGTCGACATCCTCGCAGTACATAAAGAACGCCTCGTCCATGAGCCCGACCTTTTCGATCGCCTCGCTAGAGACGAACATGGCGGCCCCGGAGACCCAATCCACATCGCGAAGAGCGCTGTGGTCCCAGTCCTTCATCAGGTACTCGCGGACGTACCGGCTGTTCGGGAAGAGCTTTCCGAGAAAGGTGTTTCTGAACAGCGCCGCCGCGGGGATGGGGAACGTCCGGCAGCTCATCTGAAGCGAGCCGTCCGGGTTCAGGATGCGTGGACCGATGATCCCAATGTCCGAGTTTTGTGCGTGAAACTCCAGCAGGGTCTTGAGCGCGCCGGGGTGGACCGTTGCATCGGAGTTGAGCAAGAAAGCATGCCTGCCGCGGCGCTCGCGGATCGCCAAATTGTGCCCGCCAGTGAACCCGAGGTTCTTGTCCTGAGCAAGCAGCCGGACCCAGGAGTGCCGCTCTCGAACCGCCTGAGCCGAGCCGTCCGTCGAGCCGTTGTCGACCACGATGACCTCGAAACTGGCCTCATCGCGCACGGCGGCGAGGCTCCGAAGGCACTCCTCAAGGAGCGCCACGGTGTTCCAAGAGCAGATCGTGACGCTAAGGTCGAAATCCGGCACTAAACCCCCTTGCGCGGATCAGCGCACCGCCAAGGACGAACATCGACAGAATCGGAAAGGCCCATGCGTTGAGGGCCGTTCGATAGTGCTTGACGAAAAAGCGCAGCAGGCTTCGGTGCGACTCCCAAATCATCGCTTTCTTGACCTGCCGCGTGCTCGCGCCGCCCAGGTGCTGGACGGCCACCGAAGGCACGAATAGGCATGGAAGCCCCGCCTTCTTTAGCCTGTAGAGGAGGTCCACTTCGTTGAAAAAGATGGGAAACGACTCGTCGAAGGGGGCCCTGGGGTCGCCAACCTTTGCTAACGCATCGCACCGAAAGAGAAGGAACGTGCCCATTGGCTGAGGGGCTTCGCCTTCCACGTCATAGTTCATCGAACTCAGCCTGTAAGAGTCCAGGCGGGATCCCGGGAACAGCTTGCCAAGCCCGGTCATGTCTCCCAGGATGCCCAAAAACGTGGGGAACCCCCGCACGGACCGCTGCAGCTTGCCGTCATTGCCCACCAGTTTTGGCGCTGCGCAGCCAAACTCCGGCTTGGCAGCCAAGGCGTTGATCATTGCTTGAAGCTGGCCCTCTGCGATGACGGTGTCCGGGTTGAGGGTTAGGAGCCACTCGCCGTTCGCAGCGCCAAAGGCCCGGTTGTTTCCGGCCGCATAGCCCAGGTTCACTCCCGGTTCGAGGAGCATGACCTCGGGACACCGCTCGCGAACGGCGTCCGCGCTGCCATCGGTTGAAGCGTTATCGACCACGATGACCTCCGAGGGGAGGTCCGGCGGGTTCTGGCGGAGCGATTCGAGGCATTCGAGGAGCAGGTCCCGCGTGTTCCAGTTGACGATGAGGGTGCTCAGCATGCGCTCGACGCTCGGTTCAGGGTTCGATCTCGATAACAATTACGGTCATCGGCTCGTGCCTCACGGGCCTTGATGCGCCGATAGTTTTCCACAACTGGCAACAATTCGGGGTGTCTGATTCGTAACTACTGACAAGGAAGAGCGCCCTTTGCGGCGGGTTCAGAGGGTCAGCCTCGTGCCGATTTGAGTGGCTTTGAACTCAAATGGCCTCCAAAAGGTTGACAAGGAGACCTTCGCGCGGGTACTGTCTTCGGTAAGCGGCGACTACATCCGGGCCCCGTTCAAGGGAGTTCGGGAGACCGCTTAGGAGGAACGATGGGGAGGACATGGTGCGCCTTTGCGCTTGGAATCATCGCGACACCGGCGGCAATAGGCCAAAGCCTCACCCACATCGTTCAGCAGGGCGAAACTCTCTCTCAAATTGCCTCGCGCTACTCTGTCGACACGATTGACCTGGCCCACGCCAACGGCATCAACAAGATTCACAAGTTGAAGCTGGGCTACCAGATTTTCATCCCCGAGCGGCTGCATCCGAAACTCCCCACGGACCTTCTCAGAAAGGACGCCCTGGAAGCCATTTCCTTTGATTCGAGCCCCGTGGCTCAACTCATGCTCGTCAGTTTCGCGGGAAAGGCCGCACCAAAAACCGCCGCGAGCAATCCGGCCAAGCAGGCCGCCAAGGTGGCAGCCAAGCCGCTTCCCAAAGTGGCCGCAAAGAGCGCTGCTCCCGCAAAGCCGGCCGCGAACCCCGTCGCCAAGCTGCTGAGCCCAGCACCCAAGAAGCCATCGGGTGGCTACACCGTGGTCTCCGGCGACAACGACTGGGTCATCGCACGAAAGTTCGACACCAAGCCCTCGCTGATCCGAGCAGCCAACCCGAATCTGGACTGGACGCGCCTGCAGATCGGGCAGAAGATCGCCCTGCCAAACGGCTCGACGAAGGTCGCCGCCAAATCGGCCTCCAGCAGCGGCATCGCGCGCATCAGGACCCGCCGCGCGGTGGTGGCACGCGACGCGGTAAACATTCGCCGGGACGCAAGCGCGAGTTCCTCGG
This sequence comes from Armatimonadota bacterium, assembly GCA_016223145.1. Lineage (NCBI taxonomy): Bacteria > Bacillati > Armatimonadota > Armatimonadota bacterium. The sequence goes on along the minus strand of JACRPN010000015.1, from coordinate 109,752 downwards.
TTGTGACGAAGGTGGATCGCGGAACTTCGGTCACCGTCCTCGACCGAGCGGGCGACTGGTACAAGCTCAAGTTCCCGCGCGGTACCGTCGGCTGGGTCCGTGGAGACATGCTCAAACCGATGAGCTCATCAGCCTACGTCAAGGCCCGCAGCAGCTCCAAGCGCCAGTATTCGCGCAAGGACGACTCTCGCTCTCGGGTCGTTTACAGCCCGAAGACCGGGAACGCCGTTGTGGACAACGCCATGGCGATGCTCGGTACCCGCTATCGGTACGGTTCGGCCAGCCGCGGCGCGACCGATTGCTCCGGGCTCACCACGCAGGTCTACAAAAAGATGGGCGTGAAGCTGCCCAGGACCAGCCGCGAGCAATCCAAGACCGGCGCTTCGGTCTCGAAGAGTGAGCTTAAGCCCGGCGACCTCGTGTTTTTCCATACTGGACGCTCCCGCCGCGTGAACCACGTGGGCATCTACAAGGGCAACGGCGTATTCGTCCATGCGAGCAGCGCCAAGGGCCGCGTACGTGAAGATCGCCTCAGCGACGGCTACTATGCTTCGCGGTTTGTGGGTGCGCGCAGGCCGGTTGGCGGCAGGGCACAGGCCACAAAGAGCGCCCCCCAGAAGGCCGCTTCCAAGCCCGCGCAGGTCGCCGCAAAGTCGTCGAGCAAGCCAATCGGCGAGCACGCTGATGGCGCGGACGATTCCGGCCAGAACTAAGGCGGCTGCTTCGAGCCCCCAGGCCTCATAATTCCCCCGTGGGCACCTTTGTCTCCTTGGACCTCAAGGCGATGCGCGTCTCGAAGGCTTACGGAATCCTGACCGCCACCATCCAGCCTCGCCCGATCGCGTTCGTGAGCACCGTCGCCAGGGACGGGACCCCCAACCTCGCGCCCTTCAGCTTCTTCATGGCCGGTGGCTCCAACCCTCCCAGCCTGGTGTTTTGCCCCGTGCTTCTCCCCACTGGCGAGCCCAAGGACACCCTTCGCAACATCGAGGAGACCGGGGAGTTCGTGGTGAATCTGGTCACGCGGTCCATGGCCGATCGTATGAACGCTGCGTCCTTTGATTACCCCCCGGAAGTCGATGAGTGGAAGGTTTCGGGCTTTGAGGAGATCGCGAGCGAGACGGTCTTTCCGCCACGTGTGAAAGAAAGCCCGGTGCAGTTTGAATGTCGCCGCTTTCAGGTGATCCGGCATGGGGAAGGCAAGAGCGGCACGGTCTACGTGATCGGCGAGATTCTGCGCGTTCACCTGAGCACCGAACTGTGGGACCCCGAAACCGAGCGCGTGCTCTCCGAGCGATTCCGCCCAATTGGGAGGCTGGGTGGAAGGGAGTATGTGGACCTTGCGGTGCCGGAGGTTTTTGAAATGGCAAGGCCAACTGAGCCTGCCGTGTAGCCGGCACCCGGGAGACGATTGGGGCAGAAGCCTTGCCACACAGGAAGTGGGGAAAACCGCCCTTGCCGTGAACCTGAATTCACCGGTAGAGTGAGGGGTCCCAGGATGGACGAAAGACGAATGATGATTGACGAATGACGCATGACGATTAAGGGTTGACGGTTGACGAATGACGATCGCGGAATGGCACTCAGAGAATTCAGATTAGAGATTTGAGATTTGAAATCTGGGATGCGGCATTTGAGATCGCCGAATCGGGTTCGTTATCCTTAGCTCGTTCTCACAGTTCACGTACTCGTTGAGCCACCCCCTCACCGACCCCCTCAACCCCTCACCCTTTCACCTATTCACCGACTCACCCTTTCACCCACTCACCCTCTCAACCCCTCACGTCCCAAGCCATGCGCCTGAAACGAGTCCGAATCTACGGCTTCAAGACCTTCGCCGAGCGAACCGAGTTCGACGTCGACGGGTCGATCATTGCCGTTGTCGGCCCCAACGGCTGTGGGAAATCCAACATCGTGGATGCGATCCTCTGGGCCTTGGGAGAAGGGAACCCAAAGCACCTGCGCGCCGTAACGAGCCAGGATGTCATCTTCAACGGCAGCCCCCGCCGCAAACCGCTCGGCTACGCGGAAGTCGCGCTGCTCTTCGACAACGAGGACGCCTCGCTTCCCATCGACACCAGCGAAGTCCAAATCTCCAGGCGGCTCACCCGCAGCGGCGACAGCGATTACCGGATCAACGGGCGCGCCTGCCGGCTGAAGGACATCCTCGAACTCCTTGCGGACAGCGGCCTTGGGCGTGCGGGCTACGCCATCGTGAGTCAAAAGGAAATTGACCAGGCGCTGGCGGCCTCGGCCGAAGACCGGCGCGCATGGGTGGACGAGGCGGCGGGGGTGCAGCGCTACCGGGTGCGCAAGTTGGAGTCGCTGCGGCGCCTGGAGGCGGCTCAGACTCACCTGGACCGCGTGGGTGACCTCATCGCCGAGATCGAGGACCAGCGCGAGCCCATGCGGGAGGAGGCCGAGGTTGCCGCGCGCTATCGCTCGATTCGCGACACTCTCGGCGAGATCGAGAGCGGGCTGCTGGTGGTCGAGGTGGCCCGGGCCATTCGCGATGTGAGGGAACTCGAGGGCAAGATCGCCGAGTCGCAGCGCATGGCCGACAAGGAGCTGGCGCTCGCCGAAGACCTTGAGAAGCAGGCCCGCACGGCGGGGTCGCAGATCGGCGACCTGGAGCGGTCCTTGGAGGGCCTGCGAAGCCGACAGCACCAGGTCCTTACAGACTTTGAGCGCGCGGTCTCCGCGCTAAAGCTCGGGACCCAGCGCCTGGAGGCCCTGGATGAACTGGAAAGGAACCTGGGAGAGGACGCCGGCACCTCCGCGAAGCGCCTGAACGAAGCCCAGGCGGAGTTGCAGCAGGCGACCCTTGAGGAGACCACCGAGAAGGACCGCCTCGAAAAGACGCGCCTCGAAACGGCCGGCGCGAACAAAGAGGCCCAGGAACTCGCGAAGTCGCTCCAGGAGATCGAGGCCAGGCTTGCAGACGCCCGGGAGGCCCACGGACTGCGCCTTCGGCGCGAGACCGAAGCCGAGCATCGTCGCGGCCGGATCGAAGAGATCAAGCGAGAGCTTGAGGGAATTCAGGAGACCCTACCCGACCTCGAAGCCGGGCTCAAGGAGGCATTCTCGGCACTGTCAGAGGCCGAGGCCGCGTTTGGAGCCATCGAATCGGAGATCGGCAAGCGGGTTGCCGGGCTTAGGGCCATGACCGCCGAGGACGACCGCGACGGCGAGGCTTCGAGGAAGCTGCTTGCCGAGCGGGCCCGGCTGGAGGGCCTGGCGCACGGCATCGAGGCCACGATTCAAGCCCACGAAGGACTTCAGCAGGGCGCGCGAAATGTGCTGGAAGCGGCGGACCGGGGACTGCTGAAGGGCCCCTACCTGCCGGTCGGCGAGGCCATCGAGGTCGCAAAGGAGCACGCGGTCGCCATCGACACCGCGCTGGGAGGAGCCGCGAACGACCTCATCTGCGACGGCGAATCTGAGGCCAAGACGGCGATCGAGCTCCTCAAGGCTCATCGGGGAGGCAGGGCCACCTTCCAGCCCATATCCCTGATGCGCCCTCAAGAAGTCGGCCAGGACCTGCGGGAGCTCACCATGCGGGCGGGCGTGATCGGGCGTGCGAGCGACCTGGTCCGCTGCGAGGACCGGGTGAGGCCGGTGATCGAGAGTCTCTTGGGCCGGGTGCTGGTGGTCGAGGACCTTGACACCGCCCTAAAGCTTGGCAAGACCTCGGGTTGGCGCCGCATGGTGACCCTAGAAGGCGAGCTTCTGCATTCTTCTGGCGCGGTTACGGGCGGCGCATCCGAAAAGCAGACCTTTGGGCTCGTCCAGCGCAAGGCCGAACTGGACGATCTGGCGAAGCGCATCCGAGCTTTGGACACAGACCTGAAGGGCTTCGACAAGTCGGCATCCGCACGTCAAAAGGCTCGGGCTCAGGTGGAGAAGGAGATCGGCGAGCTTCAGCAGAAGGGCGCTGGAGCGAAGGGCGAGGTCGAAGACGCCCGATCGTGGCACCAGAGCCTAACCGACGAAATGAACTCGACGCAGAAAGCGAAAGACCGGTTGGACGCAGAGAGGGAGAAGCTGGAGGCCGTAGAACTCGACACGCTGCCGGATTCCGACCCCAGGGCCCTGGAAGCCGAGCGCGACGGCGTACTCAAGGCCCTCGCAGCCCGAAGCGCCGACGCGGACCAAGCCGACGCCCGACTGCAGGAAGCCGAGCACCGGCTGATCCAAGCGCAAGAGCGCCTCGCCCAAGCCGAGAGAAGGCTGCAGAACGCCAAGGAGCACGAGCAGCTCCGCACCCGCAAGCTGACCAACCTGGAGCCCGAGCGCCGAAAGGCCCGCGCAGAAATCGAGGCCGCCGAGAAGGCTCGCGACGCGGCGGCGGCTCTGAGGACCGCGGTCGGCAAGGAACTCGACGAGGCTCAAAAGAAGCGTCAGGCAAGTTTGGAAGCAAGCTTTAAGCTCAATGAACAGGCCAAGGAGGCGCGCGCCAGCGCCCAGAAAGCGGGCGAGCTTTCCCATTCCGCCGAACTGGCCCGCGCCAGGGCCGATACCAAGCGCGCAACCTCCGCGGAGCGGCTCATGGAGGAGTACGGCATGACCGAAGAGCAGGCGCTCGAAAAGGAGCACGAGGTCGAGCTCCCTAAGGACGCCTTTTCGCTTGCTACACGCCTTCGCCGCGAGTTGAAGGCGATGGGCGACGTCAACGTTGGGGCCGTCGAAGCCTACGAGCGGCTGACCCATCGGTTCGATGAACTGACCGCGCAGCGCGACGACATCTCTGGAGGCATTCGCGAGGTTGAAGCGGGAATTCGCGAGCTCGACGGCCTCACCAGAGACAAGTTCAAAGACACTTTCGAGAAGGTAAAGACAGCGTTCTCTGAAGTCTTTCAGAGCATCTTCAAGGGCGGCGAAGGCCACGTGAGCCTGACGCAGCCCGACAACCTCCTGGAGAGCGGCATCGAGATCGACGTCACCCTGCCCGGCAAGAAGCGGCAAAGGTTGGAGCTGCTTTCCGGAGGTGAACGATCGCTTTGCGCCGCGACCTTCCTCTTCTCGCTGCTCAAGGTCAAACCGAGCCCCTTGGTGATCCTTGACGAGGTCGACGCGCCGCTCGATGGCCGCAATGTCGAGAAGTTTGTAGACCTGCTTAACGACTTTGCCAGAACGACGCAATTCCTGGTGATCACGCACAACAGCACCACCATCGCAGCCGCGCCGGTTTGGCTTGGGGTGACCATGCAGGAGCCGGGCGTTTCGACGCTGGCGCCAGTGAGAATGGCGGAAGGCAGGGCAGAGGTCGCCACTGAGGCCGAACCCTTATCGGCGGGGCGAAGCGCGTGAACCGCACCCTAGCCTACTTCCTGACGCCTCAAGGCAGGCGGAGGCTCAAGTGGGAGTTTCTGGGGCGCATCCACCCCTTGGTCACATTCGATTACGACGGTGGCCTGAAGCTATCCAGCCCAAGGAGGAACAAATCCGCGCGCAAGGCATTCATCCAGGGTTACGATAACCCTGCCCTTTTGCGCTGGCTGGAAGGGGTCCTCAAGCCTGGCATGACCGTTCTCGATGTGGGCGCCAACGTCGGGCTCTACACGCTCTTCATGGCCCGGCGAGTGGGCCCTGAGGGCCGCGTGGTCGCGATTGAAGCCGATCCGGATACGGCGGTGATCCTAGAGCGAAACGTCCGGGCATCGGGGTTCTCCAACGTGACCATCGCGAATGTGGCCGTTGGCAGCGAGCTTGGGAATCTGCGCTTTCAAAGAAGCGCCAAGAACCGTGGAGAAAGCCACATTTCGAGCGCAGGAGAAGCGGGGAGCGTTGAGGTGCCGGTTAAAACCCTGGACTCACTGTGCGCCGAGCTGAGCTTGGGGCCGATCGGCTATGTGAAGATGGACGTGGAAGGCTACGAAGTCGCGGCGCTCCAGGGGTTTCATTCCCGGCTAGCGTCGGACAGAGCTATGGTCGTGCAGACCGAATTGATGCCACGCCATTTGGCGCGTTACGGCAAGACGCCTGAGGACTTACGTGCTGCGCTGGAACCGCTTGGCTATGTCGGCCACGATCTTATTGAGGGTGAGCTCAGCGCCTACGACTTTTCGAAGCGCTCCGGCGATGTGATTTGGACCAGGGCATAGGCTCGATTGGGTACAGTCCAGCCTCACGATGTACTTCCGGCGATCCGTTGCGCTGCTCTTGGTCCTGTCCCTGTTTGCCGCCCAAGGCATAGGGGTGTCCGCGCGCCGGGAAGGCTCGCTGGTCTTCGTCAACGAGCTCGCCGTCCTTCGCTTTCGGACCGGACGCGCCGATTTACGAGCAGCTTCCTGCGTTGCCGCCCTGGGCAAAGCCTCAGGCAAGGTGAAGGCGGTCCGCAAGGGAAGAAGCTCCTATCAAGTTCTGGTGGGCAGCCGCGTCGTCGCCACCGCGACCAAGGCAGACGCCCGGGCCGCCCGCGCGACGCTGGCTGAGGTTGCGGGAGGCTGGGCGGCCAAGCTCCGCGAAGCTCTGGCCCTCCCGGCGCTCAGCTTCGATGCGGCCGCCTACCAGGCCCCTGCCGGCGGCGCCGTGTTCATTCCGCTTAGGGGCAGCATGGCGCTCGCGGCCAAGGTTGCCTCGGACGACGCCGAGACCCTGAAGGTTCGACGCGTTTCCGGCGGCGTCGAGGTGATGGGTGCAAGACCTGGAACGGTGGTGGTATCGGCGATCTCGGGCAAGGCCACGGCGACGGCTTCGGTGGCGGTGCTCCCCTATGCCGCACGGCTTCCCAGCACCGTGACCGTCTATGTCAGCGGCTCGCCGGCGAACCATGAAACCGTGTCTGGGGCGATCGAACGCGCCATTCGAACCCAATTGCAGACGGTCCCGGGAGCCAAGGTGGTGTTCGATCCGCCCAAGGCCAAAGGCCTTCGCGCGGGCGGCGCCGACGGCTACCAGGTCAAGGTCCGCGCCAGCGCCCAGGACGCTTTTGAGCGTGAGGGCTACGCCGACGTAATCGTGCGCAACCTCGGGCTGGCGAACCGCGCTGAGACCGCGCTTTGGTACAGCAACGACCCAGAGAACGTTCCTGGCCTTGGGACCCTGTTCTCCGGCGACCTGGCGCCCGATCAGCCGACGCGATTGCTCTATCACCACATGAACGCCACGCCCGGCATGATGTCTTTGCAGGTGTTCGTCGCCAACGACACCGAGAAGCCCGCGCGGATACTGATCGTGGAGGGCGACGGTGGCAAGGACCTCAATCCGGTCGTTGCCGGCTGCCTTGCGGGTGAGAGGTTCGTGAGGAACTGGCTGACCGGAAGCGGGGAACTGGTGGACGTGCCTGCGAGGCACGGCGTGCCGCTCTCCTTGCACGAAATCGCCCCAAAGGTGACGTCGAGCGGGCTCTTTTCGCTTTGGCTGTTGCCGGGCGGCGCGGAGAAGCTGCAGGTGAGGGTGGAGAGCCGGGCCCCGTTCAGCGCATCAGGCCGATGGGCGGAGGCGGTAGCGAGCTACTCCCCTTGGCGGATTCTTGGCGCCCAGCCCATGAGCAAGGCTCAGGAAGCCCTTGGAGAGCCCTCGGCCCACGTTTATCCGACTCCGTTTCGAGAGATCGAGGCCGTCTTCAAGGTTGGCGGAGCGCACGGTTTCATCAGGGTGGGGGAGCGCGCCATCGGGCGGGCCGACGGCAAGTCGGTCCTTGAAGGCAACTTCGGCGTTTGCTACAAGATCAAGGCAAGATTTGAGAATCCGACGGCCAGTTCCTCCGAGTGCGAGCTGATCTACGAGACCAGCGCGGGCTATTCGGGCGGCGTGTTCGTGGTGGATGGGCAGATCGTTCGATCCCCACTCTTGGCCGCAAAGTCGGAGCTTCGCCTGGCCACGGTCAAACTGGAGCCGGGCGCCTCAAAAGACCTAAGCGTGATCACCTTTCCGCTATCTGGCTGCAGCTATCCCGTCACGCTAACCCTGCGCGAGTCGAACTACCGGACCAACCTCGGCTCGGCAAAGCCGCAGTCTGGGGGGTGAATGAGGGTGGGGAAGGTGAGAGTTGTGAGAGAAGTGGGATTGGTGAGAGTGGTGAGAAGGTGAGGACGGTTGAGGGTTGACGGCGGAGCGCCGCCTTCACTCATAGTCTGCCAAACGTCCGCCTTGGCCCCACCGAAACGCGGCAAGACTCGCCGGGCGGCAGCAGGTGGACCGCCAGCGCCAAGGCGATTATTAAGTCATCGTGAAATCCGGACTCCGCGCCGGTCCTGGCGCCCCCGGAATTGCTTGGCGTTGCGACAAAGTGCTCGAACTCCCTAAGGAGGTCCGGCTGAGGCTCCATCAGAAGGGCGCCCTGCTCCAGGGTGAGCGCCAAGCGGTCTATGAGGCTCGATTTCGAGGCGCCTGTGAACACGAACCCTTCGATCCTGCGCCCTGGAAGGCGGCTTCGCAGTACCTCGATGACGGGATCCCCCACGCCCGTCCCGTCGCAGCAGAGCCACGCTTCCGGATACGCGCCGGCGATCCTCACGATCCGGTCCATCTGGTCGAGCCACGAAATGCCGGTGAAGCGGTCGATGCTGACAAGCGCCGCGCCCTTGCGGCTCCCAGCGACGACGGCCACGGCGGTGTAATCGGTATGCCGGGCAAAGTCGATCCCGAGGACCGTCGCGCCGGGCGGAGTCTCTGGCAGCTTCGCGACGAGGCAGCGCTCGATGGCATCCGCGGGAAACACGGTGCCCGCGGCATCCAGAAACTCCGCTCCATATTCGACGCGGAAAGCCCGCTCGCTGATCAGCGAGCGCTGAACCTGGAGGAAAGTCTTGGAGACGTGCGGCGATTCCCACGAGGGCGCCTGGCGGCTCCAAACGACCGTTCGCCAATCCAATGGCTGATCACGTGTGGCCGAATCCATGCGGGACAGGCTCGGCGTTTCGGTGCCCAGCGTGAAGAACCGCCAAAAGTGGTTCTTGCCCATCGGCGTGCTGATAAGGGTGAGCCTGCCGTCGGTGGTGGCGAGCATCGGCATCGCGACCTCGGTGATCAGCGCCTCGGGAACGTAGGCGGCTTCGTCGATGAGGATGTGGGTGGCCTCGTTGCCTCGGAGAGCCCGGCCCAGATGGCCTGAGCGCGCCGTAACGACGTGGGGACCGAATCTCAGCTTGGGAAAGGGGCTGCGCGAGAGCTTTTTGCGGCCGCTCGTCTCGTCCTCGTCCTTCTTGGCGAACGTGACCCCCGAAGGCTTTGTAGTTGGGCCCGCGAAGCAGAGCGAGCCTTCCTCCGATCGCTTGCGGGCGCCACGATTGCGAACCGAGAAGGTCTCTCCCGAACCCGCGAGGACCCAATCGAGGAGTTCAGCCACTCGGTCGAAGAGGAGGGTGGCTTGGTCCAGCGTCGGGGCGAGGATCAGGTGCCGGGACGGCGTTTCCGACAGCAGACCGGCGAGGATCGAAACAGCGCAGGCGTCGGTCTTGCCCCAGCGCCGCCCGCAGGCGAGCACCCGAATTCGAGAGTCATTGAGCAAGAATTCGAGCTGGCCGGGATGAGGCTTCCAGATGGGCGCGAGACGGTTGAGACAGGATTGCATACTCTGCAAACCGATAGAGTGTCAGGGCGTCAACCTGCGTGAGGGTGGAGGAGACTGGAAAGAGGCGAGAGGCGATGCGCGAAGGGCGAAGGACTCGACTTCTGGCCGATTCACCAACTCACCGACTCACCTACTCATCCCTTCATCCCATCACTCCCCACTCAACCTCCCGCCTTCATCGGTTCCGGCCAAGAGCCCTTCGGTGTGTGCCAGGGCATCAATTCCAGCTCCAATCGGTGGGCCTTGATCGCCGGGTCGCGGTTCGCCAACTCCTCGATCCGCCCTTTCGGCAGCCCATAGAACAGAAACATGCCCCGGAGCGGCGTGTCTTCGAGGAAAGGCCCAGCCCAGACCAGCGCGCCCTCCGCCGCCATCTTGTTGATATTCGCCATGTGGCCTGCCTGGATCTCTTCGCCTTTCTCTTTGGTGAGGGTGGGAGCGTCTTTAGGGCGCTTGAGCAGTCCCAGCCACATCGGCTGAAGGTCCATGAACTGCGGCCCCTTCTTGACGACGTCCTTGCCCGCAAGCCACGGCCGCACCTCGGCCACCAAGGCGCCGGCTCTGACGAACGGATCGTCTTTCATGATCGCCACGCCTTCCTCCTTGGTTCTCACGTCGAGGATGGCGATGCCGCGGACCTCGGGATGCCCTGTGACAGGGCCGGCCACGAGGGCCTCGCGCGACTCCCAGAGCTCCTGGAGCCTCTTGAGATGCTCCATCTGCATCTTCGCCTTGTCCTCAGCTTTGAGCGACTTTTCCTTGGGTCCAGGCCTCAAGATGACGAACTGAAAAGTCGCCATTTCGAACTTGGGCTTCTCCTGTTGGGGAGCCTGAATTGGACCCGAGAGAAGGATTGCCAGGGAAAAAGATGCGAGCAACATGGGCGGATTATGGGCCAGAAACGGCAAAGATGCAAGGACTTTCCGCGGAAATGTGTATACTAGAGTCTACTATGACTGCTCTCGAATCTCTCGACCGGATGTTTCAGCAGATCCAGGAAGGCTGGGATATCCCAACACCCCAGGGCCTGCTGCGGGTCAAGGAGGACCATGCCTCCGTGCTTGTGGAGCGCATGCCCTATTCGATGGCCAAGAACCTGGCGCATGCGGTGTATTGGCAGGATTTGTGGCTTGGAGCGCTCAGGGGTGACGCCCGGCCTCCCCAGATCGAAGTCTGGAAGAACGACTTCCGCGACCCTGAGCCCTCAGAGTGGAAGACGCTGCGTGCGAGGTTCATCGAGGGGCTGCAGGAGGCGCGGGATTGGTGCGGGCCGCGGTTCTCCGAGCACAAGCGGGAGACCGACCAAAGCGCCATTGACGCGTTGCTCGCCATCGCGATCCACGGCAGCTACCACATGGGCCAGATGAACCTGCTAAAACGGGCCCTGAAGAAGGGCAAGGAGGCTGAGGAGGGCCGCCGCGCGTGAGAAGTGTGAGAATGGTGAGAATGGTGAGAATGGTGAGAATGGAGGGGATCGTTAGCCGCTGATAGTTGGCGACTCGCGACGGAGCGCCGGGTTATGGCTATTGACAGATTAGGGCGACACTTAAGGGGCACACCCCGTAGCCGCAGGCTTTAGCCTGCGTTCGGTGCGCCAGATGGACGTGCGCTCGGAATGTGCCCAGCGCAGGCTAAAGCCTGCGGCTACGGATGCCACGGATGCCAACTCATTCTGTCAATAGCCGTTACCCGGCCCATTGCGAAGGGCATTTGTGCCCAGGCAGAAAGAGGTCGCTCCTTGCCTTCGAAGGTGTAGGAGTGAGCGTCGCTTTGATGGGGCTGGGTTGAACTTGGGCCCAGACCTCAGACCTCCTCCTCAAAGAGCCCGTTCAAAGATCCGGATGCGAACCGCCGGAAATCAGCCGATAATCGGACCATTCGTTGGCGTTTGACGTCCGTACTTTTGCGTGAGGAACGCAACGGGCTATTCCTTACGTCAACGTATAGAGTCAGGAGACCCTCGCTAATGATTCAGGCCAAGTCCCTCGCCACTCTGCTGCTCGCCAGCACTTTGCTTTGCCCCGCGTGGGCGCAGGACGACGACGAAACCCCGCCTCCCTCGGGCAAGCAGGGCGCGGGCGCGGCGGAGTACGACAAGGCGGTCAAAGACCTCAAGAAGGTGGAAGGGCCATGGACGCTCTACCAGCGGAAAAAGGACCTCCTGCTCGAACTCCCCGAAGCCAAGCTTGGCCAGCTTTTCTGCCTTCAGGCAAGCTTCAACACGGGGATCATGGCCGACGGGCTTCAGGCGGGATTCCCGGCGGGCGACCTCTTCGTCGAGGCCTACCGGTTTGACAGGCACGACGACAACGTCTGGCTTGTCCGCCCTCATCTGAGCCATCGTTGGCAGGACAACGATCCGCTGGCAAAATCGGCGGGGAGGAGCTTCCCGGACGCCGTTCTCGCGAGCTTTCCCATCGAGCAAAAAAACCCCGACAAGAAACTGCTGCTGGTCAACGTCACCAACCTTTTCAATGGCGATGTGATCCGGCTCTCTGAGGCCGTGCAAGCAACTCTGGGCGGCCCCTACATGCTCGATCGGTCGAAATCGGGCCCCGAAGTCGTCAAGGGCTTTCCTGAAAACACGGTCGTTCGGATGAGCCTCTATTACGCCAGCCAGGGCCGCGGCCAAGGCAACAGCTCCATCGCCGAGCTCCTAGGGCTCGCCGGCGGCGATCAGCTTGAGGACCCTCGCAGCGCGCCGATCAAGGTCAGCTACAACGTGTGGTTCAGGCGCGACGGCGGCTATGTTCCCAGGGTCGGCGACCCGCGCGTGGGCTACTTCACTGCCGATTACTACGACCTTTCAAGGTTCTCCGCGGATGACCGGGTGCAGCGCGTGATCGCCCGCTGGAACCTAAAGAAGAAGGACCCGCAAGCAAAGGTCTCAGAGCCGGTCAAACCGATCGTGTGGTGGATCGACCCTTCGGTGCCCAAGGAGTACCGTCAAGCCTGCGCGAGCGGGATTTTAGGGTGGAACAAGGCCTTCGAGGCGATCGGCTTCAAGGATGCGATCCAGGTCAAGTTCGTCGCGGACGACGACCAGGATTGGGACCACACCGACGGGCGCCACAACGTGCTGCGCTGGACGATGAGCGAGGACGCGACCTACGCCGTGACCCTCCCGCGCATCGACCCGATTAGCGGCGAGATTCTGAGCGCGGGTATCAATGTCGACGCGAACATGCTCTACGCGGCGTTTCGCGAGAAGGAGAGGCTTGTGAACCCAAGTTCGGCCGCCTTCGCCCGTTCGCTCGACGTCTTGACCAGGAACGACGCTCGCGACGAGGCCCTTCCGACGGACGCCTATCTCCTCAACGGCGATGCGGCGCTCAAAGCCAAAGCCGCGAAGCAGAAGCTCTCTGCTCTTGGCTGGAGCACGCTCGACTGCCGCTACGCAGAGGGTCTGGCCAACGCGAATGCGTTCGGATGGGACGCGCTGCTCGCCTCCGGAAAACCGCCCGTGAGCAAGGAGGAATACGCCAAAGAATTTATCGAGGCGACCGTGGCCCACGAAGCCGGCCACTCGTTTGGACTTAGGCACAACTTCGTCGCCAGCGCGGTCCGAACGACCGCACAACTCGAGGACGACAAGGTGACCGGCGCCCGAGGCATCACATCCAGCGTTATGGACTACACGCCCCCCAACATCGCGGCGATCGTCAAGGGTGGGCGCAACTACTACGCGAACGGCATCGGCGACTACGACCTTTGGGCGATCCAATACGGCTATTCGGTGTTTCCGGGCAAGTCAGACACCGAGTCTGAGAAGCCGGACCTTTCGAAGATCGCGGCCCAATCGGGCAAGCCGGAGTACCGGTTCATGACCGATGAGGAGGCCGACACGTTCGATCCTTACGTGGTCCGCTTCGACTGCGCCAAAGACCCGCTGAACTTCTCCGAGAAGCTGCTCCAGGCCTCCCAAAGGATCCTATCCTACGCGGTCCACCAGCTCCCGAAGTCGGGAGAGAGTTATGGCAAGCGAACCCAGCTCATCGTCACGTCTCTGTCTCGGCGCTACCGCGAGGGCCTATCCATGGCTCGGTTCGTGGGCGGCATTTCCGCGAGCAGGAACTTTAAGGGCGATGTGGGCCAGCGCGCCACGCTCGCACCGGTAGCACCCGAAGTCCAGCGCCAGGCGATGGACCTGATCGCGCGGTACTGCTTCTCGACGTCCGTCCAGAGCCTTCCGAACGACGTGCTCCAGAACCTGAGCCTGGACGTCGAAGGCACGGTCGGTACGCCCGGATCGCCGGGGTGGCAGGCGCCTCTGAGGTCCACCCTGGGCACGCAGGCAAATATGCTCTATAGCCTGCTGATGAGCGCCGCGACCACCCAGCGGATCGCTGAAAACGAGGTCAAATTCGGAAATCGGAAAGACGCCTACACGCTTAAGGAGCACTTCGACCGCATGACGTCTGCGGTCTTCTCCGAGGCAAGGGCCGGAAAGAGCGTCGAACCCCTGCGCCGCGACCTGCAGAGGTTTGCTGCGAATGCGCTGATGGTTCAGGCGGGCGCTCCGGCAGGTGCCGTGAACGAAGACGTGCGCATGCTCGCTTCGGCCAAATTGCGGCAGCTCTCCGGCATGATGGGGAGCGCCGCGACGGCCAAGAAGACGGCGGCGGACGCGATGACTCGGCTCCACTTCGGCGAAACCAAGGCGATCATCGACCGGTTTTTGAGTCGGACCAACGTCATCACGCGGTAATCTCTCGCCTTGATGGGTTCAGGCCGCGCAGAGCCAGTCAGCGAAAATGGTGGGCGTCTGGCCCTCGGCAAGGCGCTTGCCGAGGCGTTCGGAACATGGCTGCGCGCGGAGATTGAAAGGTTGGGGGGACCGCAGCCGCCGATCAAACCCAGCCATCGCATCCCGTTTCATTGGCCCCCCCACGCCGTCAGCCACAGCTATCACGTCCATCCGACTGATTGGCGCGGGGAAGCCTCGATCGAGATGCATGGCGAGCGGTTCAGGGTCCAGGTTGCCAGGACCCCGTTTGGGGTGTTTGGGAAGGTCGAGGAGCTTTGGCTCGAAGCGAAAGGCGAAGACGAAGACTCGATGCTTGGCGGCCTGCGCGTGGCCGCAGAACCGCTCTTCAAAAGGCAGTTCCTGATCGCCCGATGCCTGGGTGAAGAGAGGCGGTTTGTCGGGAAGATCCGCGAACTGGACGACCTCGCGCTGTTCAAGCTGCTGTACTGCGAAGACCGTGACGTGAGCCACGATGCGGCGACGGTCCTGGAGCTTCGCGCGACCAGGGCCGACTACCTGCCTTCCATGCTCCTCGTGCTGGCGGATGAAGCGCACCCCTGGCGGCGAGCTTCGCAATGGGCGGTTTTGGACCTCCTGGAGGACTTCCAGACGTTTTGCCGGCAGCCCGACGAGATCGTCGCGGCGGTTCAGGCGATCAAGACGTTGATGTGGAGCGCCGAGGACGACTATGCCCGGACCATCTTCAAAGCCGGCGTGGTACTGGGCGGGCACATACCGGCGAGTGCGGGCATGAGCGCTCTGCTCGAATGCATGTCCGCGCCCAGCAGGATCTGCCGACGCGCGGCTTACCATGGGCTGTTCCACGTTGTGGAGTGGGAGCCGTCTGTGCGGGAAGAAGTGATCTCCGCGATGCGGGCTTGCGCGTCCAGGGACCCCGATCCCCAGCTTCAGATTTACGCCGCTCGGATGGCCGACGACATCGCTTCCGGTGGTATTGACCACGTCGAAGAGCCGATTTTTGAGGGAGAGCGTTAGGGGTCAAGCCTAAGGGCCTTGTCGGTTGGGGCCGGGCTCGGGCGATGTCAACCGCCATGTAGCTGAAGCGGGCCAATTGCGCCCCCAAGGCTGCCGAGTACAATTCCGGCACGTGGACCGGCTGAACTCCGAGGGCATCAAACGTTGGGAACTGAAGCAGGCGCTTCAGAACCCGCGGATCGTCACACGGGCCAGGACCATCGACGCGTGCTTGCTCTGCCGAGGGCATCGGGTGAATGAGGCGGGCCTGTGCGACGTGTGTTGGGCGATGCTCGATGACGATGAGATCGGGATCGCCTTGGGATGGCTGAGCGGTGAACGCCCTTGATTTCGAGGCTTTTTGGCCCAAAAGCGAGGGTCCCCAGAGCGGACACCCACGTCGAATATTGGGTCTACGTTCGCGAGCCAAAGCTCATCCCGCAGGAGGTGCTTCTGGCCAGGCTCCTGCGAAGCAGCCCATTTGACATTCAGGAGCCGAGGGCTTTGGGACCGGAGCACGGCCTGCTCTTCAGCGACATCCGCCTGCATGTAGCGCTCGTTCTCCGGGAGAAGAACGCCCATCTCTTTCGGCCGGACCTTTTCGAGACGCACATCGAGCCGAGCCCGGCCCACATCGAGGCCCTCGGGCGCGCCCAGGCGGTGTTGCGAGCCAGCTTTCGGTCCGCGCAGCCGGAGCCGGACCGAAGGGCTGTTCGATTGCTTCCCCATCTCGCCGAAGCATTGGCCTACTACGGCAAAGGGGAAGTGGTCTTCGATTTCGTCGCCGAGAGACTGATCGACGCGGAGGGGCTTCGGGAGTATCTCACGCGCTCCCCGTCGGCTGACGACGCGGGATTTCACGCGCGGGCCATTTGGCAGACCACGCCTGACGGCGGCTTTGCCTCCTCGCGAGGGTTCGCCAAGATCGGCCTCCCCGATCTCATCACGCCGGAATCGCCCCACGAGGAGCGCACGGTCATTCACGGGGTGCTTGAGGAAGCGATCGGCACAATCTG
The DNA here is from genome assembly GCA_016223145.1 of Armatimonadota bacterium. NCBI lineage: Bacteria > Bacillati > Armatimonadota > Armatimonadota bacterium. The sequence goes on along the minus strand of JACRPN010000015.1, from coordinate 93,497 downwards.
GGAAGCCGGGAGCATCCCGGAGCCTCTGGAGCTCGAGTATGTGGGCGGGCGGTTTCGGGTGAGCTTCGAGAGCGCCCGGCGCGGGCCATTGAATGCGCACATCCACAGGGTGAACGCGCGATGAGGTCCATCCGGCTTATCGCGTGCCTCGACGTCAAGGACGGCCGCGTGGTCAAGGGGACCCGGTTTGAGAACCTGCAGGACTCGGGAGACCCGGTTGAACTGGCCCGATATTACGCCGACGAGGGGATCGACGAGCTCGTGTTTCTCGACATCACTGCGTCGCATGAGGGTCGGCCATCCGTCATCGAATTGGCCGAGCGCGTGTCCGACCAAGTGTTTATCCCGTTCACCGTGGGGGGTGGTCTGGCCTCGCCCGACGACATCCGGCTCGCCTTGCTCGCCGGCGCCGACAAGGTGAGTTTGAACACCGCCGCCATCCGCCACCCGCAGCTCCTTACCGATTGCGCGGTGCGGTTTGGGTCGCAATGCGTGGTGTGCGCCGTCGACGCCCGCCGGCTGCCGGACGCCGCGGGCTGGGAGGTGCTGACGCACGGCGGGCGGCGGCAAACAGGGCTCGACGCCGTGGCTTGGGCGAGAGAAGCTGCAGAGCGCGGCGCCGGAGAGATCCTGCTGACGAGCATGGACCGAGACGGCGTGCGGACCGGCTACGACCTTGATCTCACGCGTGCTGTGTCCGACGCTGTGCCCGTGCCCGTAATCGCGAGCGGAGGGGCGGGAGTGGCCGAGCACCTCGCCGAAGCGGTGCAGAAAGGACACGCCGACGCCGTATTGGTCTCAGGAATCCTTCACGAGCGGTTGGCGACGGTGCACAGCCTCAAGAGAGCCATGCAGGCGGCTGGACTGCCCGTGAGGTTGGGATAGGAGCAGTGGGACGGAGGGACGGGGGGCCGCCCGGGGGCTCCCTCTCCCCTCGTGGGAGAGGGTCTGTGAACGAAATGAACAGGGGTGAGAGGAACTGCGATGGTGGGGGATGGGAGTCTGGGGGCTCGGTTCTGTCCGAGCCCCCGCCACCCCTACTTCTTCTTGGGGAGTGCTTCGCCTACAGCCACCCATTCCACCTGCTCGTACTTTCGGTTGCCAGCGTCGAAGGTGAAGGTGATCGGGAAGCTGCCCTTTGCGCCCGCCGGGACATTCAGTATGAGGACCCGCCGCGCGTCGGAGTTAAAGCCCTTCAAGGTGATGTTCCGGTCGCCGCCCTCTTCGATCGACCAACCCGCCGGCACCGCCACAGAGTATTGGCCCGCGATCTTTTCGGGCGTTCGGTTGCTCACATGGATCGGCAGCCTGAGCCTAAGACCGGTGTCCTTGTTGCGCACCCCACCGTCCAGGACTGGGTCGAAATACACAGCCGGGAGCACTCGAAACGCCAGCCGGCAGATCGTCTTCTGGCCCGACTTGTCTGTGACCGTCGCGACGAGATTCCTGTACCCCGGACGCGCGCCGCGCGGGATCGGCGAGCTGTAGTCGATGAAGCTCCTGCCTTTGTTGTCGAATCGCGGAAACGGGCTGCTCACCGCAGCATAGTCTTCGCTTCCCGCGCTCAACACGCGAACGTCCACCTTGTCAAGGCCAAGCTCGTTGTTGCCGCGAAAGCTCAGCCTGGCCTTCCACTGCGATCCCGGACCCAGAGTGGGCCAGGGCACATCGGTCAGCCACCGGAAGCCCGCAGGTTCATTGGTCGCTCTCTGGGTTCCCGCAGACACCATCGCTACCGCACGGGGCAAGAACGCCGCTGTGCCGCCGGCGCCCGAACTGGGTGCGGCATCCACACGGATCCCGTATTTCGTCCCCGGGAATTTGGGAAGCGCCTGTGTCCCCGGATCGCGTACCGATAATTCGGCGTTCCAAGAGCTGCCGGTGACCTGCCATGCGAAGCTGGCTGCGGCCTCGAACTCTGGCGCCGAGACCCACTTGGGTCCGGCCGGATCGGTGGCGTCCAGCCACCTGGCATGAACCGAAGCCTTGCCATCCTCGTATCTCAGGCGAACCTCGAGGTTGTCCCTGCCGACAAGCCAACCGTTGCCGCTGCGATCCAAGCTGAGCACCAACTCCTGAGTGGTCGCAAGGGTTGCCGCAGCATGAAGATGCTCAGGCTCCCACTGGAAGTAGGTCTGGGACCCATTGGAAGTCGCGAAAGCATCCCATTCGTCCTCACTGAGCTTTCCGTCGAGGACTGGACTGAGCGCAATCCGCTCTGTCTCAAGGACTGTGAGCGCGGCCCCGAACGGGTTCGAATCGCCTTGGGCAGGAAGTGCGGCGCCCGCCAAACTGAGTGCTGTCAGCATGGTCCACATGTCGCCAGTATGGACGAACGAGCGGCCCCATTAGGGGCGTCGCCTTTTCCCCAATGAGTTTCCTGGGCGCCCATCAAAAAAACGGAGAGCCCTACGTCCGTCAGAACGTAGGGCCCTCTCGAAACGACATGGGCGCTATCCGCCGCCGCCGAGGTTTGGATCCTGTTTGAATTTGGGATCGTTGGGATTGGCGGGGGCGATGCGATAGCTGCCGCCTTCCATTGCTTCAGAAGGAGAGTTCACTGTCTTTTCGGGGCCCGTGTTTTGCTTCGGAGCGCCATCGGCGCCTTGCGCGGCGCCGTCGCTGCTGCTCGCAGAGCTATCCGACGAGTTTTCCGTCGAGGCGCCGCCCGAGTTGCAGCCGCCGGCTGCAAGAAGGAGCGAAAAGACCAAGGCTGAGGTTAGGAACAGAACGTTTTTCTTCAAATGGTGTTTCTCCTGGTTTGGATCTGGTTGTAGGAAATGGTGCCCCAAAATCGAGGCAGAAAAAAAGAGCCCACCGGCAGTTGCCGGTGGGCTCTTCCCACTCAGTTCGCCGATTCGTTCGGCTTGTCGTCTGCAGCGACGGAGCCGTCCGCCGGGCCGGAATCGGCTTTGCCGACTTGTTGCGGCGCTGACTCGTTCGAACCACCAAACATCTTGGTGGTCGCGAAGACGACGACCGCTCCAATCACGACTACTGCAGCAGCGATTCCAAGTTCTTTCGAAGTGAGTTTTGGACCTGCCATTTCATCACGGATCCGGGACGCACGGGTCGGTCAGGTTCCATTTCAGCTTGGCCGCGTTCTTGTCGAGCCACCAGAGGCCCGTGTAGAGCGAGCTGTCCTGGCACTCGTAGGCGGCGTTGGGATTCCCAAGGACCGCTACGGCGCGATAGTACTTGGCGTGGCCATCGAAGAACGCATGGACCGTTCCGTTCTGGTGCCGATCACTGATCGTGTAGGCCGAACGGAGGTTCACGCCGTCGTTTCGCGACAGGTAGCCGCGATAGCCGGCGCTGGTGAGACCGGTCACCGAGTCGGCAAACATGACCGACTTGGCCGGAACGCTCATCCACGTGGTCGTGCGAAGAATCATCTCGCCGTAGCACGGAGGATTGCTGTCGGGCCAATACCAGCCACCCATCGTAGCGTTCTGGCCGATCGAGGGGATGCCTCGGGTGCTCCAGACTTCGCTATAGGCGCTGAACGGGGACATCGGGCAAATGAAAATGCCCTGGTTTTTGATGTAGGGCTGCAGAAGACCGGACCAGATCAGCTGGGCGTCGCTGGTGGGGCCGGTGCTGGGGCACGCCGCATAGCGCGGGAACCACATATCGTCGTAGTCCGTCATGTAGCCGATACCCGCGAGGGTGAGCTGCTTCATGTTGGAAATACAGGACGTCTTCTTGGCAGCGGCCTTCGCCTGTGCGAACACAGGGAAGAGAATGGCTGCGAGGATCGCGATGATCGCGATCACGACTAAGAGTTCAATAAGGGTAAACGCACGATTTTTACGCATACCTACCTCCAATAATGCAGGATGAATACGGGGTACGCCCGTACGAACCGGGCCCCACCAAAGTCATCCCGCTTCTTAATTTAGCGGAAATATTGCCAATTCGGTGAACTTTTTTTAAGATCGCAAAAAAAACCTCTGAGCGCCTGGTTCAATTGAACCTGCAGCAAATCCTGGTGGGTCAGCCGGGTCGCGTCCGGCCGAGGCGGGCCTCGTGTATTTCAGCTCGATCTCCCCGGTGTTCTTGAAGCCCCGGCTGAAGAGCCTAAAGCCGCTTGCGCTGGTTGAGTACTGGAACTCCTGGCCGCTAAAGGGGTCCACGAGCTGATCCTGCGGCACGGCCTCGGCGAGGCGGACGGGCAGCCGCTTCCAATGCCACCTGAAGGCAAAGATCTTCGAGTGGAGCCCCAAGAGCCGCAGTTGGGTGCGGTACCTGGCCGCCGTCACCTGGAGCTGAGAGAACATGGGTGTGAGCATGCCCTCCAGGTAGTCCGCAAAGTCGTCGAGGGTCTTCACGTCGGCCAAGACGTCCGGAGGGTCCGACAACGCCTGCTCCAGGTCCTCTCCCTTGAACCACTCGCTCTCAGGTTTCGAAAGTGCGGCCGCAACCGCCGAGTAGGTGCGCTCGATCCTGCCCGTGAGTTTGACTTTCAGTTCCAGCATCTGGCTGGAGCTGAGGTTCTGGGCGAACAAAGGGATCTCCTCATCCCCAAGGAGACCCTGAAGGGGCTTGGCTTGACCGGGCTTGAAGGTCTCAGTCAAGGTGTTGGTGAGAAACCTGCGCTCGCCGGCAACCGAGCGAGCGGCCGCGTTTGGGCGAGCCAGCAGCTCCTCCACGACCGAGACCAAGGTTCGGCAATCTCGTTCGGAAAGGACGCTCAGGGTCTCGCTTGCTTGGGCGAGCATGATCCCTTGAACGGCGAACCCGACCAGCGTGTGAATCACAGTTGGGCCTGAGATGGAATCCCCAAAACGAAGGCCATCGGAGAGCACCGTCGTGGCCTTGGCCGGGGCGCCGTCCGAGGTGTGAACGTACATCACGACCCGCAGGAACCGGGCAATTGATCGAAATTGCCACAACTCGGGGAAAACTGTCAGGGCATTGAAATCGGTGCGAGGGTCGTGAGGCGACTTCTGGCAGCCGACGTGGATCAACTCGGGAATCGCGCTGAAGGCGGCCGACCACTTGCGTCCCACTTCGAGCAGCGTGTCGTCGGGTCTGACGTTTGGTGGAATCGGGGGCCGTGGAAGGACTTTCCCGTCGTCCCCTTGCAGATCGGCGCCGGAGGCTTCCTGCTCCAACCGAGCATAGTATTCGGCGAACATCCTGAAGAGGTTCGTCTGAGCCAGGTCCGCCGCGCGCAGGAATTCCTCATAGCCGTTTCGTCCCGTGGGCTTGGGGAACACCTTCTGAAAGAGCGATTCGGCAGGCTGCTGCTGGTTTGAAGCTGTGGGCGGATCAGCCTTCTGTACGGCCGGTGGAGGGCAAACCAGAGCCGTGCCCGCGACAAGCAACGCGATGAGAGACTTCACGCTCCTTAGCTTACGCCGGATTCGGCATCGATGAAGTCCTCCGGAGGTGCGACACTGAACTCAAGCCGCTTGCCAGACTCCGGATGCTCAAACTCCAGCCTCGCAGCATGAAGCTGCAGGGGATGCTCCCCGGGCGACCGGTTGTAGACAGCGTCTCCCACAACCGGGTGGCCGAGCGCCGCGAGGTGAACCCTGATCTGGTGGGTCCTTCCTGTCTCCAGACGACACTCGATCAGAGACCTCGCGTTGAGCCCCTTGAGCACTCGTACGAGGGTTGCCGCGGGCTTGCCTTTGGGGTCCACGGCCATGCGCGTCCGGTTCTTGGGATCGCGTCCGATGGGCGCCTCGATCCGCAGCTCTGGCTGGCCAAACTCGCCAGCGACCCAGGCCAAGTAAGTTCGTCCCGCCGTCTTGTCTGCGAACTGCCGGGCCAGGGCATGGTGGGCGGCGTCTGTCTTGGCGACAACGATGAGCCCGGTGGTGGCTTTGTCCAACCGGTGGACGATACCAGGCCGAAAGGCGCCGCCCGCCTCACTCAGGCCCTTGCCGCGAGCCAGCAAAGCGTTGACCAGCGAGGGCTCCTTGAGCGAGGGTGCCGGATGGGTCGCCATGCCTCGCGGCTTGTTGACCACAAGGAGGTACCCGTCTTCGAAGAGCACGTGCAGAGGGATGTCCGCCGGGGTCAGATCGTGGGCGGGCCGGTTCTCCGGGAGGGCCGAAAGCTCGACGGACATGCCGGCTTCGAGCTTGAACGAGGGTTTTCGCGGCTTGCCTTCAACGGTCACGGCGCCGGACGTGATGAGTTCCGCCAAGCGAGTACGCGAGTGGTCCTTTAGTTCCCCGGCGAGAAACGAATCCAGCCGGCAGGGACTGCTGCAGACGAGCTTCAATCGTCTCCTGCCGCCTGCCGGTCCGCGGGCACATGGTCCATCCACTTCTCGGGGTCCGGCACCAAGCGGAATCCCACCGCTGAATAGACGCCTTGCGCATCGCTGGTCTTGAGCACCCAGCGCCGAAAGCCCTGGTGCTCAGAATGGGCAAGCGCGTACCTAACCATCCTTCGAGCCAGCCCCTTGCCCTGATGCTCAGGGTCCACGATGACGTCGCTCACCCACCCGAACGTCGCCCTGTCGCTGACGATGCGGCAATAGGCGACTTGGCGGCCCTCCAAGAAGCAGCCGATGACGAGCGAGGAGTTTCGGGCCGCTTTCTCGACGAGCGCCCGCGAAATGCCCGGGCACCAATAAGCGCCGGCGAGCATCGAGTGGACCTTCTCGAAGTCCATTTTCTCGAATCCCTCCCGGAGCACGTAGTCGCTGTTCAGTGCGGACATTGAGGCGATAGTTTATCTTCCCGAATCGGAGGAGCGACATAATGCCGCTATGGATGGCCGCAAAGTAGGACTGAACCTGCTCGGCGTGGTATTGGTCCTGCTGGGGATTGCCGGATGCGCAACCGGTGGCGCCTTTCTCGCATTGTGGACGCCGAGAGGCGTTAGCGAGCAGGCGATGATCGGGGCGTTGGTGACGCTGCTCGCCTGGGCGACGCTCTACCTGGTGTTCAGCCTGCACCCGGTCGATGAGCGCAAGCGCTACCGGACCAGCTACTGGTTCAGCGCGCTGTTCTACGGGTTTCTGGGGTTTTCGGTTACGCCGATCTTTGAATCGGCCCGAAGCGCCGCGATCTCGTCCAGCTGCATTTCGAACGTTAAGGACCTATCCATCGCGCTCCTGAACTACGCCGAAGATTACGACGACAGGCTGCCGACTGCTTCACATTGGAGGACGATCTTGAAGGAGTACGGAGAGTCGGGCGGCAGGTGCGGTTTCGCGGCGAGCCCGTATTCCAATGCCTTCAACTCGGCGCTTTCGCTCGCGAAGCTAGGCGACGCGGACGAGCCTGCAAACACGGTGATGGTGTTTGACGCCGAAGCGTGGGGGCCAAACGCGGCGGGAGGAAAGGACTGGTTGGCGAAGCGGCATAGTGGCAGAGCGAGAGCCACAGTCGGAATGCTCGACGGGCATGCCACGAGGGTGACGTCCCATAACGAGGAGAGGGTGAATTGGGCCCTGAAGGTAGGGAAGTGACAGGCTTTGCCCTTGCGTGCCGGTTCAATTAGCAGGGCAGTCTATCCGTCAACAGAAATGGCGACGGTGAGGCGAAAGAATGAGGCATACCCCTCACGACCGTTTTGAGAAATTCCCATCTTGGGGACAGGTGGCTGTGCTCGTCTTTGGCCTGTTTCTCCTCTTTCTCATCTTGTCGGCGGTTCAAGCCTATGATCCCGAGTCCGTTGCGCTTCCGGCAATGGCGATCATCGTTGCGTTGTATCTGGGATGCGGCTGGGCCTACGCTTGGCAATCGGTGCGCGGGTTTCGGCGGCGCAGGATTGTGGAGTACGCGGTTCTGAGCGCCCTGACCTGCGGGGCCTACATCGTCTCGGCGCCGGTCTGCATCTACACCGTCGCCCAGGCCAGGCGCAGTATGTGCCGTTGGAACGCTCGTGCATTGGCGGACGGCCTGCTCGTCTATGCCGCCGACCACGATGAGCGGCTTCCGGTTGCTTCCTCGTGGGCCGAGGCGGCAAGGGAAGGAATTTCTCATTCTGACCGATGGAAAGATGGCGTTCGGCCGACCCATTGCCCGAAGCTGGAAGTTGCATGGAGTTATGCATACAATTCAGCTCTGGCCGGAAAGCGAACCAGCGAGATCAGCGATCCGGTCCGTACACCGCTGGTCTTTTCGGCTAGAGGGAGTGAAAAGCCGACCTCGGGCGGCTTCGAGAGCTTTGATCCTGAACATGCCGGCCGGGGCACGATCGCGTCTGCCGATGGTGCGGCCGTTCTGGTGGATCGTAATTCGGCTGAGAAGTTGTCTTGGAACCCAAAATAGTCTGCGAGTGGTTTCCAGGTTAGCACTCTCGGCGGTATACTGCTAACCATTGCCGTCTGCCCCTGGTTCTTGGGCGCAGGCACGGAACCTGCGGCTACGGGTCTGAGAGCCGGACGCAGGCACTGAACCTGCGGCTACGGGGAATCCGGGTCTGAAGTGTCCGAAAGGACCGAGCTCTGGAAGAACCAGGGCAGGCGGCGCAAACCCTTTGAACTCAAGGAGTGAACAAAGAGCCTATGAAACTGAAACCCTTGCACGATCGCATCATCGTCGAGGCCGCGGCGCTGGAAGAGAAGAGCGCCGGCGGCATCCTTCTCCCCGATACGGCCAAAGAAAAGCCCTTGAAGGGCACCGTGCTGGCTGTTGGCCCAGGCAAGACGCTGGACAACGGCAAGATCACCCCGGTCGATGTGGCCGTAGGCGATACGGTGCTGTATGGCAAGTACAGCGGCACCGAGGTCACCGTCGGGGGCCAGGACTATATCATCCTGCGCCAAGACGACGTGTTGGCCGTGGTCACTGAAGCCCCGGCAGCCAAGAAAGAGAAGGCCGGAGCGAAGAAGTGAGGGGAGCGTGGGGGTTGTGAGAATAGTGAGAATGGTGAAAGGGACGCAACCGTAAAGCACCAGCGTTTGTTGGGGTTTCAGCACTTCTTCACCATCCTCACCACACTCACCACTCTCACCACTCGCACCTTCCCCCAGATAGGAGAACACAGATTTGGCAGCAAAGAACCTTAAATACGCCGATGACGCCCGGAAGGCCCTCGAGGCCGGCGTCGACAAACTCGCCAACGCCCTCAAGGTCACCCTTGGCCCCCGTGGACGCACGGTCGTCCTCGAAAAGAAGTTCGGCAGCCCCGTCGTCATCAACGACGGTGTGACCATCGCCAAGGAGATCGAGGTCGAGGACCGCTTCGAGAACATGGGCGCCCAGCTCATCCGCGAAGTGAGCAGCAAGACCAATGACCTCGCCGGTGACGGAACCACCACCAGCGCCGTGCTTGCACAGGCCATCTTCAAAGAGGGCATCCGCAATGTGGCCGCAGGAAGCAACGCCACGCAGATCAAGGCCGGCATCGACAAGTCCGTCAGGGCTGTGGTCGAGAAGCTGAAGAAGGATTCCAAGACCATCAAGGGCCGACAGGCCGCCGAGCAGGTGGCCACCGTCAGCGCGAACGACCCCCAGATGGGCGCGCTCGTCGCCGAGATTCTGGACAAGGTCGGCAAAGACGGCGTCGTGACCGTCGAAGAGTCGAAGGGCATCGAGACGACCTACGACATGGTCGAGGGCATGCAGTTCGACAAGGGCTACCTCTCGCCCTACTTCATCACCGATGCACAGCGCATGGAGACGGTGTTCGAGAACCCGCTGGTGCTCTTCTATGAGAAGAAGATCTCCAGCGTTCAGGACATCGTTCCGCTGCTCGAAAAGGTGCTTCGGACCGGCAGGCCGTTCATCATCGTCGCCGAAGACCTGGAGGCCGAGTGCCTCGCCACGCTCGTGCTCAACCGGCTCCGAGCGAACCTCCCCGTGGCGGCTGTGAAGGCCCCCGGATTTGGCGACCGTCGCAAGGCGATGCTCGAAGACATGGCGATCCTGACCGGTGGCCAGTTCATCAGCGAGGACCTGGGTCTCAAGCTGGAAAACGTGACCATCGAGCAGCTCGGAAGCTGTGAGAAGATCGTCATCACCAAGGAAGACACGACCGTGATCGGCGGCAAGGGCGCCAAGGACGCGATCGAGGGCCGGATCAAGCAGATCACCAAGCAGATCGAGACCACCGAGAGCAACTACGACAAGGAGAAGCTCCAGGAGCGGCTCGCCAAGCTGAGCGGCGGCGTGGCCGTGGTCAAGGTGGGCGCACCCACCGAGACGGCTCTGAAGGAGCGCAAGGCGCGCATCGAAGACGCTCTGGCGGCAACCCGCGCAGCCCTCGAAGAGGGCATCGTCGTGGGCGGCGGTGTGGCGCTCCTGCAGGCGGCGGACGTGCTGGACAAGATCGTGACCGACGGCGACGAGATCATCGGCGTGCGCATCGTCAAGAAGGCGCTGGAATCTCCAGTGCGGACGATTGCGGAGAACGCCGGCGTCGAAGGCTCCGTGGTCGTGAGCAAGGTCCAAGAAGGCAAGGTCGGTTACGGCTTCAATGCGGCGACGCTGGAGTACGAAGACCTGTTCAAGGCCGGCATCGTGGACCCGACCAAAGTGGTCCGTTTGGAGCTTGAGAACGCCGCTTCGATCGCGGGACTTTTGATCACCACGGAAGCCGCCGTGGCCGACGCCCCCGAGAAGGAAGACGAAGGGCACTAGGAGAGGTTCGTAGGTTGATGTGTTCGTAGGTCTGTAGGTCTGTACGTCTGTAGGTCTGTAGGCCGAGATACCACCTCGCCCCTTGTGGGAGAGGCCGGTGAGCGAAGCGAACCGGGTGAGGGGGCCTGCGGGAACCTGAGCCCATGGGACCGAGTCCCGAGATGGAAGCCTCCGCCTCTTTTGAGGTGGAGGCTTCTTGTTCTCTCTCCTCTCCGCTCCGCTCCTCTCGCCTCTCGCCTCTCGCCTCTCGCCTCTCAGCCCTCTCCGCCCCCAATCTGCGCGATCGCATCGCGAATCTGCTTCGGCCAAGGGTCGGGGAGCTGCTCCCAGGGCACCGGCTTTGCCGCTGGGTCGAACTCGTTGATCGTCATCGCCAGCTCGCGCCAGACCCCCTCGGCAGGCTCAACCCGCAGAGCGACCAACTTCTCGGTCACCGGCGCATAGCCCACGAGCCCCGTCATCCCGTAGGTGGCCACCATGTGGGGGTCGCCGGAATACTTGACGACATAGTTGGCCAAGGTCCACGCGTTGATCGTCCTCAGCGGCTTGACCTTCCCGTTCGAATCCCTCGCATAGGCCGCCAGAGACGGCACGCCTTTGGCCGTGGCGCTCACAAACCCGGTCGGCGGTAGTCCGTTTCCGAACGCTTCAGTGGGCTCTTTGGCTTGGCCGCGCCACCTGGCGCTCCCGCTGCCTTCTTGCGTCTCGCTACGAATCTCACCGGCATAGATGATCCGGTCCACAATGGACTTTTGCATCGGTGTCATAGCGCCGATCGGGAAGTGCTGCCCCTCCTCAAGCTGCCGCTGCTGCAGGGCCGAGAACGACCCATAGAGCCGCAAGGCGTTCCAATCCGTGCGGTCCAGCCCGCCCATCAAGGAGCGGTCCATCATCACCAAGTACCATTCCGCGAGCCCCATCCGCGAGATGCGTCCCGTCTTGAAGGCGTAGTCGGCGTAGTCCCGCAGGTCCAGGCGCCCCTTGGCGTCGATCGAGCGCATCAGTTCCTGCATCGCCTTTCGGGGTGTAAACGCCGTCGCCGCCTCAAATCGGTCGTCCGGGGTGAATACGGCCCAGCCGGCCTCCCGCCGAACTCGCACGCCGACCCCCTGGTTCAGCGCTGTCAGACCCTCCGAGAGCTTGAGCTTGCCGTTGTCCACCGCCATCGAGACCCCGATGCTGAGGTCCGGTAGGCTGGCGATCACGTTCTGCTCTTCATTCTCGGCAACCGCTCGCAAGAGGTCCCCAACGGCCAGTTCCAGGGGCTCGAACTTCACGGGGTCGAGCATGATTTCCTTGAGTCTGGGCGAGAGAGCCTCCACCTTTGCGCCGCGCATGGAATCGAAAAGCCGCTGATAAAACTCCTCAGCGTCCTTCGAGAGCGGGACGAACGGGTCGTCCGGCTTGGGTTCCGGCGGGGAAATTCGCGAATCGAGGTACTTGCGCGAGGGGTCGGCGCAAACGAGCTGGGTCAGAACGCTACGCTCGCGGGCCTGGCCCTTCCCCATCAGGTTCACCATGAACAGGGCGGCCATATCGCCTCGGATCACGTTGAGTTCGAAGTCCGTGCTCTCCGGCTTGATCCAGGTTTGTGAGCGAGGGTCCGAAACCGTGCGGCCCTCGACCTCCTCCTTGAAGTTCGTAGCGGCGACCGTATCCACCCAGGCCTGCTGCTCGGCGTTGAAAGCGGCCCAAGCAGCCTGGACGCCCCTTGGATCGAAGGCCCGCTGCATGCGGGTGGGATTGGCGGTGAACACGGCGCGTTCATAGGGCCCAACGGCGGCCAAGTCGTCGGGTTTGCAGGCGAGGAGCAGCCGTTTGAGCAGCCGGGCTGCCGGGGAGGAACTATAGAGCGCCTTCTCCTTCTCGTACCTTGCCCGGGCGGCGAGGGGATCAGAGCGAACTTCTTCCGCTGTTTGCAGGCCCTGCAATCCCACAGCCAGGGACTTGGGGTCGAAGGGGGTCTCCAGCTCCTTTTTGAGCCGGGCGAGTTCCTCGTCGACGTACTTCCTGCGCACGGCCACGTGATCGGCCCAAACCTTGCGGTCGAGCTTGGCGCTCCGGCCGAGGTAATCGGTGGCGCCTTCCCTGGTCCATTCGGCATTGAGCACGGCGGCGAGCCTCGCTTTGAGGTCTTGCGCGGTGACTCCCTTGGCGCGGACGAACACGATCTCGTGAGCGATCTTGGGGGAGGCCTGCAGCTTTTCGCCGGTGGCTTGGGCGAGCTGGAGAACCGCCAGGCCGAGCGATTCGACGGGGGTTTCGAAGTCCAGCACCGCAGGAGCAGGAAGGATCACCGCCGCAACGGCAAGGGAAAGCGCCAGCATAGAACTACTATAGCTATAAAACTCTGAGACCGATGGGACCGGTTAGCAGGGCATTTGAGCGATGTCCTTGGCCATTCTCATGGTTCCGACGCCACACCCTCCTCCCCTTACCGCGACTCGCTCAAGATCAATTGGTCCAGCTTGAGCTCGGAACCGGCCGGCATGTCGTTGCTGGTCTGGATGAGCACATACATCGTCTTCTCCGGGTCGATGTACTTGGCGAAGTTCTTCAGCTTGATGTCCAAATTCTGGGGAGACCCAGGCGTCACGCTCGACTTCAGCGCCACCCAGTTGCCATACGGGTAAGACCCGCTGCTCCAATCGTAGAGGTACACGGTCTCGGTTCCGCTGGGGTTGCCCGTGTAGCTCCGGCGAAGGTGCAGCACCGCGCTCAGGTTCATCTGGACCCGGCGAATCGTGCCCTGCATCGAGATCACACCGTCACCTCTGCGTGTGCAAGTGAGATTCACGCCTTCAGGCAGAAGGGTCTGGAAGTAACCGCCGATGACGCTTGCCCCCGGCGAGGATGCTTCGACGAGCGGATAGGCACGCCGCGGGCTTCCCGGCATGGGGGTGTCCACCAGCACATTGCCGTCCACCTCGATCTTGATGTTCCCATACACCGGCGGCGCATAGCCGAAGTCGAAGTAGTCGCGGTGCCGATTCACCACGTTGCGTTCGATCCCTCCCACCCAAACGCGGATGTTGCGCGGGGACTGCAGGCCCCGGCCATAGACCCGCGAACTGGCGATGATGTCGTCGGGCCAGATCAGGTCCTGTGTCTCCTGGCCCAAGCAGGTGACATAGCGTACGCGCGGGTCCTTGGGCGGTGCAGGGGTGCCCAGAATCGCGAGCACGGCCGCCTCGGCGTTGACCAGACCATAGTTGGCGTACTCTCCGTAGGGCGCCTGATTCACGGGAGTTGCGGTGTCCTCGATCGCGTTTCGAACCTCTTGGACGGTGACGCCGGTTCTCGAACCAAACAGGAGTGCCGCCAGGCCCGCGACGTGGGGACAGGCCCCGCTGGTCCCGCCGAAACCGGAGGTGTAGCTCCCCGAACTGGTCGTCGTGCGAAGCGATGTTCCCGGCGCCGCCACGTCCACCCACGTTCCAAAATCCGAAAATCCTGCCTTGTCGAAGCTGGTGTTGATGGCCGCTACGCTCAGGGTGTTCTCATAGGCGCCGGGGTAATAGGGGATGACGCTCGACGAGTTGCCGGCTGCCGCAACAGGAAGCACGCCGTTGTTCCAGCAGTAGTCGATAGCGTCCCGTTCGGATTGGCTGACCCTATCCGAAAAGTAGCTCATCGAGAGCACCCTTGCTCCCATATCCGCCGCGTACATGTAGGCGGGCACGGTCATGGAGTCGTAGAAGTAGCCCGAATCGATGCATGCCTTCAAGCACATGATTTTCGCTCGGGGCGCGACACCGGTTCCGCCGATGGCGTTATCCTGGATCGACGCCACCAGGCCCGCGCACGCCGTACCGTGGCCGTAGACGTCGTCGGGGTTGTTGTCGAGGTACGCAAAGTCGTAGCCGACCGTGTCGTCGATGTAGCCGTTACCGTCGTCATCGAGCCCGTTGGCGGGCGTTTCGCCGGGGTTCTGCCAGATGTTGGCGGCGAGGTCAGGATGGGTGGTCAAGATGCCGGTGTCGATCACCGCCACGGTAACGTCGGAACTGCCGAAGGAGTGATCCCACGCTTTGTCGGCCCTGATGGCCCTCATGTGCCACATGTCGGGCCACAGAGGATCGTTGGGTTCGTATGCGGGCTGAGCGGCCCTGTCGAGTTCGACCGCCTTAACTCCGGGCACCTTTTGGAGGCTTCTCTTGACCGCAAGGAGCGTTCCCGGCTTGGTTTCAAGGATCGACCAGCCGATTTCAGGAAAGGTCTTTAGGACCTTCGCGCCGACGCCCTCGATCGAGCGCATTTCGGCCCGGCCCAGCTTCGCCATCAGGCGTGTGGGGTGGCAGAGTGTGCCCTCAAGGTTCACGGGCTGGGCATCAAAGAACGGGGCGGCAACGAACAGCAGCGACACCATAGCGAACACCAACAACCGGAGCGATGCTCCGCAATGCTCTCATGATAGCGCAGGTTTCAGCATTCTGCGCATAGGGAGCCGAAAGCAGGCGGCCAAGGCCGGTAGGATTGCGGGCCGCAAGCCTGCAAAATGAACAGGCGCTCCTCGCTCACGCCGAGGAGCGCCTGTTGTTCCTTCCAGCCTACTTGCCGCCGCTAGACGGAGGAGGCGTTGCGGGCTTTTCGCGCGGGAGCATCGTCGGCGCGCAGGCCACGATGTACGAGGCTGCCGCCGAGTTGGTGGCCGACTGGACAAGATATTCGGGGATCGCCATCTCGTAGCGGTCGTGCTGCGTGTGGTGGACGTAGTTGTAGTCCGAGCGTCCCGTTTCGAACCAGAAGAACCCTGGTACGCCGATCCCGTTGAAGGGCGCGTGGTCGCTGCCGCCGCCGCGCGGGATCCTCTCCACGACCCGTATCGTCATCGGCAGTTCGGGGAACGCCTCCATCGCAGGTTTGAAAGCCTCGCGCAGCATCGGCTCCATGTCAGCGGTGCAGCTCACACCGCCCTGGTAGTTGGTTCCGCCGTCGTCGACGAACACCGCAGAGCAGTTCTTGAGAATCTCGTCCTTGTGGGCTTCGACATAGGCGCGCGAGCCGAACAGGCCCTGCTCCTCGCCAGTCCACATGATGAATCGGATCGAGCGCTTGGGCTTCGCGCCCACCTTGTGGAGGATTCGCGCTGCTTCCAGAGCCACCGAGCACCCGGTTCCGTTGTCGAGCGCTCCCTGCGCGTTCGGGCCGTCCCAGGAGTCCAGGTGCCCGCTCACGATCACAAACTCATCAGGCTTCTCCGTGCCCTTCAACTCCGCCACGACGTTGTACACGGGTATCGGACCTCTCAAGAACCGCTGGTCCACATTGAACTCAAGCTGCGGGTTCCGTCCTTGCTCGATTTGGTACTTGATGGTGTCCATGTCGCTCTTGCGGATCGTCACCCGAACGTCTTTGGATAGCGTCTCCCATTTCAGGCCCTGATAGCGGCCGCTCGTAAGCACCAGCTCGTTTCGCGAGCCCGTGACCCGTCCGGCGATTCCCGCAGCGGCGATGGCGTCGGCGATCTTCTTCTGCTCGTCGGTCGGCGCCGCCGCCGGCGCTGCGCCCGGACGGCCGCCGCCGCCAGCCGAGTCGGACAGCAGCCAGGCGCCCTTGAGCTTGTCTTGCACATTCTTGAGTTCGGCGAGAGTCTTGGGCTCCATGACGGCGTATCCGCGCACCGGACCGTTGGTGCCCTGCGTCCAAGAGGGCGACGTGTACTCGAAGCGATAGTTGTAGGGCGCGACCATCATCCCATAGCCGTTCTTGCCCCGCTGGAACCCGACCGGTACTTCGCCCCATTTCTCGATCCGCACGTCGCAACCGTACATGCGGAAGCGGAAGGCGGTCCACTCGACGGCTCGCTGAAGGCTGAATGACCCGGTCAATCGGGGACCAATGTCCTGGGTCAGGTACTTCAGGTGGTTCATCACCTGGCTGCGGTTCTTGCCCTCGTCGACGATTCGACTGACCGTGCCCGGGTCGGCCTGCGCCATTGCGCCGGCAACAGAAATGGCCGACAGCGACAGAGTTAGGATTGCTCGGTTTTGCATGGTAAGGCATTGTATACGGCATCGCTGCCCAAAATCCTCCTAACCGTGAGGAAACAGCATCTCATTGATTCGGAACTGTAGAATGGCCTTCATGAACGGATTGCTGGTCTTCGCCTCCCTGTTCGGGCTATCTTCGTGCAGCCTGGATTCGCCGACTTCGGGGCCGATGGCAGCGGAGGCCGCCCGGCCACGGCTTGTTGTGGTCATCAGCATCGACCAATTCCGAGAGGACTATGTGACCCGGTTTGAGAAGGACTACTTGCCCGCCAAGAAGGGGTCCTCGGTCGGCGGGTTCAACTTCCTGGTCTCGCAGGGCGCCCACTTCGCTGACGCGCACTATGACCACGTCCCCACGGTGACCGGCGTGGGCCACGGCGTGATCACAACGGGCAGCATCCCTGCGCTGAACGGCATCGCCGACAACGTGTGGTTCGACCGCTCGACTCGCAAGGCGGTGTACTGCGTGGAGGACGCTTCGGTGAAAACGGTCGGCGGCACGGCGAACCCGATGAGCCCAAAGAACCAGCGGGTGACGACGGTCGGCGACGAGCTGAAGATGGCGACAGCGGGTAAAGCCAAAGTGGTGGGCATCGCCCTCAAGGACCGCGCGTCGATCCTCCTCTCCGGGCACGCGGCCGACACGGTGATCTGGTTCGATAGCGGCGCCGGGGGCTGGGTGACCAGCACCTTCTACGCGCCCTCTGGCAAGCTGCCGGAATGGGTGGAGAAGATGAACGGCGAGAAGATCCCCGAAAGCTCCTTCGCCAGAACGTGGGGGCCTCTGCTCCCCGACTCTGCTTATCAGCTCACGCGGCCGGCGCCGTTCGTCAAGGGCGGTCCCACGAGCCCGGTGTTCAGCCACCCGATCGCGGGTTCGACCCGGTCGGCAAGCATGGGGAACTTCACTCGGAGCAGTTTTGCGCAGGAGTACGTTTTTGAGACGGTGAAGCGCGCGCTTGACGAGGAGAGCTTGGGCCGGGACGATGTGCCCGATATGCTCTGCATCAACCTCTCGACGAACGACTATGTGGGCCACGCCTACGGGCCCAACAGCCCGGAGGTCATGGACATTTCGGTCCGAACAGACCGCCTGCTCAGCGACCTTTTCAACACCCTCGACAAGAAGGTGAAGGGCGGCTTGAAGAGCACGACCATCGTGGTGACTGCCGACCACGGCGTCGCCCCGATCCCCGAGGAAGCGAAGGACACTTACAGGGTGGGGCATGCGATCCGAGGTGCAACCGCAAAGCTGCGAGACGCTATCGAGGCTGCGCTCACGAGCAAGTACGGTGAAGGCAAGTGGGTGCTCTATTGCGAGCCACCTCAGCTTTATCTGGACCGTGAACTGCTCGCCTCCAAGGGCATCGACCTTGCTGAAGCGCAGCGAGTTGCTGCGAACGCGGCGAGAGGTTTTGAGGGCATTGTCGAGGCGTTCACCGGTGAGGATATCTTGAGGGGAGCGCTTCCGGCTTGGTCCTGGACCCAGCAGGTGGCCAACGGCTACAACCGGTTGCTCAGCGGCGACGTGATGCTGTTCGAGACTCCAGGTACGCTCTTCGCGGGCGGCTCGGGCACCAGCCACGGCTCGCCGTGGGCCTATGACGCCCACGTTCCGATCCTGGCATTCGGAATCGGGTCGCGGGCAGGGCTCCGTCGCGAGCGGGTGTCGGTGAGTGACATCGCCCCGACCCTCAGCATGATCCTAGGCATCGAGCATCCCAGCGGAAGCGTGGGGAGGATTCTGCCGTAGGGCGAGAGGCGAGAGGCGAGAGGCGAGAGGCGAGAGGCGAAGGCGAGAGGCGAGAGGCGAGAGGCATTGGGGAACTGCGGTGTTCCAAGGGCGAAGGGGCCATTTGGACCGCCGCGCTCCTCGTTGGTGAGGCCGGTGAGCTTAGCGAATCGAAGATCCTGCGCCTCACGGGACCGGGTGAGGGGGGGCGTACTCAACGGCTCGAAGAACTCGGCACCGCGGGCCCTTCCATTCCTGCCATCGGTGAGAGCGTCCCTGACGCCATTAGCCCATAGATCGCCAGGCCCAACACCACCCGGTACGCGACGAACCAATAGGTCCCATGCCGCTGCAGCATCTTGATGAGGAACGCGATCGCCAGATAGCCCGAAAGGAAGGAAACCCCATTGGCCACCAGCATCGGAACCAGTTCGCTGCCCAGAAGCTCGTGCCGGTGCTTGACGATGCTGAAAATGCCGGCAGCGAAAACGCTCGGGACGCTCAAGAGAAAGCTCAAGCGCGCCGCCGAAGGGCGGTCCATCCCCAGAAACAGCGCGCCTGCAATCGAGCTCCCGCTTCGGCTCATGCCAGGCACCAGCGCGAGACTTTGCCAAAGCCCCACCCATAGACCGTCCTTCGGCGTCATCGAGGACTCGCCCCGCTTCCGGCTGCCCAAGAACTCGGCGGCCAAAAGCACCAATCCCATCAAAATGAGCGACCCGGCGACGATGTTCAGCGAGCGCCACTCGTTCTCTATCTGGTCCTTGAAGAGCACGCCCAGCACCACGATGGGGATCGTGCCGACAAAGATCGCCCAGCCCATTCGCGCTTCTTGGGTGTTGTACCCACGCCCCGTCAGACTCGAAACCCATCCGCGAACGGCATGAAGGAGCTCGGTCCGAAAGTAGATCAGGACCGCGAGCAGCGTGCCCAACTGAATCGCGGCCGTGAACGCCGGTCCCGGATCGTTCCAGCCCGCTAGCGCCGGCACGATGCGGATGTGAGCCGTGCTGCTGACGGGCAGGAACTCGGTCAGGCCTTGCAGCAGCCCCAAGACGATGGCTTGGATTAGGTCCAGGGGGGCGCCTCCGGCGTTTCCACTCCTAGGGCCCGTCCGATGACGTGCCGAATCCTCGCGGAGGCCCTGCCGTCGCCGTAGGGGCTGCTGACCTGCGACATCGCCCTGTGGGCGGCAGGATCGGAAAGAAGGCGGGTCCCTTCGGTGACGATGGCGGTGTAGTCGGTCCCCACCAGCTTCGCAGCCCCCGCCTCCACACCTTCGGGGCGCTCGGTGGTCTCGCGCAGCACGAGCACGGGAACGCCAAACGCCGGCGCCTCCTCCTGGACGCCTCCCGAATCGGTAAGGATGAGGGTGCTGCGCTGCATGAGCTTGACGAACCGCTCATACTCCGGCGGCTCAATGAGCATGGTGCGCGGGTGGCCTTCGAGCACGCCCCTTAGGGTCTCGCGCACCTGGGGGTTACGATGCATCGCGACCACGAGCAGCGTGTCCTCGTGGCGGTCGGCGAGTTCGCGAGCGGCGAGCGCGATCTGCCGCTGCGGCTCCCCCCAGTTATCCCGACGGTGGGTGGTGAGAAGGACCACGCGCTCAGGGCGGTCCGCGAACCAACCTTCAGGGTGGCGCTCCGCCATCTGGAGCACGGCGTCGATGCCGGTGTTGCCCGTGACCAGGATGCGGTCCTCGGGCACGCCCTCCCGGCGAAGGTTCTCCGCTGCCCAGGCGGTGGGAGGGAAGTGGTGGGTGGCGATCATGCCGGTCGCGCGGCGGTTGAACTCCTCCGGAAAGGGGTTGTCGATGCGGGGCGTCCGCAGGCCGGCCTCGACATGCCCAAACGGGATCCGCCGGTAAAACGCCGCCAGGCTGGCGCAGAAGGTGCTGGTGGTGTCGCCCTGAGCGACCACATAATCCGGGGCGATGTCGGCGAAAAGGCGGTCGAGCCCACCGAGCGCCTTTGTTGTGATCTCGGCCAAAGATTGCCCGTGCTGCATGATCGCCAGTTCGTGGTCGGCGGCGAGTCCAAACGCGCTCAGCGCCTGGTCCAACATCTCGCGGTGCTGGCCCGTGGAGACCAACACGGTCTCGAAGTCTGAGTCGAACCTCTGGAGCTCGAGCACAACGGGCGCGCTCTTGATGGCGTCCGGGCGCGTGCCCACCACGCAAGCGATCTTGGGCTTAGCCATACAGCCTCACGACCACGACGAGCGCCACGCTGAGCACGATGGCGATGGAATAGAGCACCCAAACCGCCTGCCGTTGCGAGAGCCCCCGATCCAAGAGCTGATGGTGGATGTGGCGCTTGTCGGCCTGGGTGATGGGCACCTTCGCGAGCTTTCGACGGATGACCACCTGAATCGCGTCGAAGAGGGGGATGCCGAAGACCAGCACCGGCACGACGATCGCCACCGCCGCCGCCGTTTTCATCGCGCCCACGATGCTCAGCGCCGCCAAGATGAACCCCAGGAACTGCGCGCCGCCCGTGCCCATGATGATCCTCGACGGGTTGTAGTTGTGCTTGAGAAAGCCGAGAGAGGCCCCCGAAACGGCCGCCGAGATCAGAGCGACCCGAGGCTGGCCTTCGTAGGTCGCGATTAGCGAGAAAGCAGCGCCCGCGATGGCGGCGATTCCTGCCGCCAACCCATCGATCCCGTCGATGGTGTCCATGGTCTTAGAAACCACGAAGATGTAGATTGCCGTGAGCGGGAACGCCCAGATGCCGAACTCAACCCAAGACCCCGCTTCGGAGAACAGGGGCCACTTCATGCCGGCGATCTGCACGATCGCTCCTTTGTCTGGGTGAAAGAGCTGCACTGCCAGCCCGGCGAGCAAAAGGACCCCCAGTTGGATCTTTGCGCTGAACTGGTGCAGGTCGTCTAGCGCCCCGACGACCACCAAAATCGCTCCAATTCCCAAGACGCCAACCAGATACAGCGGCACAGGGTCGTGCGGATTTGAGAACGGAAGGATGATGAGGAGAGACAGCAGAACGCCGCCAAAGATCGCGATGCCGCCCCAACGGGGAAGCGGTACTTTATGAACCCTGCGGTCGTCCCGTTTGGGGTCATCCACCGCGCCGAAATGGACGGCCATGCGCCGAACTGCAGGGGTTAGGAACAGGGTGATGATGAGGGCAATGAGCCCGGCGAGGAGCGGAAAGCGATAACCGCTCAGCAGCTTGCCTTCGGAAAGCGCCGCGAGAACCGCGTCCATCAGGCGACTCCAAGCTCCAGGCGTTCCAGTGAGCCGTCGCTGAACACGAAGACGTCGAGCTTGCCATCCCTAAAGAGCTCTTTGGAGAATTCGTCGGGGTAGTGGCCCTGATAGATCACCCGCCTGATGCCCGCGTTGATGACCATCTTGGCGCACATGTTGCAGGGTTGGTCGGTCACGTAGATCGTGGCGCCTTCGCAGGCGATGCCGATCATAGCGGCTTGAAGGATGGCGTTTTGCTCGGCGTGGAGCGAACGGATGCAGTGCCCGGCGCGCATGCAGCCGTCGGGCCAATCGTGCTCCGGCCCGCCTGCTGGGCAGTGTGGGAGCCCCCGTGGAGCGCCGTTGTAGCCCGTCGCGAGGATGCGTTTGTCACGGACGATAACCGCGCCGACCTGGCGTCGCGGGCATGTGGCGCGAGTCTTCACCAGGTGCGCGATCTGCATGAAATACGCGTCCCAGGAGGGGCGGTCTGCGGCAAGCGCGGGTCCTGGGGCAGCGGCCTGAGCGGCCAATGAGGTTTCTGGGGCAGGTCCTGGCGATTCCATGCGCTTGCGGTAAGGCTGATTATGCTCGATTGAGGATGGCTGCGGCATCGGCCTGGCCTCGCGGGGGCCCGTTCTTCAGAATGAAAGTGGGAGCAATGCTGAAGAAGAGGGGGTCGAAATGGACCTGAAGGATGCTCTGCCGAAGTTGGCTGCCGGCCTGCGAACCGAGCGTTCGCGGACCAGGATGCGGACCGAACGGGTCCACGTTCCGTCCCGGGCATGGGGCGCGACTTCAGATGGGGAGCGGCCGAAGGACGGCGCTTCCTGCCGGCGGCTAGTTCCCGCCCTCGTCGCTTGTTCCCTGGTTCAAACTGCTGGGCGCATCGCCGGCGATTCCGCGAGCGCGGTCCTTCATCACGTTGCCGACCCCGCTCCCGCCGCCTTGAACGCTGTCGGTGCCGGTGACCGGGCTCATAGCGCCCGCCGCCGGCGAGATCACTTGCACGCTCTCTTGGCCGCCCGGTTGGGCGGCCGAAGCGGTCTTTGGCTTTTCCGGATTGGGGTTGTTGGGCGTCGGCTTCGGCGTGTCGTCGCCACCGCCGCAGCCGGCGAGGGCCAGCGCCGCGCCCACGACGCCGATCAGGGTCCAATGCTTGAGTAGTCTGCCGATGCGCATTTCAGTCTCCCGTTGCGCTCGGCCTTGTGGCCGAGTGGGACAGAGTTTATCCGCAATGGAAGATTTGAGGGATGGAGGGACTGGAGATTGGAGGGACTGAAGGGACCTAGGGACCAAGAGACGAAGGGACAGTGGAAAGGAGTTCGGGCGTCCTTGCCTGGCTCTTTGCTGACTGGAGCGAGTCTGGCTGTCGGGTTACCGTGAGTGTGAGTGTCGCGAAGCCAAGTCGTTTGGTCCTTTAGGACAGGCAGACTGAGATTCTGCCCCACGGCTTGCCTCGTCCCCTCGTCCCTTTGTCCCTTTGTCCCTATTGCGCCTTCTTCCCAAACACCGGCTTCAACCGCTGAAGGCCCTTGGCCTCGATCGCGGTCCGCTGAACCGTCGGGTCCAGCTTGCTCGGAGCCGACCCCAAGAAGTAGAACCGCTTCCTGTCACCGTCGAGCTTGAGAATGCTCCACTGCCGCAACTGCCGGAACTCTTTCTCGGTCTTCGGGTGCTCGCGCATATACGCCGGCAGGACCTCGTCGACGGGCCGCCCGTCCATCGTTTCATAGGAAAGGGAAAGCTGGCTGTAGTCGGCCGAATACTTGCCTTCGAGCTTCCATCCGGATTCGTCGTTGCCACAACTGAAGGTGCCGTCCTTCTCGAACTGCCACCAGCGCTTGGGATCGGGTTTGGTGCTTTCCTTGGTTTGAAAGACCTTTGGCTGGCCCTCGAAGTCAAGGTTCGTGATGCCGCAAAGGCACCATCGCCCAACCGCGAACTCGGCGACCTTTTTTGAAAGCTCGTCTCCCTCGAACCTCGGGGCCGAGTTTCCCATGGGTTCCCAGGCGGCCGGCTCCTCAGAGGCGGTAGTGCCGCAACCGGCTGAGAACAGCGCGGCCATAGCGTAGACGACGAGGATGAGGAGAGCCCTAATGACGGTCATGATTGGCTTCATAGCTTGGGGTTGCGGTCTTAAGAAGGTTAACGCTGGTGTGATGTCGGACGTGCCCGGGTCACTTCTTGAAAAAGAGTTGGATGGCGACAAGCACCAGGAAGCAGGCAAAGACTTTGCGGATGGTCTGCTCCGGCAAGGCAAGCGCGATCTTGGAGCCGAAGAACCCGCCGCAAAATAGGCAAACGGCGATGGCGGCGGCCGCCGCGAAGTCCACGGACCCTTTCTTGTAGTAGTTGAAGGCCGCGAGTGCGCCGACCGGCACCAGAAAGACGGCCAAAGAGGTGCCTTGCGCCCGGTGCTGGTCGAAGCCGAGGGCGAGCACAAGCGCGGGCACGATCAGCACGCCTCCACCGATGCCGAACATCCCCGAAAGGATGCCCGCGACGAAGCCGATCAGCGAGTAGGCCAGGTAAGTCACTCCCCATTGTGACCTACGGACCCCTTCTCGGTCAGAATGAAGCTATGGTCAAGATCGGGGTTCTCGGCGCCGGCGGAATGGGTGGCGTGCACGCCAACCAGTATCGGAAAATGCGGGACGTCGAGCTTCACTTTTTCGATCCTGATCCTGACCGGGTGACGAGCTATCAGGAGAGGTTTGGAGCCATTCACGTAGCCGGCGCGGAGGCCTTGATCGAGCGTGTCGACATCGTCGACGTCTGCCTCCCGACCGACCTTCACCTCGAATACGGCCTTAAGGCCATCGCCGCGGGAAGGGCGGTGTTCATGGAGAAGCCGATGGCGCACTCTCTGGAGGAAGCGAGCCAACTGATCGAGGCGGCGGATAAGGCCGGAGTGCCCCTGATGCCCGGCCAAGTGGTGCGGTTCTTTCCGGAGTTCCGAAGGGCCTCCGAGACCGTCCGGTCCGGCAAAATCGGCAAGCCTGCCGCCGCCAGAACCAGGCGGGGAGGGGGCGCACCGTTCGGACAGGGCGGCTGGTTCATGGATCACTCCCGGTCAGGCGGAGTGCTCTTCGACCTGGCGATCCACGACTTCGACTGGCTCCGATGGACGCTGGGCGAGGTGACGCAGGTGTACGCCCGCTCGCTCGGCGCGGCGACGGGTACAGGCCCAGACTATGCTTTGGCGACCCTGACTTTCGATTCCGGCGCTCTTGCCCATGTGGAGGCGACATGGATGGACCCTTCCGGCTTTCGGGTGACCTTCGAGGTCTGCGGGAGCGAGGGCATGATCGAATACGACAGCAGGAACACGGCGACCTTGAGAACGCACGTGGCCTCGGGAACCGGCGCGGGGCAGGACCCAGGGGGCGCGACGGCCAAGCCAAAAGGCGGCAACGAGGCGCCCCTGAGCCCAACCGACGACCCGTATTACCAGGAGCTTCGGGCGTTTGTGGACGGAGTGACGCAAAGCAAACCGCTGCCTGTCAGCCCCCAAGACGGCTGGATGGCGATGAGCCTCGCGCTCTCGGCCCTGGAAAGCGCCAAGACGGGCAAACCCGTCAATCCGCCGAAGTGCTAGGCGCGGACTCAACCGGGTTGGATCCAGGCACTACCCAACGAAGGGTGCCAGGCCGTCTCGCTTGGGTTACACCGCCACCCAAACCGTGGTCTCACCCCAAAAACCCGATGCCGACGTAGCCCCGCCTCACAGGCCCTAATCGCCTTCCGTATCAAGTGTTGCTCGCCGTGAGTCAGACAACTTGCAGGCGAAGTTGACGTTCGCGCCAGATTCCATTACTCTATCTGAAGGTAATAGCATGATCGACGCCATCATCGACATTCATCACGCCAAGCAGGTGGACCCAAACTCCGGCTTTCACGACATCCGCGCCTCAGGAGTGCTCGCCGTCATCCTCAAAGCCGGCCAGGGCAAATCCATGGCCGATCCCAAGTTCGCGGAAAGGTCGGCCCGGGCCAAGAGCGCCGGTCTCCTTGTAGGGGCCTACTACTTTGGTACCAACTCCTCACCTGGAAAGAACCAGGCGGACCGCCTGCTCACCCTAGCCGGAAGTACGGCAAGGCTCGCCTTGGACTGGGAAGGCTACGAGTCGGCCACGATGTCTCGCGCGGAAGCCGAGGCGTTCGTCCAGCGAATCCACGAAGTGACCGGCCAGTGGCCCATGCTGTATTCGGGTCTCTCATTCCTGGCCGCTCAGATGAAGGGCCTGGCAGCAGACGACACCCCGCTCTCCAACTGCCCACTGTGGCTGGCGCGCTATGGGCCGATGCCAAAAAGCCCCAAACCCTTCACGCACTGGACGCTCTGGCAGTACACCTCCTCTGGAGCCTGCCCGGGAATCACCGGCGCGGTGGATCGCTCGAAGTTCAAAGGCGACGCGGCGGCGCTGCAAGCGTGGTGGACCTCGGGTCAATAGAGACTCTTTCGTCAAGATCGGGCGTACCTTGCGCTAAAATGGTCTCAGGCCCACAAAGCCGAACTGGAGAACGATGACATGCTGCTGAATGCGATTGTTGCCCTAACCCTATCCCCAATGGCCGTCGCCGACGGCCCTGTGTGCCCCATTGCTGGCGAGCCCGTGACCGTCGAAAGCCCGGCATTCGACTACAAAGGCGTGCGCTACCGGACGTGCTGCGCCAACTGCATGGGGACCTTTTCAAAGACCCCGGACGTCTGCATTAAGGCCGACAAGAACAAGGGCAAGGTCATCGGCACGAGCCTCTTCGACCCCGTCTCCGGCGCGATGATCAACACCTCCAAGGCCAAGGGCGGCTTCTCCGATTTCAACGGCGTGCGGTTCTATTTCTCGAACCCAAGCAACAAGGCCACCTTCGATGGCGACCCCAAGAGGTTCGGCACGATCCCCGAGAAGGAAGCGATGTTCTGCCCGGTCCTCAAAGTGGAGCTGAAGAATTACTACGGGACCAACGGGTTTGTAGATTTTGAGGGCGTGCGCTATTACGCGTGCTGCGCCAGTTGCTTCGGGCAGATGAAGGCAGGGATGGCCAAGTTCGCGCCGAACGCCGCCGACAAGGTAGGTCCCGCCAAGGGCTTTGCGGTTCCCGCCGCCATCGCCAAGATCACCGGCGGTTAACCGTCCGTAGCCCCTCCCTTGGTTTTGCGAAGCGAAACTGAGGGAGGGGTTGGGGGAGAGGTCGGTGAACGAAGTGAACCGGGTGAGGGGTATGCCGCCGCCTTCGGGTACGTTCCTGAGCAATGGGTTCTCCCGTTCCCTCGCTTCGATCTTTGCCACGGACGTTCTTGCCGGGCGCGCCGTCCGACGCGCCCTTCGAGCTGCCTCAGCCCGCGCTCGACAAGCTGAGAAAGGTGCTTCGGCTCCAGTCGGGCGATCCCTTTGCCGTACTGCCTGATGACGGCTCGCTGATCGTGTGTCGTCTGGAGGGCAGGGAAGCAATCCCGGAGCGAGTAGAGAGACCAGACACGGAGCCGAGGATCCACGTCACTCTTGCCCAGGCGCTGCCCAAGGGCGACAGGTTGGAGACGGTCGTCCGCATGGGCACCGAGATTGGCGTGTCCAGGTTCGTGATGTTTCCCGCCGATCGCAGCGTGGTCCGATGGGAGCCTAGCAAGCTCTCGGCCAAACTGAAGCGCCTCGAGGCCATCATTCGCGAATCGGCGGAGCAGTGCTACCGCACCCGCCTCCCAAAGATCGAAGCCCTCCCCGACCTCAAGGCGGTTCTCTCCCAAGTCCCCGACGCGATCGTGCTCAGCGAATTGGAAGGGCTCTCAGCGACGCTAACCGACCGAGTCCAATCCAAAATCCAGAATCCGGAATCCGAAGTCGGACCGCAATCTGCAATCCGCAATCCGCAATCCGAAATCACCCTCGTCGTCGGCCCTGAGGGCGGCTGGTCCCCCAAGGAGCTGGCGGTGATTGGGGATCGCGGCGTCACTCTGGGCCCGCTGGTCTTGCGCACCGATACGGCCGGCCCGGCGGCGGCCGCGGCCCTTCTACTCTTGTAAGGTCCGGCCGCCGAACTTGAACCGGGACCATCCTTGGATGCGGCTATCAGTTGTTCGTGCCTGCTTCGACGAGGGATGGAGGATGGTCCACATGAATCGCGCACTTTCTTTCGCGCTCCTGTCTGCGGCTTGGGCCAAACGGTGACGGCAAAGGACGGTTCGTGCTCCATCGGGCAGCTCACGCCAGGCAGGTACAACGTCAACGCGTTTCTCACCGGCGATCTGGAGCAGGCCTGGACATCCGTAGCGTTCGATCGAACCGAGGCCAAGACCGGCGAAACAAAGTCCGGCCTGGATATCAAGCTCATCAAAGGGGGGCTCATCATCGGCACCGTCAAGTTCAGCGACGGAAAGCCCATCGAAGGCGCCTATGTCGGTGTCTACGGTCCCGCGAGGCCGAGATCCGGTGCCTGGGTGCAGACGGCCATTGCGGACGCTGAAGGCCATTACATTCTTCGCGTTCCGCCGGGCCAAAATCACGTTTACGTCGCCGGCGTGCCGAATATGAATCGCCTAATCCAGGACATGCGAAACGTGACGGTCGAGGAAGGAAAGGAAATTCGCGTGGACCTCTCGATTTCACGATAGGTCAAGCTTCGCGCGGGCCAACGGCCGCGGGAGGCCCGTAGGTGGGAGGGCCGGATTCGCCGTTGCGCCGGCAAGCGAGCCCGACGCCCTCGTCTCGAAGGAAGTTCTCTCTGAGTCTCATAACGCGCCCCGCAAGATGCTTTTGCGTTGGGTGTAACGGCCGGAGGGGTTACGGAGTACGGCTAGGTATACGGGCATCCCTATCCGTCGTATTTTTCGTCGCCCCCTCATTTGATTGACCTGGCGACGGACCTAATGGACGGCTGGCTCTGAACCTGCCGGCACTGCCGCTCACTTGAGATTCCAGCGGCAACCGCCTGACTACATTGATGCGGCACCGACCGTTTCCTGTCCGTGATCTCACGCCGGGAGGCACAGAAATGAGACAACCAAGAACCAGTTCGCTCGTGAAGCGCGTGGCGGTGGTGAGCACGTTCTCGCCCAGGCAATGCGGCATCGCCACTTTTGCTTCGGATTTGAACGACGCCCTGTGCCGTGAACTGGGAAGCGAAGCGGTGGTTGTGGCGGCCATCAACGATCGGGAAGATAGCTACGACTACTCTTCGGCGGTCCGCATCGAGATCGATGAAGCGGACACGGCGTCGTTCAGGCGGGCTGCGGAGTACCTGAATCTCGCGCGGGTTGATGTCGTCAACCTTCAGCATGAGTACGGCATTTTTGGAGGCAACGCCGGCAGCCATGTGCTGACGCTGCTGCGCGAGCTTAGGGCGCCCGTGGTGACCACGCTGCACACGATCCTCAGGACGCCGTCTGAGCATCAACGGCGCGTCTTTGGCGAGGTCCTTGAGCGCTCCACCCTCCTCATCGTCATGAACGAGTATTCAAAGAACCTCCTGGTTTCCGTTCATGGCACGAAGCCCGAGAAGATCGTCGTTATCCCGCACGGCATCCCCGATACCAAGTTCCGTAATCCTGAGGACCTGAAAGAGGAGATTGGACTGTCCGGGAAGAGGACGTTGATGACGTTTGGCTTGCTCTCTCCCGACAAGGGAATAGAGGATGTCATCCGAGCCCTGCCCGCAATTGCAGAAGAGTTTGCGAACACCGTCTATACCGTAGTCGGCGTGACGCACCCGCACATCCGCGAGAACGAAGGCGAAGCCTATCGGCTGAGCCTGCGCCAGCTCGCAGATCGATTGGGCGTCTCAGCCAATTTGGTCTTTCACGACAGGTTCCTCAGCATCGAAGAGTTAACGGAGTTTCTGGGCGCAACCGACGTTTACATCACTCCTTATGTCAATTCGGAGCAGATTTCATCCGGAACGCTCGCGATGGCCTTTGGCATGGGCTCCGCCGTCGTTTCTACGGCGTATCCCTGCGCCACAGAACTCTTGGCGAATGGGCGGGGCGTCCTTGTGCCGCAGCGCACGCCGTCCGCGATCGCCGAAGCCGTTGGAGGCCTCCTAAGGGACGGCGACGCTCGCAAGAAGATGCGCCAGGAGGCCTATCGCGCCGGCAGAAAGATGGTCTGGTCCGAGGTGGCCCGCGAGACGATTCGCGTCTTCAAGCTTGCGGCAGTGGAGAGGGAGTCCGTGCACGGACGAGCTTTCGAACTCAAATCGCTCAAGGACCGTCCGATCGAGCTGCCGGCGTTCAAACTGTCTCACCTGCGCCGGATGACCGATGACACTGGATTGCTCCAACACGCCGTATTCGACGTGCCGAACTATGACGAAGGGTATTGCGTGGACGACAACGCGAGGGCCCTCATGCTCGTTACGTTGGTGGACTATCTGGGTTTAGGCGAAGGACTGCATGTTAAGGAACTTGCTGCCAAGTACATGGCCTTCCTTTGGCACTCCTTCAATCCGCTGGTCGGGCGATTCCGGAACTTCATGAGCTATGAGCGCCGATGGCTCGAGAAGATCGGTTCAGAAGATTCGCACGGGCGCGCTCTTTGGGCGCTTGGTTTCACCAGCAACCGCTCGAAATCCGCCAGACGGTCAATCGTTGCGCGACGGCTATTTCAGGATGGCCTTCCGGCAGCCGAGGCGTTCACCAGCCCAAGGGCATGGGCTTTTGCTCTCAACGGCTTTGATGAGTACCTGCAAAGCCAGGGTTCGGACGAGTCCGTGGAGGTCCTCCGCGAGGAACTCGTGGATCGGCTCATCAGAAGCTATCACCTCAACTCAGAGCCTGACTGGCGATGGTATGAGAGCATCGTCGCCTATAGCAACGCGATCATCCCGTATGCCCTGATTGTCTCAGGCCGCAGCATGGGCCGGGAAGACGCTGTGGCGATCGGCATTGAGTCGCTCGAATGGCTCACTGCCATCCAGACCTCGGAATCGGGCAGCTTCTCGCCGATTGGAAGCCACGGGCACTACCGCAAAGGCTGTGAGTGCGCGCGCTTCGACCAGCAACCCATTGAAGCGTTCTGCACGATCAAGGCGTGCCTGGCCGCGCATCGGGTGACGAACGAGCCGAAATGGATAGCGAGCACTCAGTCGACCTTTGACTGGTTCCTCGGACTCAACGACTTGGGACAGCCCCTTTACGATCTTGGCTCAGGCGGGTGTCGAGACGGCCTGCATCCGGATGGCGTGAATGAGAACATGGGAGCAGAATCGACGCTCGCCTTTCTGCTGTCCTTAGGTGAGATGTACCTTGCAGAGTCCACTCCGTTCTCGGCCCCCGTGCCCTTGCCCGACAAGGCCGTCGTGCGATGAGCAGTCACTACGCCAATCTCTTCAGCCGGTATCCGCACAACCCACTCCTGACTGCGGATCACTGGCCGTATCCGGTGAACTCGGTCTTCAATGCGGGTGCGACCGTGCTCAAGGACGGCACGACGCTTCTCCTCTGCCGGGTCGAAGATCGGTCCGGTATCTCTCACTTGACGGCGGCCAGGTCTGAAAACGGCATCGACGGATGGGTGGTCGACCCCCGTCCGACCTTTGAACCTTCACCAAAGGAACACCCTGAAGAGGTTTGGGGCGTCGAAGACCCAAGAATCGTCTATCTGAAGGAGTTGGACCAGTACGCGATCACGTACACGTCCTATTCCCATGCCGGCCCCGGAGTCTCGCTGGCGACGACCAAGGACTTCGTGCACTTTGAGCGCATGGGGGTCATCGGGCAGCCGGAGGATAAAGACGCCGCGCTCCTGCCGCGCAAGATCGACGGAACCTGGATGCTGATCCACCGCCCGGTCACGACGCTTGGCTCGCACATCTGGAGCTCACGTTCGCCGGACCTACAGTATTGGGGACACCACCGGTGCATTCTTGCGGCGCGCAAGGGCGCCTGGTGGGACGCCAACAAGATCGGCCTCTCGCCACCTCTGATCGAGACCCCAGAAGGCTGGCTGATGCTGTATCACGGCGTGCGCCAGACCCCGGCCGGTTGCCTCTATCGCCTCGGGCTCGCTCTGTTCGAGCTCGAGAATCCAGAAGTCACCACCCTGCGCGGGGACTCCTGGGTGTTTGGGCCGGAAGAAGACTATGAGCGAAGGGGCGACGTGGCGAACGTCGTCTTCCCATGCGGCTACACGGTCCTGCCCGATGGCGACACGCTCCACCTGTACTACGGCGCGGCGGACACCAGCGTGTGCCTCGCCACCGCCTCGATCAGCGCCCTCCTGCAATGGCTGAAGGACAACGGCAAGTTGTACTTCGGAAACATCTAGCCGGGACGAAAGGATCCGAGCCTGGGCAATCCGGGCTTCCCCTCATCCCATCGTCCCATCGCCTAGCGTCCCCTCAGCAACCACGGACGGACACGGACGGACACGGACGGACACGGACAGGAGCCATCATCTCATCATCCCATCATCCCATCACCCCTCATTCACCCTCATTCATCCTCAATCACCCACTCATCCCAATAGGCCCGGTATCCTCTCCCTCATGCGACCCGATGGCCGAGCGCCCGATCAACTCCGACCCGTCACCCTCACCCGAGGCTTTGCCAAGTTTGCCGAGGGCTCGTGCCTCATCAAGGCGGGCGATACCCACGTGCTCGTCACCGCGACCGTCGAGGACCGCGTGCCGCCGTTCCTCAAAAACTCCGGCAAGGGGTGGGTCACCGCCGAGTACTCCATGCTCCCACGCTCGGGCAGACAGCGCAACCAGCGCGACAACCAGAAGCCCAACGCCCGCTCGCTGGAGATCCAGCGGCTGATCGGGCGCGCCATGCGCTGCGTCGTGGACACCGACGCCATGGGCGAGCGCACGATCACGCTCGATTGCGACGCCATCCAGGCCGACGGCGGCACCCGCTGCGCCAGCATCACCGCCGCCTACGTGGCGACCTACGACGCCATGCAGTGGATGGTCCAGCAGCGCATGCTCAAGCGCACCCTGCTGAAGGAGGCCATCGCGGCCGTGAGCGTGGGCATCTACCGGGGCAACGAGATCCTCGACCTGAATTACGACGAGGACAGCACCGCCGCGACCGATATGAACGTGGTGATGACCGAATCGGGCAAGTTCGTCGAGATCCAGGGCACGGCGGAGCAGGAGCCGTTCAGCGCGGAAACCCTCGGCAAACTCCTCCGAATAGCGAAGAAAGGGATCGATGAGTTGGTGCTGGAGCAGAAGCGGGTGTTGGGGGTCTAGGGTCCGGGGTTCAGGGTTTGGGGTTTGGGATCAGCCTGTTGAGTGGATGATGCTCCAGCCCGCTTTGGGCACTTCTGAATCCAGTTCGCGGGTGAAGTCGAGCTTGATCCACAATGGTCCTACGCCACGTCTCTTGGGCCGGCAGCTGATGAATGGAAAGGACCTTCTTTCCGGGAGAGCCCAGTTACCGGTCGCTTCGAGTGCTGAGCAAAGGCGAGGAAAGAGAGTCGAAGGGTCCTCGTGGACGACCCATTTCATCCAATACTGAGTTCCGCCGACTGGGCTCAATTCACTGGTTCGGACCCATGCCGTCGGCAAGGCGGGAAGCTCCTTCAGCGGAAGGCCCTTCCAACTCTTTGGAAGGGAGTCCGCATTCATCGCCTTCGCTGGCCACTTGGCGGGCATAGAGCCCACGAGCCGAGGAGATTCGATGACCAGGACTGTGGTGTATTCAGACTTGCTTAGGATATGCCAGCCCTTGTTTGGACCGGCCGAAACTTGTATCTCGCGGCCTGAGCGTGCCCTAGCCTCTACCCGACGATCCGCAAGACTCCTTCCGAACACGATTGTTCCTCGGTTCATGATTCGTTCATCGGAAAGCTGATCGAATTGAAAAGGTGGGGCCATCTCCTTCGCAAGCGAATGAGCCACGACCGAAAGTGGGTGGTGAATGACCCATACAGACTCTATGGCCCAGTACCCGCGAACCGCGCGGCGCCCCACGAAAGCGCGCAAGCCGACGGCTCTTAAGTCCTTCAGAGCAAGGACGGGCGGCCGGTAGTCGGAAAGATAGGTCATGGGATCGCGAGGAGGTCCCGAAAGGGACTGGCCGACTACGGCAACGAACACCAGGGAAATCATGACGAACCCTCGATGAGTTTGACGCGACTTGCCGCACGGAGTTCAACCCTCAACCATAATGACACTCGGTCCAGAGCATGAGAATAGTCATCGCCACGCACAACCGCAAGAAGGCCGGGGAGATGGTGGCCATCCTCTCCCGGCGGTTTCCCAAGCTTGAGATCAAGACCCTCGCTGACTATCCCGGTGCGCCGGAGCCCGAGGAAACCGGCGAGACGTATGCCGAGAACGCGGCGATCAAGGCGCTTTCAGCAGCGGCGTTCACCGGGGAGCTCTGCATCGCGGACGACGCGGGCCTGGAGATCGACGCCCTCGATGGCGCGCCGGGGCACATGTCGAAGCGCTTCGGCGGGGAAGACCTTCTGTTCCCCGAGAAGATGGCGCGCATCCTTAAGTTGATGAAGGATGTGCCGGAGGAGAAGCGGACGGCGCGGTTCCGGTGCTGTGTGGCGGTGGCGGGGCGATTGACGATTGACGATTGTCGATTGACGAATTTGGGACCGGAAGGGACCGGGGGACAAGGGGACGAAGGGACGGAGGGACAGGTCGCAGGTCGCAGGTCGCAGGTCGCTCCGCTCGCAGACCTCCATCCCCAACCCCTTCCTCCTCTCGCTTCGCTCCAGGAGGAAGGGGCTAGTCACCCACTCACCGACTCACCCTCTCCCCCTCTCATCTTCGAATCCACCTGCGACGGCCGCATCGCCTATGCCCCCTCGGGCTCGGGTGGCTTCGGCTACGACCCGATCTTCTACCTCCCAGATCGCGGCTGCTGCATGGCCGACCTCTCTGCGGACCAGAAACATTCGATCAGCCACAGGGGAAAGGTGCTCGCGTTGTTTGGTGACTGGCTGGAAGAGAAGATGAGTCGGAGAGTGGGTGAGAGGGTGAGAGGGTGAGTGTGTGAGTCGGTGAGCGGGTGAAGGATTTGATGCCAGGTTTGGACCGAGAGTGTCTCACCTCCTCATGGCCTCTTCTCTTTGTCCCTGCGTTCCCTCACCAATTGGTGGAGCGGCTTTTGCGAATGCAGACTGAGAGTCTGCCCAACGTGATCCCCTTTGTCCCTTGTTCCTCAGTCCCTCACGGGCTCTCAATCTCAATCCCGCAGCGTGCTGAGAGTTCGTCGAGCAACATCTCGTAGGGCACTTCGATCCCGTTGCGCGACCAGCCGATCGGCACCCGGACCCTCGCCGAGACAATGTGCGCCGGGGGGGCAATGGTCGCCGTCGCAGCCTTCATCTGGACCGAAAGACGGTCGCCGCGCATCTTCATCGCCATCACGTCCTTGTAGCGATAGACTTTCATCGAGTTTCCCTTGTGAACCTCAAAACGGTCTTTGTGAAGGATGTACTCGACGCCTGCCGCGCCCACATGCATGATCTCAGCGATCGCGCTCTTTCCCACACCCAGCAGGACTTCGGCGGCATCCATCAGGTCTTTCTGGATGGTTCGCGTTCCCTCTCTGCGCAGGATGCTGCCGGATTGTCGCGCCGCCTCCTTGCGCAGGTGTCCTGCTCCGTGGCTCAGCCATTTCACCGCTTCAGCCGGCCGGTATCGGATGACGTCCATCGCATTGGCATTATGGAGCGTCTTGCAATGGACCGAGCGATGGTCGGGACCTATGCTGGATCTGGCAGGATTGTCGCCACGCCCTGAAACGAGGCCATTTCGCCACGCTCGT
Source organism: Armatimonadota bacterium (assembly GCA_016223145.1). Taxonomy (NCBI): domain Bacteria; kingdom Bacillati; phylum Armatimonadota; species Armatimonadota bacterium. Next base: position 58,276 of record JACRPN010000015.1, on the reverse strand, counting down.
CCAAGATTGGAGCTACTCGGTCCCTAATCCAGTAGAAACGATCGCCAGACTTGGTTTGTATTCGAAACCGGCGCTCGCAGGGTGCCTTCGTGCTGACCATGCGATCGGTCTGCTCCGTCACCGATGGTAGGTCATCTGGGTGGAGCCTCGTCATCCACAGGGACGGGTCGTCGATGAACTCCTGCCCTTCATATCCGAGAATCTCGGTGACCTTCTGGCTCACGAAGTCCACCTTGCCCCGCATGGCATCCTCGGTGAGATGCACGACATAAACGATGTCATCGAGGGCCTCCACGAGACCCCTGTACCGCTCCTCGGACTTCCGCCTTTCCATCGCGATTTGCCTTTCCTCGGTGACATCTCGGATCAGTGCCAAAACAAACAAGCCATCAGGAGCGTGGATCGGGCTGAGCGTGATCCTGACCGCCACCTCGCTGGCGTCTTTTCTCAGTGCCCACAGATCGCCACCCTGCCCCATTGGCCGAGTGTATGGGTCTTCCTGATAGCGCCTAACGTGCCTTTCATGGACAAAGCGCAAGCGTTCGGGGATCAGGTCGGCGATCGGCCGTCCCACCAGGTCACTGCGGCTGTAACCGAACAGTTCTTCAACCTGCTTGTTCGCCAAGATGATTTGGTCAAAGGGGTCCACGAGCAGCACCGCATCGGGGATCGCCTCGATCACACCCAGCAACAATCGGTGGGCTGCTTCGGCAGGGGCGTCGTCGGTAGCGTGAACAAAGCCGTGGTCGGGAACTTCTTCTAGCTGGCGCTGAAGGTGAAGGAACGTGCTGCGGAGTCTCATGCTGGGTCCTGGATCGCCAGAGGGCGCGAAGCCTGCCGGTAAGGACGTTCGTACTCTGGAATTGGTGTCCAAGCTCCAGAAGTCCTTCAAGTAGGGTGGAACTCCGCCTACGACAATCCGTTAGTCCTTCCCGGACTGGGGCGAGAGCTGCCATGCCATAATCTGGGTTCGCATGACGGCCGCGCCGACTCAAGACACACGCTTTCGAGTGACCGAGGAACAAGCCAGACAATTGGCCTCTGAGTTCGGAACACCCCTCTACGTGCTTTCTGAGTCTGGGTTCGAAAAGCGCATCGAACGATTTCAGTCTTCGCTGAAGAAGCTGTGGCCCAACGGCGAAGTGTCCTTTGCAACCAAGGCGAATTCGACCTATGCGCTGCTGGCCATCGCTGCAAACCAGGGATGTCGGCTCGACGGTGCATCGGAAGGCGAGGTCAGGGCGGCGCTAGCGGCGGGGGCCGACCCCAGAAGGGTCTATCTGCACGGCAACAACAAGTCGCGCGCCGAGATCGAACTGGCCGTCACCCTGGGCCTGGGCCAGATCGTCGCGGACAACTTTCGAGAGCTGGAAGCGATCGCGGACGTCTTCGCCAAGTCGCCTTCCGGCTACCGTCCGGGTATCGCCATCCGCTTGGCGCCCGGTGTTGACCCCCAGACCCACGAAAAGATCTCGACAGGACAGGCCGACACCAAGTTTGGATTCAATATCGGCGACGGCTCGGCAGAACGCGCCACGGTCCGCGCCCTCGAACTGGGTCTTCACGTAATCGGCTACCACTGCCACGTCGGCTCGCAGCTTCTGGATGCGGACGCCCAGCGTGGCGGCGCTGAGCTCATCGCGGAGTTTGCAGCCCGAATGAAGGCCCAACACGGCGTCGAGACCACCTGGCTCAACGTCGGAGGTGGACTCGGAATCCAATATCTCGATTCCGACGAAGTCATGCCGATCGAGCAATACGTCGGTGAGATCGTCGCAGGAGTTCAGGCGGGGCTCGCCGGTTCGGGCCTCGATCCATTGCTCATCTTGGAACCGGGCCGGGCGCTCGTCGGCGAGGAAGGCCTAACGCTCTATGAGGTCGGCGTCATCAAGGACGTGCCCCTGAAGGACGGCTCGACCCGCACCTATGTTTGCGTAGACGGCGGCCTGGCCGATAACCCGCGCCCGACGATGTACGGAGCGCGCTACACGGTGCGGCGTGCGGCCAGGGGGAGCGAGACCAGGACGGCCAATCCGGGCGAGAGGCTCTACACGGTCAGCGGGCGGCATTGTGAGACCGACAAGCTTTTTGCAGACGTCTCCTTGCCCGCCGACCTTGCCGAGGGCGATCTGCTCCAGGTGCTCTGCACCGGCGCCTACAGTTCCTCGATGGCGAGCAACTACAACCGCTACCCAAGACCCGCGACGGTGCTGGTTCGGAAGGACGGATCGTTCGCGCTGGTTCAAAAGCGCGAGTCGTTCGAGGAGATGGGCGCAAGGGAAGTGATCCCCTCGGATCTTGGGGCCAAACGATGAACGTAGACCCTGTTTTCTTCTTCGTCACGATCCTCGTGCTGATTTTCGCGATAAGCATCCACGAGTTCGCCCATGCGAAAATGGCCGATGCCGCCGGCGACCCCACTCCCCGGCTGCAAGGGCGCGTGACCCTGAACCCGCTCGCGCACCTCGACCCGATGGGCACCATGATGATGGTGTTCACCACGCTCACCGGGTTTGGCATCGGGTGGGGAAGACCTGTGCAGGTGAACCCTACGAAGATGCGAAACCCCAGGTGGGACCATTTCGCATCTGTGGCTGCGGGGCCTGCGTCGAACCTGCTTCAGGCGGTGGTCTACGCGATCGCGCTCCGGCTGGTGAACCAGATGGACGGGGTACGCGAGGGTGCGGCGATGCACGCCGCAAGCGGCGGGCTGCCCGTGGTCTATTTGCTGCTGGTGATGGGCGTGCTGATCAACGTCAGCCTATGCCTGTTCAACCTGATTCCCCTTGGTCCGCTGGACGGGCACTGGCTGGTCGGGGCTTTCATGCCCGAGCCCATGCGCATCCGGTGGTACATGTGGAACCGCCAGGTTGGGGGCTTTCTGTTTATCGGCCTGGTGTTGATTGGGCAGTTCAACCGTGAACTCAACTTTTTGCGCTTGGTGCTCTTCCCGATGACGGAACGGATCTTCTCCTTCCTTGTAGGCATCCCATGAGCGAAAAACGGCGGATCCTCAGCGGCATGCAGCCCACCAACTCGCGGCTGCACCTGGGCAACTATGAGGGCGCCCTTCGCAACTGGGTGGAGCTTCAGCAGGACAACAAGCTCTATTGCTGTGTGGTGGACTGGCACTCCCTGACGACGATGTTCGAGAACCCGAGCGAGATCGCCGGCAACGCCCGCGAGGTCGCCAAAGACTATGTGGCCGCCGGGATCGACCCGGATCGCTCCTCCATCTTCATCCAGTCGCACGTCAAGGAGCACGCCGAGCTTCACCTTCTGCTCAGCATGGTCACCCCGCTGGGTTGGCTGGAGCGGGTGCCGACGTTCAAGGAGAAGCGCCAGCAGCTTCAAGCCGAGACGGAGCCCTACGGCCTCTTGGGCTATCCCGTGCTCCAGGCCGCCGACATCCTGCTCTATAAGCCCTATGGTGTGCCTGTCGGAAAGGACCAGGCGCCGCATCTTGAAATCTCCCGAGAGATCGGGCGAAGGTTCAACCACCTGTACGGCGAGGTGTTCCCGGAGTTCGTGAACATCATCCCGAAGGATGAACTTAGGGCCAAGGTGCCCGGTCTGGACGCGGACGAGAACGGGCAGCTCAGGAAGATGTCCAAGTCCTACAACAACTGCATCTATTTGAACGACACCCCGGAGGAGACCGCCAAAAAGATCCAAAGCGCCTTCACGACCCCGACGAAGATGCGAAAGACCGACCCGGGAGTGCCCGAGGGCTGCGCGGTGTGCCAGTACCTGCGGCTGTATTCCAAGGATTGGCAGGTTCAGTGGGAGGAGGATCGTGAAGGGGTCCGCGGGTGTGTGCAAAACAAGCGTGAGCTGACCGAGGCGATCAACGAGTACCTGCGGCCCATCCGCGAGCGCCGAAACTCTATCACCGACAGCGACATCGAGGCCATCCTGACGAAGGGCGCCGCCGAAGCGCGCGAATTCGCGGCGAAGACGATGGATGAAGTCAGGGCGGCCATGGGGAGCAGGTGAAGTGCACGCTCTCGAACTCCTGGGCCAGTCCCGTGGTGAACAGCTTGGGAAGGAGGGGGCTTTCACACAGAGAACGCAGAGAGAACGCAGAGACGCAAAGGGTGATAGTCCATTGACCGAGAACGAGATAACCCGCGAGATCATCGACGCGGCGATCACGGTTCATTCAGCCGTTGGGCCCGGACTTTATGAAAGCGTCTACGAAGCGCTGCTGGCGTTTGAGCTTGACAGGCGGGGTTTTGACGTTGAGACCCAGCGAGGGATTCCCGTGGTCTATGAGGACGTCAAGCTTGCAGAGGGCTTTCGGTGCGATCTGATCGTGGAAGGAAAGGTGATTGTCGAGATCAAGTCGGTCGAGGCTCTCGCCCACATCCACTTTTGCCAGCTCCTCACCTATCTTCGGCTGGCAGACAAGCGAGTAGGGCTCTTGATCAACTTCAACGTGCCAAAGCTCACGGACGGGATCAAACGCATCGTCAACAAACTGCCCGAGCCGCCAATAGCACAATCGACACCCACCGCGTCCTCTGCGAATCCTCTGCGTCCTCAGCGTGAGAGCACGGAACGGGAGGGCAGAGAAGTGAACGAGGAAAGAAGGTCACATCGGTGAGCTCGAAGATGCGAGAGATCAAAGCCGTCTTCTTCGACCTTGATGACACACTGTGCGCCTATTGGGAGGCCGCCAAACAGGCGCTGGGGATCACCTTTGAGCGCTTTGCCCCCGAGGGCCATTCCGCCGAAAGCATGATCGCCCTTTGGTCGCGCGAGTTCGACGGCTATTGCCACGGGATCAAGAAGACCCCCTGGTACGAGCCCTATTTGAAATCCGGGGAACCCACAAGAACGGAGCTCATGCGGCTCACCTACCTCGCGGCCGGCATTGACGATCCAAAGCTCGCGCGCGAAGTCGGTGACTTCTACGCTGTCCAGCGCCGATCGGCTCTCCAACTCTTCGACGATGCCCTCCCCGCTCTCGACAAGCTCGAAGGGCGCTTCTATCTCGGGATGATCACCAACGGCCCGGCCGACGTTCAGCGCGAGGAGGTCGTCGACCTTGGCCTCGAACCCAGGTTCCAGAGCATCCTGATCGAGGGTGAGCTCGGCTTCGGCAAGCCCCTTGAGGAGATTTTCCGTCTGGCCGAGCGCGAGTCGGGATGTTCCTCCCGCGAGTGCCTTTTCATCGGCAACAGCTTCGCCCACGACATCCTTCCCGCCATCAGGGCGGGGTGGAAGACCGTCTGGGTCCGTAGGGAGTCCGACGTTCCTCCCAGCCGCAACGGTGAGGGCGCACGGCTGGAAGACCTCCCGCCAGGCACACCCGAACCCGATATGATCGTCGAGTCGCTCGATCCGGTCGTTGAGGCGCTCTTAGGGCAGAAATAGCCGGCCCAACGGTCCGAAAGTCCTGTGCCAAAAGGAATCTTTGGGCCCAGATTCGAAGTAGTTAGGGCTATGCGTCTTGTCCGCGCCCCCTTAGTCGTCGGCTTCAGCCTGTGCCTCTCCGCCACGCTGCTTGCCCAGTACCCTGGCTCGCAGCCCGTTCCGGATAAGTTCAAGAAGGGGTTTGACGCCATCACTATGGACGCAGGCAAGGCGATTCTGAGCTATCTCGCGGGACCCGAGTGCCAAGGGCGCGGCTCGGGCCAGGACGGCTATCAGAAGGCTGCGAACTTCTCCGCGGCGCGCTTCAAAGAGTACGGCCTGAAGCCGATGGGCGACAACGGAACCTACTTCCAGAATGTGCCCTTTTCGAGGTCAAGGGTGGATCCGCTGCAAAGTGGCATCGACGCGGGAGCCACCAGGATCCAGGGGCTGAGGGTCACCGGTAGCGTAGCCGACTTCGATAAGTCGGCAGACGTTGTCTTCGTTCAAGTGACCGGCTCGAAGAAGACGATGGACTCGACCGACGCCCTGAAGGACAAGATCGTCGTGGTCGCGGCATCCTCCGACAACACCGGGCTCCGAAGCCAGCTTCGCATCAGCGACGCCATCGCCGTTTTCACCATCAACCCGAAAGCCGGGCCGGCTGGTGCATGGAGCAACGCCAGACCTCTTCAGGGCGGACGCACTGGAGGCTCCTCGGCCAACCGGCCGAGCAACAGCCCCTTCGCCAGCCAGCTTCGCGCCGACCTAACCCCGGCAGAAGCCAAGGCGCTGGCCCAGGCGGTCGGGGTGGACCCTCTAATGACCGTCATCGATGAGGCTGCGGCTGAGGGCGAGAAGTCGTCAAGCGGCAACAAGCAGATTCATGTCTTGGCCAAGTCTGAGACGCAAGAGTTTGGGGTGCCAAACGTGGTCGGGATGATCGAGGGCTCTGATCCGACGCTGAAGGCCGAATTCGTGGGTATCGGCGGGCATCTGGACCACATGGGGGTCAACGCCCAGGGCGTCGTCTATCCGGGCGCAGATGACGACGGGTCCGGTTCGACGGCGGTCATGCTGGTCGCCAAGGCCTATCGCGACAGCGGCATCAAGCCCAAGCGAAGCATTCTGTTCATGCTGTTTTGCGCTGAGGAAATGGGCTTGATCGGGTCGCGCTACCTGGCGAACAACCCGATGGTCCCGCTGGACAAGATGATCGCCGAGTTCCAGATGGACATGGTGGGGCGCGACTCCGAGGGCGTCCAGAATGGCGATCGCAACCGAGTGGACAAGCTTGAGGAGAACCACGACACGATTCGGCTGGTCGGCAGCAAGCGCATCTCCACCGAGCTCGATGCGATGATCCAGGATCTGAACACCAAGTACGTCAACTTCAAGTTCAAGTACGACGCCGAGGACGTCTACACCCGGAGCGACCACTACAACTTCGCGGCCAAAGGCATTCCGATCGCGTTCCTCTTCGACGGATTCCACCCGGACTACCACCGCCCGACCGACACCGTGGACAAGATCAACTTTGAGAAGCTGACCAACGCGGCCAAGCTTTTCTTTCTGGCGACTTCGTTCGCGGCAGACCGCGAGAAACCGTTCGCGAAGGATGTGGCTCAGGGTGGCGGTTTGGAGCCGGCGGGCAAACCCCTATGACCGCCCCGAACTCAAAGCCCTGAGCTCGAGCCGGGCTCGCACCTTCGCGATTTCTGGGGTGAGGTTCTTGCCTGGGCAAGTCGTTTGGGCGAAGTCCTTGTGGGCCCCAACCTTCGACGGCGGCACGTGATACTTGGCCGCGAGGTGGACCACCATCGCATCCAGGGAGCGGATTTGCGCTCCACTCGGCTCTTCCTCTTCCAGATTTCCCTCCAAACAGATCAGCAGGTGGCCTGTGGGGTCATATTCGGTGTTGGTGTCACCTGCCAGCTTGGGATCGCGGCACTCGGCGATCGTCCCATCGCGCCCGATGTACCAGTGGTAGGGGATATCCGGCCAGGGCGGCTTGTCCTTTCCGCCCGCAAGCTTATCTTGCCGCTGGCTGAACGCCTGCAAGGCTCGCAGCTTCTGCGGTAGCGTCCGGGTTAGGTCGGTGGGCACTCCGGCGTGGTGAATGGTGATGCGAGAAGGGATGTGCTCCCGCCACGGCGCGATGGGAGGCTTGGCGCCCCACTCTGCTCTCGCCAGGATAGAAGGCGCCTTTTGAGGGGGCGAACTGAGCAGAGCATCTCCCAACGCCACGGTCAGAATCAACGTCGCAAGCATGGCCAAGAGGAGCATACCGGAGGGTACGCGCTTACAGGGGCTGAGTACGGCGGCTTCGCAGCGGGTCGCAGGATTGGGATACGCCTTGGCCTTAGGAGTCGTGCGTGACCGCTGACATGGCGGCGGCAGCACCGGAATTGCCGTTTGTTACGGCCCTATCTGGCGGCCGACATCAGGCGCAACTCCCGATCGCGGCGCTCCATTTTCACTCCCGGAGCCTCCCAAGCACTCCGGGTCTGCGCAGATGGCCCATCGGGCTGCCTAACGCCAAAGTATCCCAGTACATAAGCTGGGAAACGTCCTTTGTCAGGCAATTGTCAAATGGAACAACGATATTTGCTTGTGACAAGTAATTGTTCCAGTATTGACTTGAATACAGGTACTCCTACCTGTATTGGAATTTGGCAATGGCACAAGTAGCGTCGTATCCTGTCATCGTTTCCTGCTAAGGGCGCAAGTCCAAAGCCGGGAGGGTGATTGGATATGAAATTGAAAACTCTTGCTTTTTCGATGTTGCTTGGCGCGACGGCTTTGGCCTCCGCTGACGTGTTGACCGTTGGCTTAACCATCTCGGGCGACATGCCCAGCATGGATGGCTATGGCGATTCGGACAACATGGTGTTCGGCATCGACATGAACGCCGTGTTCTCGGGCTATGGCAACTACCAGAACTTCGTGCTCACGGGCCTTGGCTGGGACGTTACCCTGACGGCGACGGCCCCTAGCTGGCTGTCGGAACTGGCTGCAGCTTTCGAGAGCTCGTCCCAAGCGGACGGTGTGTATCTCCGTCCGGGTGCCGGAAACAACTTCGGCGGAACGGGCAGCTACTCGTCTGGTGGAATCGTCGACCTCGTTGGCCCCGGCCTGACCGTAGTCCTGGATGCCGACAACATCCTGCGCCTGGAGTTCTATGAGTCGTTCAACGACTTCGCTGACGCTCAGGACGGCTTTTGGCATGACGGTAGCAGGCTGGACCTGCAGTTCAATGCCGACCTCGTGCCGGAGCCCGCTTCGATGGCTGTGCTCGGCCTCGGTGCGCTCGCTCTGATCCGACGCCGCAAGTAAGCGGATAGACGGTACTCCAAAAAGACATAAAGACTGAGCCCCCATCGGCATACTGCCGATGGGGGCTCAGTCGTTTGCATTGCCTCACAATCTGCACCGAGATGCAGGAGCGGACTTCGTTACTTCTCTTCCTTGAACTCCGCGTCGATCACGTCGCCTTCGGACGAGCCTTTTTCGGCGCCAACGCCGGCGGTAGGTGGCGTGCCTGCTGAATCGTCCGACCCGTCGGACTCATCAGACTCCGATCCAGCTGAGGCGCTAGCGTGCTCATAGAGCTTTGCGGCCAATTGGTGGCTCTCCGCCTCCAGGACCTTGAACGCCGCTTCGATGTCGTCGTCGCTGCCGCTTGCGATCGCCTTGCGTAGCTCGGCGATCTTCTCCTCGACACTCTGCCGTTCTGCCTCGGTGACCTTATCGCCAAGGTCCTTGATCGACTTCTCGGTGTTGTAGCAGAGGTGCTCGGCCTTGTTACGAAGCTCCGCCGCGTCCTGTGCCTTGCGATCCGCTTCGGCGTTCATCTCGGCTTCCTTCACCATGCGGTCGATCTCGTCGCGGTTCAGGTTGCCCGAGCCCGTGATCGTGATCCGTTGCTGGTTGCCTGTGCCCTGATCTTTGGCGCTCACGTTCAGGATGCCGTTGGCGTCGATGTCGAAGGTGACCTCAATCTGCGGCACGCGCGCCGGCGCCGGCGGAATCCCTCCCAGGTGGAACCGACCCAGGCTCTTGTTGTCGCGCGCCAAGGGCCTCTCGCCCTGAAGGATGTGGATCTCGACCTCCGGCTGGTTGTCGACCGCCGTGGTGTACGTGCGGCTCTTGCGGCAGGGGATCGTCACGTTGCGCTCGATGATCTTGTCGTAGATGCCGCCCTGGGTTTCAACGCCCAGCGAGAGCGGAGTGACGTCCAGGAGGACGATGTCCTTGCCAAACTCACCGGCGAGGATTCCGCCCTGGATGGCCGCGCCGATCGCAACCACCTCGTCCGGATTCACCGTTCGATTGGGCTCCTTGCCGGTCAGCTTCTTGACGAGCTCCTGAACCATCGGCATGCGCGTCGCGCCACCGACCAGCACGATCTCGTCGATCTCGGCGGTCTTCATCTTGGCGTCCTCGAGCGCGGCCTGGAAGGGTTTCTTGATGCGGTCCATGAGGCCGGCGCACATCTCTTCGAACTTGGCGCGCGTCAGCGTGGTGCTGATGTGCTTGGGCTCGTTGTCGATCGCCGTGATGTAGGGAATCTCGATCTGGGCCGTGACCTGGGAGCTTAGCTCGACCTTCGCCTTTTCGGCGGCCTCCCGGAGGCGCTGCAAGGCGGGGCGATCCTTCAGCAGATCGACGCCCTGGTCCTTTTTGAACTCCGAGGCAAGCCAGTCCACGACCTTCTGGTCGAAGTCGTCGCCACCCAAATGGCTGTCGCCGGCGGTGGATTTGACTTCAAAAACGCCTTCGCCAACGTCGAGGACCGAGACGTCGAAGGTGCCACCGCCCAGGTCGAAGACGAGGATGGTCTCGTTGGCCTTCTTGTCGAGCCCGTAGGCAAGGGATGCGGCCGTGGGCTCGTTGATGATGCGGAGCACCTCGAGGCCCGCGATCTCCCCGGCGTTCTTGGTGGCGGTGCGCTGGGCGTCGTTGAAATAGGCGGGTACGGTGATGACGGCCTTGGTGACGGTATCGCCGAGATAGGCTTCTGCGTCGGCTTTCAGCTTCTGCAAGATCATGGCGCTGATCTCTTCGGGCGTGAAGTCCTTGTCGAGCGCGGGGATGTTGGCGATGGCCATGCCCTTGCGGTCGGCCTTGATCCTGTAGGGGATGCGGCCCGCCTCTTCCTTCACTTCGTCGATCTTGTGCCCCATGAAGCGCTTGATCGAGAATACGGTGTTCTCGGGGTTGACCACGGCCTGGCGTTTGGCGGTGACGCCGACCAGGCGCTCGCCATTTGCTTTGAATCCGACGACGCTCGGGACGGTGCGCCCGCCCTCCGCGCTGGGGATGACGACGGGCTCTCCGCCTTCCATGACCGCGACGACGGAGTTCGTGGTTCCAAGGTCGATACCAACAGTTTTTGCCATTTTGAACCTGCTTCTTAGTCTTCTATACTAAAATATCTTGAGTCTTATAGACTCATGTACATGAACTAACGCCTATTGTACCAAATCCGTTCCGCGGATGGTCTGGAAATGGGACCATGGGATCAGCGGGAGGGGTGATGGGGGAAAGGGATGATGGGATGGAGGGATGAGGGGGTGAAGAGATGAAGGGATGGCGGGGCGAACTGAATGGAGGACGGGATAAACCCCGCCTTCTATTGGCCCCGCCCTCCTTTCTTCCCACAGCACCCACAACCCATCCTTCACAGACTTCTCCCTTGCTGCGACATCCGGCGAAGGGAGCTTTCCGCCACGGGGCCGCTCTCTACCCAAGCCCACCCTCAATCCCCGTGTGCCTCCGGATTCCGGGTCGAAGAAGCGAGTTCACAGAGACCTGAACAGGGCCTAAGGTCCCCCAAAGGTCCCGATCTCCGAACACGATGCCGATACTTGCAGTAAATTAGGTTACAGAGTCCCGAGGACGGAGAAATATCGATCCCATAATTCGTCCTTAGGGTTCGTGGAGCGTGTCCTATGTCCGGAAGCCTGAAACTTGGTGTCATGTTGATCCTCGGCGTGATCGCCGTCGGTTTGGCGATCAGCATCATCAAGAGCGTGATGGCGCTCATCACCCCGCTCGCCATCGTTCTCGGCATCGGCTTGGTGATCTACGGGTTGATCAACCGCAGCGCCCTTGGCGGTGGCCGCCGGCGATACCTCCCGTAAGGCGTTTGTGCGATTTGAACGGGCCGTGGACTAAAGTCCACGGCCCGTTTTTTGTACCCGTCCAGGGAAATGGCGCGAACATGAATCCATGCGCGCTTTAGCGATTCCGTACGATTTCGTCCGGTCACATTCCCAGGCGCCGAATCGGATTACCCAGTGGAGGCCGAACGCTGGGGCTTTCAATAACTGGTCCCTCGGCTTCCCAAAAAGGAGCTAACAATGAACACCAGGATGGCGCTGATTGGCGCAGCCGGGCTGGCAATACTCTCTTCTGGCTCGGCATCCGCCTCCATTGTCATCACCACGGGCGGGGGCAACTTCGCCGGAGACGAGAACGTGCAGTTCAACCACAGTGGGCTGCCCAACAACGACTTCTTCGTTCAGGGCGTGACCAACGACAGCGCCCTGTACGTCGACTTCTACGATCCGGTCGAGGCCCTGCATGCCGACGGCGGCCAATCGCGAATCGAGCCACTCTCGGCGCCGGCACTCACCGACGTCACGATCTCCATGGCGAGCGAAGGGCTCAACTTCCTCACGCTCATCATCAATCTGGAGGTGGATCAGGACGGCAGCGTGACCTTCACGACCCACCGAAAGGCCGGCGCGGACGACGTGCAGACCTTTGCCGTGTCTGATCACGGCAACAACAAGTTCCGTGTCGAGGCGGTGGCGGATGAAATGATCTGGGTGCGGCTGACATCCTCAGACGCAGACATTCAGGACGTCCAGCAAGTGCGAATCGGCGGATTCGTTCCTGAGCCGGCAAGCCTGGCGTGCCTTGGGATTGGTCTGCTGATGTTGCGGCGTCGCGGTCTGAAGTGAGCGAGCGGCCCTGGCCGGCCCCGAATGCCGGAGGGCCCTAATTGCTGGAGGTTGGCGAGAACCTGTTCGTGTCCCTCCGCCATCGGCAGACTGTCGGGTGGCGGGGGGCCGAACTGGTTTTCAGGATGTCCGCCGACGCAAAGCAAAGAGGACGAGCCATCCAAGCGCGAGCGCCGCTGCTCCGGAGGGTTCCGGCACGATCCCTTGGCGCCAGTCCACGCCGGACTCCGACCAAAACGAGGGGTTGACCCGGTTGCCTTGAGCGTCGAAGATGCCGCCCATGCCGTTCCAATAGGCCGTGTGCGAGAAGTCCAGGGTGCCCTCTACGGTCCCCTCCAACAGACTCGAGTTCTGCGCGTCGAAATAGGCCTCGAGGTTCATTCGCAGGAGAAACGGCTGGCCATAGATGAACTCGAGCTGCACTTCGGTCAGCGGTTGGTTTAGCTCATCGCCGGAATACCAAACGTCGCCAAACTCATCACTGTGCCAGTCGCCGAACCACCCGCCGACCAAAAAGCTGCCGCCCCCGTCCGTGCTCGTCCCGATCCAAGAATCCCAGAACCCGTACACGTACGCGTCGCTGTAGATGTCTCCCGAAGCGTAGCCGCCTGTCAGGTTGAAAGCGGCGTTCCCAAAAACGCGGAGGCTCGCGGTAAAGTGGCCGACCGTGCCATCGAGATTGGGATCCGAAATCACGACGGTGTCGGTCCAGTGCGTCCATGAATCGGCCATTAGGGTCGCGGCTGGACTTGTCGAGTTGAGCGAGTCCCAATGCGCATAGGCCGAATTGATGCCTGGGGCGATTCGTGCCCTCGCAACCGCGTTGCCCGTCGTACCGGCAACGGACGCTTCCTTGAGGTCGGGGTCGTTTTCGACGTAGATTTCGTCATACCCCTCGTCCACCATCGCGCGGACGTTGGTGACGTAGGTCAGGCCCTGGGCGCCCACAGAGCAGGCGGCAACGAGAGCAGCAAGCAAATACAAACACTTTTTCACGAATTCACTCCTCCAAAACACAGAGGCTACATGCCTCCAAACTTGATACAAAGATTATAGGGAGAACTTTCATCACTGAAAATGGACAAAGAAGTGTTCTTTGGCGTGTCCCTGCGAGAGCGCGTTGACATTCTGGAGAGGTTTCGCTATGCTTCCAACATGGACCCCAAGGATCTGCCCGATCCTGAGGACATCGAGCGCGTCAGGCGTTGGGAACAGGAAGTCCCTCAGCATCGCGAACCTGGATTTGTGGCCGACCAGATTGTCGGCGGCTTGGGGATGCTGGCGTCTTTGTGTGCCGGTGGTGTGTTGCTGACAGCCGCTGCGACGCTCTCTGAGCGACAGAAGTCCATGGACAGCTTTTGGCGTGGCTCGATGCCTGGCGTTGAAACTTCGTTCCCGCGACCGGTCGACGACGGCTCCGTTATCGCGCTTGTCGCTTTCGGGATTTTTCTCTCTGCGCTTCAGTTTGTCGCCTGCATTGGCGTCTATCGCTCAAGGTCTTGGGGCTTGTGGTTCATCTTGTTCGGCACCGTGCTAAGTCTATTGATGTCGGTAGTGTCTCCATCACCCAATCCCGTTGGTGTGGCGCTCACGGTTGCCCTGGGCTTCTATTGCTTCCTTCGAGTGACTGGGGGCGTCGGACCCAAACCGACCTGACCCTGCGGCCGAGGTTCACAGCACCACCCGCCTCGTTCCACACGTCCATAATGCGGTAGGGGCGCGGCGCTCCTTCAAGAGGGCAAGATGGCGGAAGAGCAAGAGTGGCGTGAGAAGGTCGAACAATATGCGGCGCCGGTAGCGCTTGGGGCGGCATTCCTCAGTGGCATCACGCAGTGCATCTCCGCCTCAAACACCCTTCAACCCTGGGTGCTCTATCCCGCGCTCGCGCTCTGGGCTCTGGCTGCAGGCCTCGGTTGGGCGAACACCAACATGCCGATCTTCGTCGTGGGGGCAGCGGGAGGCTATTCCGTGGCGATCCGGCTCTTTCTTCCCCTTTCGTTCTCGGCCACCTTCGGCTGGCCACGGCTGCTGATCTTGCTGCTCGGGCTTGGCGGGCTCTACTGGTTCACCCGGCAGGAGTTTATGGACCGCCTGGTCTATGCAGGAATGCTGGTGGCGGCGGCCATCCCACTGGTCTTGTAGGATCTGCAAGACACCAGTGACTGGTGAACAGGGGTAGTCGACACAATGCAACCGCTGGGGTGAGCGAAGGTGGCGTTGTGATGGTGATTACCTACTTTTTTGTTTGTCACACCGGGTGGCAGATCGATCAATTCTCTATTGAGAGTGATCACTATGCTTTGCACGAAAAGGGCATTCGTTCGACTATCAATCTCTATCGCGGCTACATCCGCCGCTGTGCCGGCGCTGGCCTCTGCGAGCTTCTTCGATGCAGCTAACGCTGCTGCCAACACCTCCGAGCGCAACGCATGGCTTACAGCGTGCGGCGTCACGTCCGGCCAATACTTCGAGGACTTCGAGGCCATTGCCGTCGGTACAAACCTCCATGGACAAACTGGTCTGCTGCCTGGCGGCCTCGTGATCTGGGACACCTCGACGGCGCATGCTGCCTTCGTCCAAAGCTCGAGCTCGTTCTTTGGCGGCAACCTTCCGCTTGATACTCGCGGGGTTGCCCACAACGAGCAAGCCTATCTGGAGCTCGACTTTACTGCCGCACCCGTGGACTACGTTGCCGGATTTGACCTTGACCACACGGGCACAGTGCTGATCGTCACCTTCATTGACGACACGACTGAACAGACGAATCTGGATTCGGCACAGCCCGCTGAGTTCTGGGGAGTCTGGCGTAACGACAAACCGAGAATCAAACGGATTCAACTGGATTCCAGCGGGGACCACGAGTGGGGCATCGACAACCTGGAATATGGGGTGGTTCCCGAGCCTGCAACACTCTGCACGCTGGGCATCGGCGCGTTTGCCATTGCGCGAAGGCGCAGGGTGTGACACAACCCGTTCAAGTCAGCGAATCGGGCCGGAGCGTTCGCCTCGGCCCGATAAGTGTTTGGGTCTTCTTCGCGTCCTTTGCGTGAGATCCGGTGGCCCCCCGCTGGTCTCGTCGTCTTCGGGCGGCTGCGCCCAAACTACCGATGAGGTAGAAGAACCACCCGAAGGAAGATGCGTCGTGTGTTTAGGGCGCCCTGCGACACAATGACGCAGCTTTGAAGGGGTGGCCTGCCCGGCAAATGTACGGGCAATTCTCTTGAGGGGCCCGGGAGCGCTCGGCACTGCCATACTGAACCCATGTTTACATTGAAGTCTATTTTGGCATTGTCCCTCATCACGGTTGCGGCGGCGGCAAACGCCAACCTTGTTTTCAACGGCAGTTTTGAAACGAACACCAACGTGGGCGGAAACGGTGGCGCGGACGACCGGCCCGACGGCTGGCTCAACTTTAACGATTTCAACACGCAGAGCTCGCCCGACGTGTGGGACAACGCCGGAGAGGACGGGCTGGCGCCGGGCTCCTTCGGCTTCTTCACCCACATCCTGGCTTACGACGGCACCAACATGGTGTCCATCGCTTCGGACGGGCCGAACTTTAGCGAAGGGCTCGAGAGCTCCGCCATGGCGCTCAGCTCCAATGCGACCTACCGCCTGACCGTGAGAATGGCGTACGACTCGCACAACGGCAGCGGCTACAACAACCCGGCCCCGCTGACCGTGCGGCTTCGTCAGGGCAACGGGGCGTCGAGCGTCCTGGACGTGTTCGCGGCGCCGACCGCGGATCACGCTTGGGAATTGCGCACGGCGGATTTCGTGGTCGGCAGTACCGACAGCTACACGCTGATCCTGGGCTCGGAGTCTACGACGATCAAAAACTACTTCGTCATCGACGACGTTAGCGTGGTGGATTTGGTGCCCGAGCCGGCGAGCGTTGCCGCCCTCGGATTGGGCACCCTGGCGCTTCTTCGCCGCCGCAGAAAGGCGTAACCTGCGCGCCTTTAGTCGGCGGCAGTGAACGAAGGTCCGGAGCCCATGCTCCGGACCTCCGTTCCATTTGTCGGGCGGCTACGCAAAGCGTGGGCACCGCCGTACTTGTGGTTCGCTCAGTCGGCCCGCCAGAGCTCTGATGGAGACTGACACCCACTATGGGCGATCGGGAGGGAAGGCTCCGTTTCAGCGTCGAATCCTTCATCCATGCGGTTTCTTCAGAAGCTCTTTGGGCACAGGGTTGCCTATGCGAAGCACATGAATGCGATCGACGAGCATTGGAAGCAACAACTGGGCGTGACTGAAGACGCCAATGTTTTTCATGAATTGGTCTCAGAGATCGTCCACCTGGATGTGTTTCGATACACTGCTCCTGAGAAACGCCCCTGGCACTTCTTGGTCACGTGCGGGATGTCTGCCAAGCCCATGCCCAAGGCGCCTTCGAAGGACATGCGCTTCGCCGAGGTAGGAATTGCATTGCCCCAAGACTGGCCGCTAAACACCGAGGAGTGGGAGGATGAATCCAACTACTGGCCAATTCGCGCCCTCAAGATATTCGGCCGGCTCCCGTTTGAGGCGAACCGTCCTCTTGTTCCTGGCATCAGCATCCCAAGCAGTCACCCCGAGCCCTTGCCATACCCAGGGACCCAGTTCTATGGAGCCATGCTTGCAGAACCTGTGATTCTGCCTGAAGAAGCCCGCGTGTTCCGTGGCGATGGGTTCACTGTGAACCTGATGATGGCCGTACCCATCACGAAGTCCGAGCTGGAGTTCAAGGTGAGCCATGGGATCCATGACCTTTGGAATCGCATGGTGGAGTCCGGCAGACCGATGGAGGACTTCTTGGTGGTGAATCCTGGCAGGGAAAGTGTGGTGTGAAACGCGGCGGGCAAACTGAAGACCACGATCTTATCCACTCGCCGCCCTAGCCGGGGTCGGGGCATGTTTCTCAATGGTCTGCGATGATCTGATCTTCGCCCGGGCGAGCCACCCGTGGGGTGGGTCTCCCCAACGGCTGTAGTCATTGGGTGGCTCCACTGCTTGCAGTGGTGTGATGGGAGCGTGGGGCCGGTGGCCCCGACAGCCTCGCATAGAACGTGCCCCGGATAGGAGGCGAGAGTCCGTGCGCCTTTTGTCCGGGGTGCTCGAGTGACCCCTTGCCGGCCCGTCCGGGGTTCAGCGGCTCGATACCCTCCACCCCGACAAACGGCGCTGCCATCGGCCCGCCGCCCCTGCCGCTCATAGCCGGGGTCGGCGACACTCGCACTAGGGTTCCGCGATTGCCCGCTGTAACTCAACAAGAAACACGCGCGTGTCAAGGTAATAGTTCGGGTAGGCCCTCTTTAGCGCTTGGAGCGAGTCCACAGAAACGAGGACGGCGTCCATGTTTGGATCCTCAATATTCTGCCGTTCGATCTCGAGATACCTCGTTGACGCAGCGACCAAATCCCGTTTTCGGTAGCCATGCACCGTGATCCTATGATCTCTCGAATCAAGGACCATTAGAAAGTAATGCGATCCCCGCAAGTTGGGCTGTGCCTTGCTCAGTGTGTGGCCAAAAGCGCTGAGTTTGCCGACCACGTCGAGCTGCTTTGCCAGGTGTCTCAACTCCTCTATAAGATCGTCCGCCCCATTGGGAGTTCCGGGCACAGTAGGCGTGCCTTCTCGGACCGCCATTTCTGAGGACATCAATTGGAAGAATCGTAGCCAATCCCGCTCGCCCTGACTCGACTTTAGGGCCTGCCGCGTAAAGGTGTCGACCGTCTCAACGGCCGTGGCCCATGCATGCTGGAGACGTGAACGAAACTGGATTTCAATCTTCAGGCCGTTGTATTTCTCTGTCTTGTCACTGTAGTAGCTATAGATCAAGTGGATTCCGCGGTAACCCGATTTTTTCGGAGAGCGGATGTAGTCGTCGCTATCTATGAGCTCGTGTTTGAGATCGCTGTCGCCATAGAGCCCTACTAGAGCATCTACGTCGTGCACTGAAGGAAGAACGGCCCTACAACCAGCAATGTCCTGCATCTCCGAGAGTTGCAGCCAACTGAATCTTCGAAGCTTACTGTCAATAGATGAAAGGCGCTTCAGGCGTTGAGCTACAAGGCACTTTGGGTCGACTTGCCTCGCCTTTCGACGCAGCGTCGTTTGAAAGGTGTTCAGTGGGAAGGCGTGTGAGGACCTCCATTCGTTGATTGTTCTGAACGCCCGATCAAGCTCACTTAGCGAGCAATGCCTTCTGAGCAGGGCTGCTCCAGCGTTGTCTACTCTGACCTTTGTCCATTCACGCTTCTTCGCTGGCTTCATCAGCACAATGGTACTACAGTATCGTTTGGCCACCGTTCTGGGGGGGGGGGGGCTGGTGGCCCCGACAACTCCCTAAAGAACGCGTCCCGGACAGGAGGCGAGGGCTCGTACGCCCTTTGTCCGGGATGCTTGGGAGACCCCTTGCCGGCAGCCCTGCAGGTGGCCCCGGCGCGCCACCTGCGGTTCATCCCCTAAGCAACTCGACGGCCGACCGCGCCAACTCCGTGTAATCGTCGTAGTCGTTGTCGTTCCAGGGGCCCTCATCGTCTGCGGACAACTTAAGTAACCTCAGCCGTCCAAACTTCTTGACCCAGTCCGCCTTGAAGAAGCACCCGTTGCCGAACTCCTCCACGACCCCGTTAGACATGAGCTCGCCCCTGAGAAAGGTGTCCTCTATCAGCGACGCCTGTGATTCGACACTGAGTTCAGCCCAGGTGGACTGCCCACCATCTACTACACTTCGCCAATCATACGTGCCTTGTCCTCGCAATGCCTGTCCGACGAGGGAGTCCGTGATGTACCCAGCCCCAACGTGCGCGTACTGCCAGACATGCACAGATTCGTGCACGAGCGTTTCGGGACTCTCCGATGTTTTGACGCCCTCGAGGTAAATCGTATAGCCAATGGTAAATGGACGCAAGCTCGGTCTCCTGAGCTCCGTACCCTCGGGTGTCTCGCTTTCTGTAGCGCCTGTCGGAGTTTCTGGCTGGCGGAACATATGCCTGATGATCATCTTGCCGACTTCCTTCGACCACTCCCAGGCAATCGCAGCCACCTCGATCAGGCATGCATGTTTTGGCACGATCCTGATCTTGTTGATATTTAGCCCGTCGCGGTACACGTTCTTTAGGAGTGCGTGTTCTCGATCGTTAAGCTTCTTTCGCCCTTGGAAGATACGGCATGGTAGGGTTAAGAGCCAGACCAAAAAGATGATGAACGAACCGAAGAGTGTCTTTATCGCGCTCCAAATTGCTTTCCCCATGCCTTTAAGCTTTTCCCAGCCTTTCTTAAGCGCATTCCATCCCCCCTTGAACGCCTTCTTGACCTTCCCCCACATGGTTCGCCTCCCCAACAGCCGACGGCGTGCGGGTCCATACGGTCAATGGGTTCAGACCTACCATCGGCCGGATGCGCCCGGATGTCCTTCGAGCCTGCATAGACCTTCTCCAAGTGGTCCCAAATATCCTTCGAGGAGCCCCCCTTCGGGGGGTACCGGAGGTTGGAGCCACACAAAGAACACTATCCTATCCGCGCGCCGGATCTCCGTCCCCAACCCCTCCCTTCCCGACTCGTCGGGACTCGGAAGGATCAATCGCTGACAAGCTTGACGAGGGAGGTGCTAACACTGCCGTTCCCCCTTCCATCCATACTCTAAACGACCCCACCCGGAGACCAAACCCCATGGGACGTGAACGAGCGCTTAAGGCTTTTCGTCGAGAACCGACCGACCGCATCCCGCACTGCGAGATCCTCTCGTGCCCGGACGCCATCGAGCACCTCACCGGCATCAGCCCGTGGGAGGCGCCCAGGTCCGCCGCGCTGAGGCTCCTCGACCGCTACGACCTCGACATCTACATGCTCCCCAAGGACGACACACCCATCCCCAAGCTCCCCGAGGGCAACGTCTTCACCGACGCCAAGGGTCGCAAGACCGCGCGATGGGGCACCGAGGAGACCTGGCACTGGGATTGGGGCGCGAAATTCCCCGACGTCGAAAGCTGCATCCGGTTCGACCCGCTGGCGGACCTCGACTTTCGGTGGATGGACCCCGTGGACCTGGACCTTCGCATGTCCGACGACGCACTGACGGCGCACCTGCAGGCCGAGCTCGACGACATGCGCGCCCGAAACGGCGAGCGGGCGCTGTACTACATGGGGTTCTACAACACGCTGTTCATGTGGCCGCTGCTGCTGTTCGGCTGGGAGAACCTGCTCGAGCTCGGCACGCTGTACCCCGCCGAGTGGGAGCGGCTGCTGCGCGATTTCGCCGTGCTCTCGCGGCGGGTCTTCACGGCGTGGTCGAGGACGGACCTGGAGGTCGTCTACAGCCACGACGACATCTGCTATCAGCGCGGCGCGGTGTTCTCGCCGGACTGGTACCGCAAGTGGCTGTATCCCTATTACGAGGAGTACTGGTCGCTGCTGAAGGCGCAGGGGAAGACCGTGTTCTTCGTCAGCGACGGCAACATCGACCAGGTCGCGGACGACGTGCTCGCCCGCGGCGCGGACGGTTGCCTGAGCGAGGTGTATACGGACTGGAAGGCTTACAAGAAGAAGCACCCGGACAAGGTGCTGATCAGCGGCGGCGACAACCGGATCGTCAAGACCGCCGACAAGGCCGCGATCGAGAAGATGGTCAAGGAGATGGTGGAGCTTGGGAAAGACATGCCGGGCTACTTCTTCTGCGTGGCGAACCACCTGCCTTGGGACATGCCGCCGCTGGGGGTGCAGTATTACCTGGACGCTTGCGAGAAGTTTGGGGGGAGGTGAGGGCAGCGTCGACGATAAGGAGTTCGTCGAGAAGCGCCCAAGGTGCCGGCCCATTGCGGTGTGGCTTGCCGTGCGATCCCATCGGGCTAGCCGGGCGTGCTTTCCAACTCGATGAGATACCGAAGCTCGCCATCCGCTTCGGCGGGATCGGGGTTCAAGAGCACGCCTCCGTTCCTTTCAATGACCTTGCGAGAGGCGGCGTTGGCCGCGCCGCATGTGGGCATGAGCCGAAAGATGTTCCGCTTCCTCGCCTCATCGAGCAGACATCGAAGGGCCTGGGTCGCGTACCCCCTCCGGCGCCTGCTCGGCCGGACGGCGTAGCCCACGTGATGCCCCACCCTCTCGGGGCTCGGGTAGTAGGAGAGACCGAGGATGATCCTGCCCGCGAAACCGTCTGAATCAACCATCCAGAACTCCTGCGAAGGAACGTAGCCCTCCGGTAGGTTCTTCCCAAGGGCGTTGTTGTGCAGCCTCTGCACGTAGGCTGGAAACTGCTCCGGGGTCAGGCCGGCGGGGATTTGAGGGTCGCCCTCCGCTTCGAATTCGGCCATCGCCTGAAAGAAGCTGTCCACGTACCTTTCAGAGGGCAGTTCAAGTCTCATCGGGGGAAGGCGAGTCTACCTTTGGCAAGATTGCCCATCCTGCGGCCCGCTCCGATCAGCCCCGACAAGACGGCAAGAACCATTCGTCGTGTCGGGGGCACGTCATCGATTAGGTTGTCGGGGCCACTTCCTCTCCCTCAGCAAGACCTCCCGACATCCTTGGTCGCCGGGATGCAATGGGTGACCACCGTTCGCAGGACGAAACGCCTTCTTGGGGTGTATAGTGTTTCCGGGGTGCTACCATCCTATGACACACGCAGAAAAGAGGGCAAAACTAGCAAGCTTGTCTGAAGACGAATTCCGAGACCGAGTGGTTAGGGAGTTGTTCCTAGCACAGGGATTCCGGTGTTACCGCGACGTCTGTGGAGTGGACGAAGAGGGCAAGGATTGCATTCTCTTCAAGGACGTTGAGTTCGGCAAGCGACACGTGTATGTAGTGCAGACCAAGACGACCAAGCTGAACATGAGTCAGAAGGCCAGCCAGAATGTCATCGAGGCGATCACGCAGTTGAAGACAGCGTCGAACACGGAAGTCGTGCTCCTACATAACAACACCAAGGTAAGGCCCGACTATGTCTTTCTTTGCACGAGCGGCTCAGCGAACACGTCGGCGCGCGCCGAGATCGCTAGGCAACTAACAGGGTCGAACGTCACGATACTTGACGCAGATGAGTTGATCGATGCGATAGATCAGCATTACAAAACATTCTGGATAAGCATTAGTAGGCTGAACCGAAAATATGTAGAAGAGCTTCGAGCCAAGCTCCTCTCAATGACCGATGCAGTGCTTCTGTACCCAGGAGACGGGCATGAGCCGGCACTTGCTCCATTCGCCGAAGAGGCATACGTGGGACAGAAGCTTTTCCGTCTCACCACGCACATGGTGGTCAAGCAAGGCGTCGTGAAGTCAGAACCCCTGATAGAGGAGATCGCTGACGAGCGACTCCTTGAGATGGCCAAGCCGGTCGCTTTTGTCGTTGGAGACGGTGGAACCGGAAAGACGACGTTGCTGCGTCGCCTTTGTCTTCTATCTTGTAACCGCTCTCTTTCGGCGACAGGACAGGACGAGTGTATTATCCCTGTTCTGCTCCGTGCAGTCGACCTTATTCAGGCGGACTCGTTGCGCGAAGCTGCAGAGGCTAAGATAGCTCAAGCACTGATGGAACCTGATTCCGGGCTGGAGGAAAACGATTTCACATCAGGCCGTGTCCAAGTGTTCATTGACGCTGTTGATGAAGCTGGGTCAAGCTTGGGGTACGCCCATGTCCTCAATCTGATCGAGTCATTTGCACACTCCTACCCCTCCTGCAAGGTAGTAGTCTCTTCGAGACCCCGGCTCACAGTGAGAAACTACGCAACTGAGAGGCGGATACCTATCTACGAGATATCTGACTTTAGCATTAAGCAGGCAAGCAGTATTGTGAACAGGGCGGTTGCCGGCAAGGATATTCAGCCCGCAGCCGTAACCGAAGTGCTTCGAAAGCTGCAGGACGTTCATGGTATGAAGCTAAACCCGTTGCTTGTTACCGTGTTTGCCGCGACGCCGAACTTCTACACTAAGGACATTCCGCCAAACATTAGCGCGATATTCCGGAAGTTCGCCGCGCTAATGCTTGGTCAATGGGACGACCGGAAGGGAATAAGTGTCCAGTACGAATGGGAGGAGAAGCACGGCGTGCTTGAGCAAATCGCTCTCGGCTGGCATAATAGGCGCCATACGGAAAAGTCGGTTTCTGAGTTCAGATCGGATGTCAAGCGGATTCTTACAAGCTGGGGTAGAGGCGAGAAGGCAGACGCGGTGGCGGATGAAATACTGAGGTCAGGTCTCCTCGTCGAAAGCGAGGAGCGGGTCGCCTTCCGTCATCATCTATTCCAAGAGTACTTTGCGGGAGCGTCGATAGAATCGGTACAGGACATTGAGAGCGTTGTTTCAGACGAGTGGTGGCGAAACGCAATCGTGTTCGCATATGGGGCGAGATCGACGCGGGGCGATGAGCTGGCCGTATTGTGCGCGAATGTTGATGTTGGTGCGGGGATCGCAGCGTATCGGGCACTAGTGACGATCGGGCTAGCGTTGCAGGCCTGCTACAAGACCAATGTGGACGTTAGGCGTGCCGTGCTGGGAGAGGTCATTCTTAAGTTGGCAAACTGCTTTGCGGGCTTCCTCAGGGCTCAAGAGAGCGGCGATTCCTATCCGCTTACTGCGTTTATATTCCACTTTCTCGAAGCCCGTGATTCGGTTTCGTCGGATCAGATACTCAACGTCGAGTTGGGTGTGCCGCCGGAGGAGTCCGCGGAACACGCTGAGTTCCTGAGATTGGCCGGAGCTATCGAGTCAGGTCACATCGACATCGTCAAGAGCGAGGTGCTTGCGTTTTCTCCGAAGGATGACCGTCTGCTGCTCGGTTTGCATCTGCTAGCGTTTTTCGTGATGCACCTCAGGGTCTCTGAGGCTCAAGAGAGAAGTGCTGCGAAGGAGATAGCTGCGGCGATTACGCCGAAGATAGTGCCCCTGGTCAAGCAGGTTCTGCAAGAGTTCAAGGGCATGGTGCTTGAGCTCCAAAAGGGAGGGATACATGTGCTTGACGCACCTTTGGTGACTCCGGAAGGGCAATTCGAAATCGATTTTGATCGGGCATGAACTGGGTTTGTTTTCGAGTTCTCTCGCGGGAAGTGGCCCGAGAGACTTCCTGAATCGTTGAAGCGCGCCCCCGGCCAGGGACGACGGGTCAGGCGCTCGGGGAGGGTCCCTGCCTGGTTTCTCGCGTTCCTTGCAGGCGTCCCGAAAAGCTCTACCAGCCCTACCCGTGCTTCCGGTATTCCTGTCCCCCGGCCCGGATCTCGACCTACAGGTCATTCGCCGCTGTGGCACTCCGTGGCTGCTACTTCGCCCCCGGCGGGCCACCCATTCGGGTGGGGGTACCCAGGATATGATCTTTGGGTGGCTCCACCATTTAGGGTGGTGTCATTGGAATCAGCACGGCTCTTTGGCACAGCAAGTTCGGCGGCCACTCCCTTGCTTGCCTCCCTGCCCAGGATTCACCAACCCCTCCGGCAACCTCAGCGTGAAGTCGCCCAATAGGCTCCAGAAGGTGCTTCGCTTGCGGCCGATGCCGTCCTGCGCCGGCCGGGCGTCCGCCGACTCCACCTGGAAATACCGCTTCCACGCCTCGCCGAACGTGCCGCCCTTGCCCATTATCTTCCAGAACTCGCGCGGCTCGTCGTAGAACACCTTGCCCCGCCCGACCAGCGCCAGCGCTTCGGCGAGCATTTGGTTGCCGTCGGCCATGGAGAGGAGCTTTGCGCGGCGCCAAGTGCCGTCGATCAATTCGGCGAGTAGGCAGGTGGTTTTGACGGCTTCTTGCCAATCGTCGGGAAGTTTCAAAGCGCCGTCAGCATTTTCATTCACCGTGTGCATCCAATCGCGGAAGCACTTTTTGATTCGGAGGAAAACACATCGTGAAACTTTCAAAACTCGCTGCTGCCGCTGCAACCTTGGCGGCTATTCCGCTCGCCGGCGCCGCCAATTTCCAAATCATCTGGGAAAACCACGGCCCCCAGCCGCTCAGCCCCCTTTTCTGGTCGGTCAGCGACGCGTCGTTCGACATCTTCGCCTTCGGGAGCCCTGCCTCTGCGGGCATCAAGAGGATCGCCGAAACCGGCAACGCCACAACCATGCTTGGCATCGCTGCCGCCGCGGGATCCTCGGTGCAAGCCTTTGGCACGCTGAGCGGCGGGCCGCTGCTGCCAGGCCAGACGCGCACGGCGAACATCAGCGCCGACGTCTCTCACGGCTACTTTCAGTTCGCTTCGATGCTTGGCAAGACCAACGACGGATTCATCGGTGAAAGCTTGAGTTCGATGGGCCTCAACTTGTTTGAGGGCTCCACTCCAACGGGCTTCAGCGTCAACATCTATGGGGCTCGCGCTTGGGATGCGGGCACCGAGGAGAACACGCAGAATATGGCCGATCTTGCAGCGTTGGGCGGCTCGGGGAACACACCGGACTCCAACTCAGCTATCCGCGTGCACGAGACCATCGTCTCGGGTTACGGCGACAGTTGGCAGGCCCTGCCCGATTGGTCGAACGACACGCACCTGGCGACCGTGACCGTCCTGCCCGTTCCTGAGCCCTCGAGCATCGCCGCTCTGGCCCTTGGAGCCGGGCTCATCCTTAGGAGGAAGGCGAAAGCCTCCTGATGCCCACTCGAACCTACGCTCCCGCTGCCGCCGACTCCCTTGAGTCGGCGGTTCGGCGGGAACTGCCCATCCTCTACCGCTTTGCGACGCGCCTGACAGGGCCGCGCGGGAATCCTGAGGACCTCGTCGGCCGGGCGCTGCTTCAATGTGCCAAGGGGTGGGACCGGTTCGACGGCCAAAACGCGCGGGCGTGGATGCTCAAGGTGTTGCGGAACGAGCACTTGCAAGAGGTTCGGCGCAAGTCCCTGGTCCTGGAGCCCCCGGAGGCTATGGCAAATGCGGTCTGCCACCACATGCCGGTCTCGGCCCAGGCCATGCGGCGGATTGCGCTGGAACAGATCAACGAAGAGATCGGGAATCTGCCGCTGGAATTCCGGGAGGCGCTGGTCCTATGCGACGTGGAAGAGGTCCCCTACAAGGAAGCCGCCACCATCCTCGACATCCCACTTGGAACCTTGAGTTCAAGACTCCATCGCGCGCGACACATGCTCAGAAACGCGCTCGCTGAGACGATCCCCATCGACACGGAGGCGCCATGAAAAGGCTTTTTCACAAACACGACCACGACCAGCCATGCACGTTCATGGTGAACATGCTCCACGGGCAGGCCGAAGGAAGGCTGAAGGGATTCAAGCGCCTATATGCGATGGCGCACGTCCTGCGTTGCGGTCCATGCCGGCGCTTCCTTGAGAGCCTGGAGGCCATGCTCAAAAGGGTGAAGGAGACGCGCCCCGCCGATCCTCCTCCGGAGGTCATCGAAAAGCTGCTCGAAGGCGATTGGAAGGAGGAGAGCCGGCCGTAGCGCAGACGATCTCCGCTCCCCGACCTCCTTCAGTTCGCTGACCGGCGACGCTTCAAAACCTGGTAATTCGTACTCGTATCCTTGCTGCGTTCTGTCGTAAGATGCCAGATACTCGGCTTCATCAGCCGGAGCAGGGGAGCCATCCCAGTTTTGAGGGGAGGTTCTTAGGGGGTTTTATTGAAATCTTTGCGAAACCTTGCCATTTTGGCCGCGCTTGCCGTGTTTTCTTCGGCAATAGCGACACAGCAGTCCTTCGTTCGAGTGACGACCAACGCCTATTATCAGGGTCTGAACGGAGGCGTGAACACAGGCTATGAAGCCTCGCCGTTCTCAAGCAACCCAGCACACACGATGGCTCAGAGCAGCGCGATCGTCGGGGGCGACACGGGGATCGGCCGAAGCGACAGGACCACCTGCTACGACGAGTCCAACGCGTGGGGCGAGGTCTTTCACCCGGGCCAGGAGCACCTTTTTGCAAGGGCGGGCGGCTGGAGCCCAGGGAACGACCCGCCCGAGGACTGCTTTGCCGAGACGACCGTCGAGGTCCAATCCTGGTGGATGGCGACTTCGGCCAGTTCGGACCCGATTCCGATCGACATTCACTACTTCTTGGAAGGCTGGCTCTTCACCGCGTATTACACCGACGAGGCCTTTGCAAGCATCGACATCAAAGTGGACATCGCCGATTTCGCGTTCAACGTGTTGGATATCGGCGCAACCCTCGGCGGAGGTTCGGGTCTGTCCACGTCGTTCAGCGTCGGCGGCGGCAGCTTTTCGGATGCCGGCTGGGTAGGCGCCTGGTCCGACACCACGAACACGCTGGAATCGACGGTGCGCGGGGATCAGGACAAGATGTTCGACCTGAACTATTTGGAGGGCTTCAACGACGTATTCGACGCTCCCGCCAACACCCCGTTCCAGGTGAACTACCGGATTCGCGCGACGGCGAAGGTCCCTGGACCCTTCGAGATATTCTCGAACGCCGACTTCTCGAACACGGCGAGTTTAAGCCTGCGCTGCGATACCGCAGGGGTCGAGCTGCACGAGCTGAACTTGGTGCCCGAGCCGGGAACTATGGCTGCACTTGTACTTGGCTGCGCAGCTATGCTGAGGAGGCGCTACAAAGCCGGGTGACGGGCAGGGACAGAGTCCATCGGGACTATGAGTTGGATGTCTGGTAGCCAGCGCCTGGGAACCAGCCGGCTGCAATCAGGGTCCTGTAAATGACTGCATCCGTGCAGGAGGCGCCTGGAAATGCACAAGATTGCCGTCCGTTTCTCAAAAGCACATCTGTCCGTGGTGCTGATGGCGCTGTTCATGGCTTGGGCCAGCGGTCCGAGCCTTGCCGGCGGCTTTGAAACCTGCAGGCGGTACTTCACATGTTCCGGCTGCCATAGACTTCTCCGGTGCATCCTGCCGAGCCAGCACCCAGGCTTCCAACGCAGAGACTCCCACTCGGCCGCCGAGCATCCGTGCAGCCGCGAGGCCAAGTGCGAGGTATGTGGTGCAAAGCGAAGGTGCTTGCTCAAGTGCGGGCATGGAGGTGGGCACACGTACCCCAAGAAACACCTTTGTCAGATCGCGCCTGCTTGCCCGGTGTGCGGGACGAAAGTGCTCTGCATTGCCGGCGCTTGTGGCCATGAAGGTGCGCACCAACCCGGCCCCCACAAGTGCCAGGGCAATAGGGAGCAACCAGGAATTCGCTGAAAATGGAGTGAGCCGTGTGGGGCCTGGCAGTGGATCTGGCAATATAGATTGTTGCCACTTCCCAAAGGTCGGGCCGCGGCGCACCCCCTTAACGTCCAATTTGGCAAGCGCGCACCCATAATTAGATCATGCTGGTCGCTGCGGTGCTGGCCCTTAACCTTCTGGCCCAAGACGTGGGCCAGGCGCGGGGCGTCGAGGTCTCACAGGAGATCGCCGCTGCGGGCTACAAGCGGGCGCACGCCGTCCTGATCGGCGTAGACAACTACACGAAGGGAAGTGGGGCCTCGCTCGAAGTGATCACCGCCAATCGCGACGAGCCTCCATCGCTCAACAACCTGAACTTCGCAGAGAGCGATGCCAAGGCGATACGGGAGTTCCTGCTCTCAAGCGGCTATCCCGCAGGCGACATCCAGATGCTCCTCGGAAAGGACGTCTCGAAGTCGTCGCTTTTCAAGGCGATCGCGGGGCTCTATTCGCTACCCGCCGAGACGTGTCTCGTGTTTTATGTAGGCGGGCATGGCGTGCTGACGACAGGCTCCTCGGAGGGTCTTTTTCCGTCCGGCAGCGAGGCTTCGTTCATTTATCCCTCGGTGGATAGGGACGGGGTCTCGGGCGAGCCGCAGGTCACCATCGAAAAGGTGCCGCTTGAGGGGCTGATCGAGGCCGTACAGAAGTCGCCGCCGAAGCACAAGCTGATCGTCTTCGACTGCTGCCATGCCGGAGGCGGGATCATCAAGGTCTCCACCTGGCCGGAAGAGGCGCTCAAGAAGTTTCTGGCTGCGCCTGGGACGGTGATTCTGCTCTCCAGCATGAGCTTCGAAAGCTCCTACGAGGTGCCCAAGATCGGCGGCGGGGCGTTGACGCAGACGATGCTGAAGCACTGCAAGAAGGAAGCGGCAGGCGGAAGGCCCTATCTGGTGAGCGACCTTCTGCCGAACATCCGCCGCGACGTCGCAGAACTCATGAAAATGCGCCAGATCCCGGTCTGGAAGACCCTGGGAGAGGGGCAATTCATGTTCTTTCCGAAGAAGTAGGCGCCCTATACACCCCGCTCAAGCGGGGTGGCACCCACTTGCAGCCGGCATACCGCACCCGGTACCCGGGCTAAGGGTGAATGGGCGCCTACCTCGTCCTCGAAATCCTCCAAATCTCCCTTCACTTCTGGAAAATGAGTACATTGGGAATGGATGTTGAACACGCAGCAGAGGCTGTAAAGAGGTTCACGCCCCTAAGTGCTTTGGAGGAGAAGATGTCAACTTGCGGTGCTCCTCGGACACACGCGGGCTGCCCCAGGGCTCCCGGTGACGGCGTTGCGCATCGCCCGGGATCGGCCGTTGCTCCATAGCCGGATTCGCGCGACGCGCGTCACTTGATCGCGCCCAAAGCAGGGACTTGGGGTCAGCGCGACTTGGGCTGCACCAGACATTTACTGTCCATGGAATAGCGGACAGCCAAAGAACCGACTTGTATGGGAGCCGCATCATGGGGCATGGTGATCTATATGGAGCACTCCATTGCAGCCAATAAGGACGGGACAATGGACCAAAAGCTGGTTGAGGACCTACTCATCCTGCTGAACACACCGAACCCTGATGCCGTCTTGAACGGACTTAAGGAGCGCGTTGATGCGGGCGAGTATAGTTCGGATAGCGACGACCTCGCGGATGGGATCATCCGGCACGCGATGGTTTCCGCAGTCTTAAAGCGTCTCAACGTGACACAAGAGCATTGACGGCACAACCCTAGGTACAGAAGGTACCTCTGAGAGCGGTCAGACTGATTTTTCGGCCAGTTGCGCTTGCGCCAACAATTAGGATAAACAAACAGAGGAAGGGGCTCGATTCCTGATGAGCAACATCCAACTCTCACCGAGAGAATCCGAAATCGTTGAACTGGCAACTAAGGGATACACCAACGAGGGGATTGCCCACACGTTGGGCGTTAGTATAGGCACTGTCAACACCTACTGGCTGCGCATCCGGCTCAAGGCCGGGGGCGTGGGCCGGACCGACTCCGTCGCCAAGGTCATCAGTGATCGCGCCGAGCTGGCGCTGCGAGCGGCAAACGTGGATCGAGAAGGCCTGGCTGAACACATCGCGAAACGCGAGCACGACCTCTTGGAGCTGCGCGCTTCGCTGGGCCTCTTGGAGCTTGCGATGGAGCAGATCCAGTCGACCGTTTGGGCGACCGATCTGAAGCTGCGGATCTCCATGATCGCCAACGGAGTCATGCCCAAAGAGCATTTCGGCGTGCTGTGGGAGGTTGGCAAGACGGTTTATGAGATCTTTAAGAGCGAAGACCCCAACCACCCTCCGATCGCCATGCACTTGAGTGCATTGAAGGGGAAGGAATCGACCGTTCGCCTTGAGGGCGAGTTTAGCAAGATGATCCTAAAGGCCCTCCCATTGCGAGATGAGAGCCACGAAATCATGGGCTGTATCGGGATCATGAACTACGTGGGCGAGTAGGGAATCCTGCCGCAGGTGATCGCAAACCAACAAGGACGTCTTCCGGCAACAGCGACGCGCACAGAGCCAAGCCATTCAGGCAGGACTCTTAGCGCGTCGCTGCAAAGGACCGCATCGAGGTAGAACCACTGGACCAGAGAGTTCGGGCTCGCTCAGGCCAAAGTGATTGGGCGCTTGTGGTGGCCATCGGCTGTTGGGGCTTCAAACATGAGCCCCATGTCCTGGGCCACCCTTAGGGCGTGAACCCTATTGGAAGCGTGGAGCTTCAGGAAGATGCTCGACAGATGGAAGTCGATCGTGCGCTTCGATAGGAACAGGGCGTCGCCTGCCTCCTTGCTGCTGGACCCCTTGGCGATCTCAGCCAGCACCTCGAGCTCGCGTGTCGTGAGCTTGAAGGACTTCGGAGCTTCGTCTCCTTGAAGCGATGAAAGAGTACTTTGATCGATTGAATATGCCATTCTGGTCCCCTTATTGGGTTAGTGCTGCAGTCCGTGCCGACAGAGCACAGCCGCAGAGCTCAAGGTCAAATATCGAAAGAATCAAGAAGGTGGCGCCCAATCGCCTGGATCGGGCGCCCATGAAGGTCAATGAACTCAGCCTGCATCGCCATCGGTATGGAATCGGGGCAGATTCAGCTTCAAGAGTATCCTCTCCTCTCCCGCAAGGCCCGGTACACGTGTCATGTTTGTACAAAGGCATTGTGCCCCTATCAGGGGTGCGGCACAAGTCTTTGAGATGATGTCTATGGAACGATGGACATGGAGTCTTGGACAGGGGACCGGCGGGACAGCGGTGGGCGGGGCCTGGCTGCTGGACTCTACATCCCTCCTGCTGACCCGCCCGACGGGAGCCTGCCCGTCACCCGAGGCTGCTTGGATGAGGCGGTTTCGTATGGACAATCGATGACATAAAGCGACGGACGACAAAGCCATGACTTGTCCGTGCATCACCTGGATGGGACACTCGTAAGCGAGAACGAACGGCACGGGCCAATCGGGCGCGTCGGTGCCTCGAAGTTGACCTGCACCCGGACCCGCAATTCCGGTTTTCAAGGAGCATTCAAAATGTCAAAAGTCGCCACCATGCATGAGCTCTACACCATGAGCCTGCGAGATCTTTATAGTGCTGAAACACAGCTCGTCAAGGCCCTTCCAAAGGTCGCATCCGCAGCGAAATGCCCAGAGCTCAAGACCGCGTTACAAGAGCATCTGAAGCAAACGGAAGTGCACGTCAGCCGACTGGAAGGGATCTTCAAGATGCTGGGTGAGAGCCCGAACGGGCATCCCTGTGCCGCCATGAAGGGGCTGATCCTGGAAACCGAAGAGCTCCTTGCAGACATCGAGAATCCGGAGCTTCTCGACGTCGCGCTGATCGCCGCCGCTCAAAAGGTCGAGCACTACGAAATCGCCGGCTATGGAACCTGTCGAACCTTCGCGCGGCTGGTTGGACACGATGACCAGGCGAGGCTCTTGCAGGAGACCCTGGACGAAGAGGCCCGCGCGGACCAGGCGCTGACCGTGCTCGCGGAGTTCATGATCAATGCGAGGGTCGCCCAACAGCCTGTGGGAGCCGCGGTGTAGGCCGTTTGGGCGGCTCACGTTAGGCGACGCTTTGAAGCTGCGGCTTTGGGCACCGATGGCCTCCGGCCTCATCCGGGGTGAGATGACCAGGCGGCCCTTTCCAGTCTCCGAGCTTTGTCTGCCTCAGCATCTTCGGGTGCTGGGGCTTTGGGGAGTTTGTGGAATTGTCGGGCGCTGCCCTCGGACACCCCGCTAAAGCGGGGTGGCACCCGAGACCTGAAACAGATGGCCTGCGAACGGCGGCACGAGCTCTCGGGCGCTCCCCCAATCCCAACGCACTGAAGTGCGTAGCCACCCGAAGAAGGGGAACGAGGGGAACCCACGCGAAGCGTGGCTCGCCGGATGGGTAACAGGTTCATTGCGCTTTGGGTACGAAGTCTAGGTGACCACGTCGAACCAATTCGTCTCTCGCCTCACGTGCCTTGGTCCTCGCTGCGTCGACACTGGAATTCTCAAGATTGGACAATAGTTCTGCGATTTCGTCGCTTGCTATGCTGAGCGACCAGTCTCTCACCGGCCTTGACACTACAAAGGTAAGGGACGTGGCCACTCCAGTTGGTTGTTCCGATGCATACGACGAGAGAACCTTAATGACTTCAGGAATGTCAGATACGGCTTTCATTTTCTGTAGCGCATCTTCAAATTGCTCTAGCTTCCAGGAGCGATCAAAAATGTTGCAAGTAAACCAGGTGGTGAAGGCTTCAAAAATCCATGTCTGATCTTCGAGCGAGTGTAGTGGGACAATCCTTTCCTTAATGTATTGCCACAACTCAACAAGCCTTGCAATGACATTCGGCATGATTTCTTTGCGGTCTCGATAGCCTCTTCCAAGGTTCGTTAGTAGATCTGCAATGAACTTTGAGCTTGCCTTTGCGAGCAAGCCTGACATGAGGCTCTCTTCCGACAAGTCCTCAAGCCCCCGCTGGAAGGCAATAAGAATATGGCTAGCTGTACCAAGCGCTGGCCTGTCCTCGTGTGAATCACCCTCAAAGTCTTGCAGGGCAATTGCTGTTCGGTACTTTTCGCGAAGCAACATAAAACTGTCATCGAAATAGGAGGAATAACAGACGTAGCCTTCCCAACAGGCGTCAAAATATGTTCCGCGTTCCGAATCTTCCGGTAGTAGTTCTCCTAGTACAGAGAGCAGCCATCTTTCATCCATTTTTGCGAGCCAAGGTAGAAACTCCCCGAATGGAGCTCGGACTGCATGGGACGAATCTGACGCAGCAGCAGTTAGGAGCTCTCTAACTTCATCCGGCAAATGAATGTGATTGGGATCCATGGGATCGTCAATTAAGTGACCGTTTATCCATAAAGCGTACCGAATTGCGACATATATCGCTCGAGGTCGCGTGGTGTTAAGAGCCAACATAGTCCAATTCATATTTGGAGGGCCGTAATCTTCCTCGTACACTTGGTTGGGAGATGGAATCTGAGCTACACGATTAATAATCTGCCACACCCTGTCCCGTTGTGCGTTGCCTGCCACGGCAACACCCTTTTGCATAATGGACTCGATAAAGTTCAGTGCTCGGTGATTCACGTCGCTTTTATCGTTAGGTTCGGAGTGAACGGTTTCGACGACGAAGTCCAATGCTGGATCCACAGGGAACAGTTTCCCTTGCCTTACCAGCTGCTCGAACGCGTCGATAGCAGCACTTCTCGCGTCTAGCGGGAGCAATGGCAACCTTTCGCCAAGTTCCAGTATTCGAACTGGCGAAGAAGATACAACGTCTTTCCACTCAGCAAGAAGTGCATGACGGTCATACCAGTACTTCTGATCGTCACTGCTCCATTCAGACATGTATTGGATAAGATCGTTGTCAGACATTGCAGAGAGCTCCTGGCTATTCTTTGGACTAGTGGGATGAAAGACCCCTTTCGGCTCTTCAGCGACATTGGCTCTGAATGTGTCGATGGAGTCGATCGCCCGCTGTACGATCGCACGCTCGTCGTCATTGACAGCACTCGAGATCCACTGGGTTCTCTCGCATTGCCATCTCAAAGCGTATGCATCTCTTACGGAGTCCGGAAGATCATGGCCATTATGTTCCTTATATCGTTCGGGCCAGTCACCGATTTCGGGGCCTTCGCTGATGGCCCTGAGTAGCTGAGTGCGGAATGGAGATGGCAGGCGCTTCCAGTGACTTGAC
This sequence comes from Armatimonadota bacterium, assembly GCA_016223145.1. Classification (NCBI taxonomy): domain Bacteria; kingdom Bacillati; phylum Armatimonadota; species Armatimonadota bacterium. The sequence continues at coordinate 23,690 of JACRPN010000015.1, read as the reverse complement.
ACCATCTCCCAGGTCTCAGGAGACATTGAATTATCACGGAGCAATTGATTGATGTCAATGTGCGGCTCGACTAACTCTAGCGGAGCCTCGGGAAACTGCGACAAGACATGCCTAAGAATTCGCGCAAATATCTCCCAGCGATTGGCCCGAAGCAGTTCAACGACAGGCTGAAGTTCGACATGCCCAAGATGAAACGCGGCATCGCGGATCTTTGAAACCAACTCTTCCTTCGGCTGATGTCTGGGCGGAGTTTCGTCTTCGGAGATCCTGCAACGCCATGTTCCAGAGAAGTCCAAGCCCTCCTCCTTAGATGCGGCCGAGTAATCGAAATCGAGAATTCTGCCGAGAGCCGCACACAGGGCTCTAAGGCAGCTAATGCCTTCTGCCTTGAGCATTTCGGGAAACACCTTCGAAAGGGCGCGCGAATAGCTGAATCCGTCTACTCTGAAGCGAGTGCGGTTGTTGAAAACGCGCTCTCCAGGTGCACTTCGAGGGGGCAGGGAATGAAGAACGGACCAGATTAGGTTATGGGCCTCAGTTGCTGCTCCTTCTTGATAAAGCTTTAACGAGAGATCGACGAATGCATCTTCGATGTGCATCGGGATTGAGTCAAGCGACCTGATCCACTTCGAGATCTCAACCGAAATGCGGGCTGCCAATTCTGGGGGAAGTCTCTGCGCAATCACGGCCCGATCATGCTGCAAAAAGAGATGACCGTCCAAGTCCATCTCACAGAGTATCTCGGCAAGCGTCGTTTGTACTTCTAAGTCTTCGTATTGAGATACCGATTGCAGGTACGCCATTGGGTGCCAAGCAGGAAAGTACGTGCTCTCGTCAGAATCGCCCTTTGCTGGCCTGCTTGGATTGGAGAACACATGCTCATCTCGCAACGGAACCAGCCAATTGGGATTGGTGAGACCATTAAAGAATCGTCTATGCTCCTGCTCTAGAATGAGGGAGTCGAGAGCCGATCTGACCTGACTATTGGTTGGCTTCGAGTAAGAGCGCATCTACGTTTTGGATCCTTTGCGTAGCGGATGGCATCGACAGTTGTAAGAGTATTTGCTCGAGTTGGGCAAGGAGTTCACAAACGAATGTGAGATTTGCCGCCGAACGATCATGGTCAAAGTGGGTCAGCCTTACGAATTCAGTGTGAAGGGAGAGGAGTTGAGATGCGGCACGTGGCTTTCCCAGGGCACCAAATTTCCTGGAGAACATTTCGTCTATTCGTCTTGCGTGTGTATCAGCGGTGGCTTTTGCATTCAAGAAAGCTAGAACGGACTGCTCTTGTTCAGCCGTAACTTCTACGGTCCCGTCTACAGGGGACAATGCGGTAGGATCAGATTCTGGATTGTATTGATCAAGGCGAGGGAGCCAAGCATTTTCAATTCTCTTCAGTGCCTTAGTTGAGTCATTTGGAGAAGGGCCCACATGTAGCCGCACGATTGTGTTGATGATCTCCCGGCCACAATGACACGAAAGCTCGGCTGCGCATGGAAATCCGTCCATGTGAGACAACTCAACTAGGGCCCGGTATGGGTAAGCCAGACTATGCGGGCTCAGGCTTAGTAGCCATTCCGAAATCTTGTTTCTGTCGTCAGTCCACACGGTTCACTTATCAAAGAGTTGCTAACTACACCCGCTCGTTGCCCCGCACGTGTTGCACTTGAGGCAGAAGCCGTTCCTTACCAGGGTGAAGCTGCCGCACTCGGTGCAGGGGTCGCCCTCGTAGCCCTTCAAGCGGGCTTCGCGGATCTTCTCTGAGAGGTCCGAGGTCTGAGGTCTGAGGTCCGAGGTAATGGACGATGGACGATTGACGATTGACGAATCCGGAGCCGCAACCGCCATGCCTGCGGCTTGCGGCCCGCGACCTGCGACCTCTCCGGACCCCGGGCCTCGGACCTCAGACCTCTGACCTGCTCCCTCCGGGCCTCGGACCTCGGGCCTCGGACCCAAGACCGTCTCCGCTCCCGGAGGCGTGTTCGGGCCGGCGACGACCTGTTCCCGGGTCTTGCCATAGCCGTTGCTGTCGTGATCCTCCCAGGCCAGGCCCGGGATGACCGGCGTGGCGATCTCGCCCGCATCCTCTTCTTCCTCATAGTCCGGAAGCTGCTCAGGGCGGCCAAGCGTATCGTGCCGGATGTCCTCGGGTTTCACCTGCACCAGGTCGGTGCGGCCGAGGTACGAAAGCGCCAGCTCGCGGAAGATGTAGTCGATGACCGAGGTCGACATCTTGATGTTGTCGTGGAGCTGGACCATGCCGTTCGGCTCGAAGCGCGTGAACACGAACGCCTCGACGAACTCCTCGAGCGGCACGCCGTATTGCAGGCCCAGCGAGATCGCGATGGCGAAGCAGTTCATCAGGGAGCGGAACGCGGCGCCCTCGCGGTGCATATCGATAAAGATCTCGCCAAGCGAGCCATCCTGGAATTCGCCGGTGCGCAGGTAGACCTTGTGGCCTCCGACGCGCGCCTTCTGGGTGTAGCCCCTGCGCCGCGCGGGCATGGCCCGCCGCTTGGCGATATAGCGGTAGACGAGCTTTTGGGCGGCTTGGTAGACCGGGTCCTGGGTGTTCAGGTGCTCAGGTGTTGTGTGTTCGGGGTCCTGAAGACCTGATAACCCGACAACCTGGTCCCCTTCCTCCAGGCTCGCCTCCAGAATCGCAGCGGCGGCATCGTCGGTGCCGGCGTTGAGCGGCTGGCTGAGCTTGCTGCCGTCGCGATAAAGCGCGTTGGCCTTCAGCCCAAGCTGCCAGGAGAGCCAGTAAGCCGCGCCGACCTCCTCGATCGTGGCATGCGAGGGAAGGTTGATGGTTTTGCTTATGGCACCGGACAGGAACGGCTGCGCCGCGGCCATGCCGCGGATGTGGCCATCGGCGGTGATGTAGCGCTGGCCCTTCTTGCCGCACTTGTTGGCGCAATCGAACACGGGGTAATGCTCGAGCTTCAGATGCGGCGCGCCCTCGATGGTCATGGTGCCGCAGACGAATTCGTTCGCTTCCTCGATCTGCTGCTTGCTAAAGCCTAGGTGTTCTAGCAGACTGAAGCTCCAGTCGTTGAGAAGCTCTTCAGGGATGCCGAGATAGTCCTTATAGAAGTCCTCGCCGAGCGTGTACTTGTTGAACGCGAATTGGATCTCGAAGGCGTTGGCGAGCGTCTTCTCCACCTTGTCGATCGCTTCTTTAGTGAAGCCCTTGGCCTTCAGAGTCTCGTGGTTGATGTGCGGCGCTCCGGCCAGCGTCGCCCGCCCGACGCAGTAGGCCACCACGTCCTCGATCTGCTCCTGCGTGTAGCCCAGGCGCCTGAGCGCGATCGGCACCGACTGGTTGACGATCTTGAAATAGCCGCCGCCGGCAAGCTTCTTGAACTTGACCAGCGCGAAATCGGGCTCGATGCCCGTGGTGTCGCAGTCCATGATCAGGCCGATGGTGCCTGTCGGGGCGAGCACGGTGACCTGCGCATTTCGGTAGCCATGCGCCTCGCCAAGCTGCAAGGCGCGGTCCCAGGCTTCGCGGGCCGCTTTCAGAAGGTCCGTGGGGCACTCGTCCGGATCGATGCCGACTGGCGTGATGCTGAGCCCCTCGTACTGGTCCTTCGTGGCATTGTAGGCCGCCTGGCGGTGGTTGCGAATGACCCGCAGCATGCTGTCTCTATTGCTAGCAAACCTAGGGAATGTTCCGATCTCCCTTGCCATTTCGGCGCTCGCGGCATAGCTCTCGCCGCCGAGGATGGCGGTCAGCGCGCCGGTGATTGCGCGGCCCTGAGCGCTATCGTACGGGATTCCTAGCTGCATGAGTAGGGCGCCTAGGTTTGCGTAGCCGAGGCCCAGCGTTCGAAAGTCGTAGCTGAGCTGCGCGATCTCCTTACTGGGGAACTGCGCCATGAGCACGCTGATTTCCAGCACCACCGTCCAAAGCTTGATGGCGTGCCTATAGCCCTCGATATCGAAGGCGCCGGTCTCAGCGTTGTAGAACGTGATCAGGTTCAACGATGCCAGGTTGCAGGCGGTGTCGTCGAGGAACATGTATTCGCTGCAGGGGTTGCTGGCGTTGATGCGGCCGTCGGCGGGACAGGTATGCCACTCGTTGATGGTGGTGTCGTATTGGATGCCGGGGTCGGCGCAGTTCCAGGCGGAATAGCAGATGTCGTCCCAAAGCTCTCGGGCCTTCAGGGTATTGGACACTTTGCCGTCTGTCCGGCGGATCAGCTTCCAGTCGCTATCACCCTCGACAGCCTCAAAAAACGCGTTAGGAATCCTAACGGAGTTGTTGGAGTTCTGGCCGCTGACGGTGACGTAGGCCTCCGATTCGTAGCCGGTATCGTAGGTGGGGAATTCGATGCTCGTGAAGCCTTGCTCGGCGAGTTGGATGGCGCGCTGAATGTAGTTCAGCGGCACACCGGCGAGCTTGGCCTCCGCGATGGATTTGCGGAGGGCGGGGTTGGAACGAGGATCGAGTCGATTTTGGATCTCGGATTTTGGATTTTGGATTGGGGAATCGGAGTCACCCAGATGGCACGCCTTCATCACGGCGTTTAGGTGCCGCTGGTTGATCTGGGAGCCGGCGACAAGCGCAGCGACCTTCTGCTCCTCGATCACCTTCCACCGGACGAAGGTCTCGATGTCCGGGTGGTCGACGTCCAGGCAGACCATCTTCGCCGCGCGGCGGGTTGTGCCGCCGGATTTGATGGCGCCGGCCGAGCGGTCGCCGACCTTGAGGAAGCTCATGAGGCCGCTGGATTTGCCCCCGCCGGAGAGGGACTCATTCTCGCCGCGCACCTTGGAGAAGTTCGTGCCGACGCCGGAGCCGTACTTGAAGATGCGCGCCTCGCGGGTCCAGAGGTCCATCAGGCCGCCAGGGTTGACCAGGTCGTCGCTGACGCTCAGGATAAAGCAGGCATGGGGTTGAGGGCGCTCATAGGCGTTCGTGCTGGCGGTCTGCTTGCCGGTTTTGGGGTTGATGTACCAGTGTCCTTGCGCCGGGCCGTCGATGCCGTAGGCAAAGTAGAGCCCGGTGTTGAACCACTGGGGGCTGTTCGGCGCGGAAATCTGCTTGGCGAGCATGTGGATCAGCTCGTCATAGAAGGCCTTCGCGTCTTCGGGCGAGTCGAAGTAGCCGAATTCCTCGCCCCAGGCGCGCCAGCATCCGGCAAGACGGTGAAATACCTGGCGGGAGTCCACTTCGCCGGATTGCGGATTTCGGATTGCGGATTTCGGATTCGTCCCGGATTTCGGATTGCGGTCCGTGAGGCGCGGACTCTGGGAGATTTCGGATTGAGGATTGGCTCCGGACTTTGGATTGGTTTCGGCGACGTCCAAGAGAGTTGCTTCGGCTTCGGACGCGGCGCCCGGGTGTTCCTTCTTCCAAGCGTCGGCACGATCGGCGGGGACACCGGCCTTTCGGAAATACTTCTGCGCCAGGATGTCGGTGGCCACCTGCGACCAATGCTCCGGCACCATGACGTTCTCCATCAGGAACACGGTGCTTCCGTCCGGGTTGCGGATCTCGCTCCTCCGCGGTTCGAAAGTGATGCCGTCGTAGGCGCTCTGGCCAGCCGTCGTGTAATAACGCTTGATCTTCATTCCATATCCTCCGTGATGGTGATTGCCCTCAACATTTCAGGTCCGAGGTCCGAGGTCCGAGGTCTGAGGTCTGAGGGCCGACGTTTGGATTGGATCCAGAAGGCTCGAAGTCCGGATCGACTTCGATATCCCCATAGCGCATTCGGTCCTCCCTGACTCTGTTTCCCGATGTGAATTCCTGCCTGTAGCTGATCAGCTTGCTGATGACCCTCGAGGTTTGGCTCAACTGGTCAACCCATGCGTCCCGGGTGCAGATCTCAATAAGCTTTCGCCGGTGAGCGCGCTTGATCCATCGAACTGCTTCCTGAAGCGACGCTCTGGCGATGCGAAAGAACCTGACCGCGTCTGCTTCGCCGAATCGCCCGTCACCTTCCACCAGATTTGCTGCGATGCTGTCGGCCGCGCTCATCATCTGAACTCCCACGACACGTTTGGCGAACCAGTCCCAAGTCACGACTTGATCCCACATCTCGTCCAATATGGCTTCGAGCCTAACGAAGAAGTCCAATTCCTCCATCGGCGTGTGTCTCTTGCCGCTCGGTTCATCCACCGTTTGGCACCTCAGCTTCCGCTCCTCGGACCTCGGACCTCGGACCTCGGACCTCGATCCCCACGCTTTCAACAAGCTCCCGAAACTCCTCAATCGACTGAAACTCTCGGTACACGCTCGCGAACCGTACGTAGGCCACCTGGTCGATGAAACGCAGGTGCTCCATAACGCGCTCGCCGATGACCTTGGTCTCGACCTCCTCCTCGAACTCGGAGAAGAGGTCGCGCTCGATCCACTCGCTGGCGGCGCGCAGGCGGTCCATGGTGACGGGCCGTTTGCGGCAGGCGATGATCATGCTGTTCAGGACCTTCTCGCGCTGAAAATCCTCGTAGGTGCCGTCGCGCTTGATGACGAAAAGACGCGGCCTTTCCGGCGCCTCGAACGTCGTGAATCTTCGGGCGCACTTCAGACATTCACGCCTTCTTCGAATCGCTTCGCCGTCGCGGGCCGGACGAGAGTCCAGAACCTTTTGATCGTCGAAACCGCAGTACGGACACTTCATCTCTCAGATCCCATATTTTGGGGTGCATGTCATTATACGACACAAGCGGTGGGGTAGCACCAACTTTTTTCGGCAATTTCCGTCGACCGGTTTTCCAACGGTTTTTCACCGGATTTCCACAGGGGGAATCTGAGAACGGTGAGATTGGTGAGAGTTGTGAGAATGGTAGGGACCGAACCGTGAATTGGCTGTGTGTTGACCCCTGCGGGGCCGTCGCGCTCTGATAGAATCCGGTTGTGACAGAGGAGGGGCAAGTGCAAGGGGAGTTGATCCGGGAGTTTGAGAGGTTCCTCACCCCGGAGCGGGTTCTCCACAGCAAGGGCGCCATGCGCGCGTACGATTGCGACGCGTACACGGTGGATCGGTCGCGGCCCTCGGTGGTCGTGCTGCCGGAGAGCACGGACGAGGTGGCCGCGGTCGTGCGGCTTTGTGTGGAAAGGGGCGTTGCCTTCACGCCAAGGGGCGCCGGCACCGGCCTCAGCGGGGGATCGATGGCGGCCACCGGCGGGGTGATCGTGTCCACCAAGCGCTTAACCAAGATTCTCGAAGTCGACGTAGAGAACCGGTGTCTTCTTGCCCAGGCGGGCGTGCCGAACAAGAAGCTCTCGGATGCGGTCGCGGCGCACGGCCTGCACTTCGCCCCCGACCCCAGCAGCCAGACCGTTGCCACGCTTGGCGGAAACATCGCCGAGAACTCCGGCGGGCCGCACACCCTGAAGTACGGCGTCACGGTGCAGCACGTCTTGGGAGTGAAGATGGTCGACCCGCATGGGGAGGTTCTGGAGTTCGGAAGCAAGGTTCACGGCGCGCCGGGTTATGACTTTCTGGGGCTGATCGTCGGCGGGGAAGGCACGCTGGGGATCGTCACGGAGGCGTGGGTCAAGCTGACGCCGCTGCCAAAAGCGGTCAAGACGGCGTTGGTGGCGTTCCCCGAAGTCAACGGCGCGGCGCAGACGGTCAGCGACCTGATCGCGCTGGGGGTGATCCCGGCGGCGATGGAATTCATGGACCGGGGGATTCTCAAGGCGCTCAAGGCTGCATTCGGACTGGAATATCCGGAAGGGTCGGACGCGCTGCTGCTGATCGAGTGCGACGGCGAGCCGGATGCGGTAGCTGAGGAGATGGCGGCGGTCGAGCGGGTGAGCGCGGCGAACGGGGCGATCGATGTGCGCATCGCCAAGGACGAAGCCGAGCGGCTGAAGCTGTGGACCGCGCGCAAGAAGGGCATCGGGGCGATGGGGCGGCTCGCGCCAAGCATCGTCACCCACGACGGCGTGATCCCGCGTTCCAAGCTGCCCGAGATGCTGGAGTTCTGCTACCGGGTGGCACAGGACCACAACCTGGGCATCGCCAACCTGTTCCATGCGGGCGACGGCAACCTGCACCCGTGCTTCTATTTCGACGACCGCGACCCGGATCAGGTGAAGCGCGTGATCGAAGCGGGCGAGATCGTGCTGAGGAAATGCATTGAATTGGGCGGGAGCATCTCCGGCGAGCACGGGGTTGGCGTGGAGAAGGTCGAGCTGCTTGCGGAGATGCTCGGACCGGGCGGCCTGCACGCGCAGACGCTGGCGAAGCGCATTTTCAACGAGGGCGAGCTGTGCAACCCGTGCAAGGTCTTGCCGAACCAGAAGGGGTGTGTGGAGCACAAGAAAAGGTGGAGGGGCGCGGCGTGGTGATTCGATTTACGATTTACGATTTACGATTTACGATTGGCGGGGGACTCCCCCTCCCCCTGGAGCGAAGCGAGAGGTGGCTCCGCCGCAAAGCGGTGGAAAGTGGGTCGGGGGGTGGAGGTTCCGGGCGACCTCGGAGGATTGTCTGTAGCTGCAGGTCTTTAGTCTGCGTGCCCACCGATTTCTCGCAGAGGACGCAGAGAACTCGCAAAGGGCGCGAAGGGGATTTATCGGAGAGTAGCCGCAGGTCTTTGGCTTGCGTCCCTAGGGATCTCCCGCAAAGGCGCCAGGGCGCAAAGGAACGCCAAGGTGAAGAAGAGCGTAGCCGCCGGTTCCGTGCCGGCGTCGGAGCCCTGGATATCGCACAAAGTCACAAAGGGGAAAATAACGCCACCAAGGGGAGAGCGGGCGGTTGAAGAAGATCGGGGCGCGGTTTGTGCCCGAGACGGTGGAGGAGCTGAGCGAGCTGGTCCGGGAGACCGGTGGGCCTGTTGTGTTCGGAGTGGGCGATAGTGTGGGCGAAGGTTGGCCTACGAGCCTTCGCACCCTAGTGCGAGAGGCGGGACGTCAAGCCATACGCTATCAGCTTGGCGAATTCGATCCCTGGAATCCTGGCAACGAACAGCTGATCGAGCCCTACATCGACTTCACTTGCATTGATTTGAGGGAACTCGATGGGGTTTTCGAGTTGGATCCGGCCGACCAAGTGGCGCGCGTCGGAACGGCGACCCATATCTACCCCCTTGCGAGATCCAAAGAGGGCGAGGCCGATCGCTACCTTCAGCCGATCCTAGCGAAACATGGACAGTGTCTGCCGTTTCCAAAGACCTTTGCCTCGGATCTGACCGACTTCGCATTGAACGGAGGAAACACGCTCGTCGGCCGTGGCCTTGCCCTCAACTTCCCCCACTCCCTCCAGACCCAATGCGGATCGTGGCGGGATTGGGTGCTCGGGATGACGGTCGTCCTGGCCGACGGCACCATCGTCAAGACGGGCAGCAAGGCGGTCAAGAGCGTGGCGGGTTACGACGTGCACAAGCTGATGATCGGCGCTTACGACACGCTCGGGATCGTCGTCGACGTGAACCTGCGCACGTTCCCGTTGAAGGCGCTTCCCGAGCCCGACCTGACCTGGGGCAACGCGCAAGAGAAGTTCAAGGGAGAATTGGTGCCGGGGAAGTACGTCTGGCGGCAGCGCGTTCTCCGCAGCCACTACCAAGCCGCCCTCGCCGGCGCCGGCGACAACCTCCTCTACGCTGACAACGCCGGCTGCACGCTCTGGTGCTGGCTGGATTCGCCGGATCAGGACCTGCCGCGGTATCCCGGCGATTGGGTCGTCCGCACCGGCTGCGGCGAGAAGAATGTCCAGATCGCCGACCCGACGCAGATCCGGTTCATGAAGCGGGCGAAAGCGATCTTTGACCCGGAAGGGAAGCTCAACCCCGGGGAGTTCGGGTTCCTATGAGCGAGCACCCCTCACCCGGTTCGCTGCGCTCACCGGCCTCTCCCCAAGGGGGCGAGGCGGCAATCCCTACCCCCTCCTCATTTTCGCCGGAGCAAAAGCGAGGAGGGGGAGCCGCGCTTTCGGACCTCACCACCAAGTGCATCCGGTGTGGGTTCTGCCTGGAGAGTTGCCCGACTTTTACCGAAACGGGTTTGGAGACCGCCTCGCCCAGAGGCCGGATCTATCTGATCCGAAGCGCCGACGAAGGGCACCTCGCGTGGGACCAGGAGCATGTCGGGCAATATCTGGATGCCTGCCTGGGCTGCCGGGCCTGCGAGCCCGCATGCCCGAGCGGCGTGCAGTACGGGGCGATTCTGGAGCTGGCCCGGGAAAGGCTGGAGCGGGACAGGCCCAGATTGGGTGTGGCGTGGGTACTGGGGATGCTCACGAGCCCGCGCATTCTGCGGCTGCAACTCGTCTTGGGGCGGTTCTTGCCGGGCAAGAGGGTACCTGGCTTCTTCAGTCGGCTCCTCACCAAGGAGAAACCCGAGGCCGAGAGGCCACGAGCTCAAAAGGCTGGCTCCTGGCCGCCCCTCACCCGGTCCCGTAAGGCGCGGGATCTGCGATTCGATGCGCTCCCCGATGGAACCGGGGCAAGCTCCGACCTCTCCTCAAGGGGGCGAGGTGGTGAGCACTCAATCGGGAGGCGAGGCGGGGAGCCGGAGGCCGAACTCCCGCCTGTTAGGGGAAAAGTCTACCTATTGGAGGGATGCGCCATGCGTGTGCTGTTCCCTGGGGTCCACGAGGCGACGCGGCGCCTGCTGCGGCGGGTGGGCTATGAGGTCGAGGAGACCAACGCCGGATGTTGTGGGGCGCTTCACGCTCACCAGGGCCTTCGATCGGAATCGGGCCAGAAGGTGACGGAGCTTGGAAGGGCGATGCCCGGCGACCTTCCGATCATCGTCGATTCGGCCGGCTGCGGCTGCCACTTGAAAGAGCACCTCGGCGATCGAGTGCAAGATGTGAGCGAGTTCTTGTTGAAAGAGGGGTTGGCTGAGCTGCTTTCGGCCCTGGGGGGGCGCGCGTCGTCAAGCCGGCTGGAGATAAGCGGTGACAAGTCACCGCAGGACGCAGCGTTGCCGTCCTGCAAGATCGCCTATCACGATGCCTGCCATCTGGTGCACGGACAACGGGTCTTTGACCAGCCGCGCGCGTTGCTGGAGGCCATCCCTTGGGTGCGATTGGACCCGCTCAAGGAATCGGACACCTGCTGTGGCAGCGCGGGCATCTACAACCTGACGCAGCCCAAGATGGCGCGGGCCCTTCTCGAGCGAAAATGGGCCCATATCGAGGCTTCAGGGGCCGAAACGGTCGCCCTGGGGAACCCCGGATGCCATGCCTGGATCGCGCAGGCCGCCCGGGAGAAGGGAAGCCCCATACAGGTCCTTCATACCGTCGAGGTTTTGGAAGCGGCACTCTCAGGTTGCTGGGGAGGGCCTGCCAACGCTGGGGCAGACCGGTAAACTCGCACTTCGATGAGCCCTCAGACCTTTGAATCCGCCGACATTGGGAAAATCGGCGCTCTATTGGTCCTGGAGGCGCTCCTTTCGGCTGATAACGCGCTCATCCTGGCGATCATCGTTCGCCATCTGCCCAGAGACCTGCAGAAGAAAGCGCTGTTCTACGGACTTGCGGGCGCATTCGCGCTCAGGTTCCTCGCGATCCTCGCGGCGGCCTCGATCCTAAACTTCTGGTGGCTTCAACTTGTCGGCGCGCTGTACCTGATCTACCTCCCGACGAAGCACTTTCTAAAGCATAGCGGTGGGAAGCAAGTGAAGACCCGCGAGGGCGCGGGGTTCTGGATGACGGTTGTCTATGCCGATCTGGCCGACCTCGCGTTTGCCATCGACTCGGTGCTGGTGGCGGTGGCGATCGTGAACCGGCAGGACAAGATCTGGGTGATCTACGCCGGAGCGTTCCTAGGGATCATTCTGCTGAGGTTTGCGGCGGGATGGTGTCTGAGGCTGCTGGAGAAGTACCCCGTATTGGACCACGTAGCCTATGCGCTGGTGGGGTGGGCCGGCATCAAGCTCCTGTTTGTGGGCGGGCACACCTACGTCCGTTGGTGGGAGGGCAAACACCCTGGCAAGGCGCTTGGGTGGAACGTGCCGGAGATGCACCCGGGGGTCTTCTGGACCGGAATGGGGCTGATCGTGGTGGTCGGTGTGATGCTGGCGGTGAGTCGGGCGGCGCAGGAGGGGGCCTTGTCTGATGAGGAGCCATCTCAGCCGATAACTGCCCCTCACACTCCAGATGAGTAGGGCCACCTGCCATCTCCAGGCTCCTTTGAGTAACATCTCCATGATAGGAACCTCCCATGTCCAAGAAGCTCAAAGTCGGCATTATCGGCAGCGGCGGAATCGCCCAGGGCTGCCACATTCCGGGTTATCTTTCCATGCCCGATCTCTGCGAAGTGGTTTGGTGTTGCGACATCAACCCCGACGTCGCCAAGGAGGCCGCCGAGAAGGCCGGCGGCTCGAAAACCACCACCGAATACAAAGACGTCATCAATGATCCTGAAGTGGATGCGGTGTCCATCGCGACTCCCAACGCTTTCCACGTCGGCCCAACGGTAGACGCCCTGAAAGCCGGCAAGCACGTGCTTTGCGAAAAGCCACTCGCCATGAACGCCAGCGAGGGCAAGCTCATGTGCAAGGCCGCGCGCGACAGCGGCAAGATCCTGCAGGTTGCCCTTCAGTCCCGCTTCGGAGGTCCCGGACGGTTCATGAAGGACTTCATCGACAAGGGCCACATGGGCAAGATCTACTATGCGCGGGCTCAAGCCCTGCGCCGACGCGGCGTCCCGGGATGGGGCGTGTTTATCGACAAGGAAAAGCAGGGCGGCGGACCGCTCATCGACATCGGCGTGCACATCCTCGACCTGACACTGTTCTTCATGGGCTATCCAAAGCCTGTCGTGGCAAGCGGCAAGACCTGGGACATGCTGGGCAAGGACCCCAGCATCAGCAACCCTTGGGGCGAATACGACCGCAGCAAGTTTACGGTCGAAGACTTCGCGGTTGGCATGATCAAGTTCGCCGACGACTCGGTGGTGGTGCTGGAAAGCTCGTTCATGGGCAACATGGACGGCGATCCGTTCATGACGCAGCTTTTCGGTACCAAAGCCGGCGCCACCGTTCGGGCCTGGGGCGACGATCCGATCGAGATCTTCACGGAGCGCGACAAGCAGATCTTCAACATGAAGCCGAAGTACCTGCCCGATGTGAAAAGCTCCCACGTCGCCGAGGTTCAGGCGTTCGTAGATGCCATCCAGAACGGCAAGCCGTCGCCGGTCCCCGGTGAGAACGGGCTGATCCTCAACGCCATCTTCGACGCAATGTACAAGAGTTCGGAGACCGGCAGGGAAGAGCCTGTGGACGTGAGCTTCTAGGAAGAGGGTTTGGGGTCCGGGGTCTATGGTATTAGGGTCAGATGCACAGGGTCTGAAGATCAGGTGCAGCCCTCCGCCCGGGTGGAGGGATGCACCGAGGACCATGTGACCCTTCACCACGTTCTAGTGACCGTCTTGCTTAGGGGTCTCAGTGGTCGAAGAACGGGTTGTGTCCCGACCAGAGGACGTTGTGGACATTCTGCAGGAGCGCCCAGGTCGAAAATACTGTTGCTACTATGGCCCCTATGCGTTGGGCCAACCGCGGCTCTTGGAGGCTAGTGAAACCAAGCCAGGAGATTACGGCTCCCGGCAAAGTCCCAAACATTGCTTCAACTGGCAAAAGTCCGCACATGCATCCCATCAGTGCATGCGTCAACAGAGACACCAGGAACCCGACTGTGAGCAATGCACCGGCATGTTTCCTAAGCATCTTCTCCTGGGTCGGCCGGTCGTCTTTGTGCAGCGGCCCACTCATCCCTACCACTCCGGCACTTCGGGCTTTGGCCTGAGATAGACCACCCAATAGATCGCGGCGACGAACACCGTACCGCCGATCACATTGCCCAGCGTAACAGGCAGAAGGTTCTTCAGGAAGAAATCGGCCCAGGTCAGGCTGGAGAGGTCAAGTTTGCCTGCTGCGGCCGCCTTGTTGGCGGTTTCCGGGTCGAGCTCTTTGATGAACAGCGCCATGGGGACGAAGTACATGTTGGCGATGCAGTGCTCGAATCCGGCCGCGACGAATGCGGCCACTGGAAGGAAGGTGGCCGACACTTTGTCAACGACCGTTCGGGCGCTGTAGGAGAGCCAGACCGCCATGCAGACCAGAGCGTTGCACAGCACGCCGAGAGCGAGGGCTTGAACGAAGCCGAGGTGTACTTTTGAGTTCGCTGTGGTGAGGGCCGCTTGGGCAATGGCGCCGTTTCCCATCGCGTACTGCTTGCCCAGGAACACCACGAGCGCCGTCACAATGGAACCCAGGAAGTTCCCGAAATAGACGATCAGCCAGTTGCGTAGCAGGTGGGCAGTGGACACCTTCTTGCTGGCCCAGGCCATCACGATCAGCGAGTTGCCGGTGAAAAGCTCCGCGCCGCCGACGACGACGAGGATCAGGCCCAGGCTGAAGCTGAGGCCGACAATCAGGCGGCCGATGCCGAACGGCACGCCTCCGGCCAGGCCTCCTGCGACGGTCGTCGAAAACACCGCGCCAAGGGAGATGAACGCGCCCGCCATGATGGAAAGGGCGAAGGTGTTCAGCGCGGGCGCTTCGGCCTTGCGAACGCCGATGCTCTCGGCCTTGCGGGCCATTTCGGGAGGCAGTAGGGCGTCGAAACTGATTCCGTTATCCATGGTTTTGCGTGCTCCTGAAAAGGGAGAGCTTTACCGTAAGGACGAGGCACAAATGGAACAGATGCTGGAGGTTTGCGGCGGTTTGGCCACCGCTCAAGCCGTCTCTCCGAGCGCACAAAGGCGCGGACTGTTCGGTGCGCAGAACGCGATGGGTGCCAAGGGCTCTCCGGACTCCCCGCGCGGAAAGTGATTGCGGGAAGGTCAAGATGAGAGTACCAAAGACGCTATGCGTTCGGTGACCCCCCTCGGGACTCACCCTCTCTACCGATGGAACGTGATCGGCGAAGATGTAGGTGCGAAGTGCGAAGAGCTGCCCCCTCCTTGGTTTTGCGCAGCGAAACTGAGGAGGGGGTTGGGGGTGGAGACACGCGCTGCCCCCCTCCCTCCAAACTTCCATCCGTACACACTTCCGTACGCCCTTAGCCCAATCACCCGGTTCACTTCGTTCACTTCCTTCCCCTGCGGGGTGGAGCCGGACCTCTCCCTACCGACACGTCGGGACTCGGAAGCAAGGGGAGAGGTGGTTCTGACATTGGAGACGCCCGCAACGGCAACGCTGCGGGCGCTCTGTGGTTGAGTTTGCGTTTAGTTCGCCGGGGCTGGGTTCGGCGTGATCGTGAAGCCCTGCGCAGAAAGCTCCTGGCCGATGTGGCGAAGCTTCTTCATCGCGCGGAGCTCGATCTGGCGCACTCGTTCGCGAGTGACGTTCAGTTCGGCGCCAACCTCTTCGAGGGTGCGCGACCGCCCATCATCCAGACCAAACCGAAGACGAACCACGTCGCGCTCGCGGCTGGTCAGGCGGCCAAGGATGCCGTCAATCTCCTCGCGGCGGATGAGGCCCCAGGTCACGTCCGTGGGCGTCGGCATGTTCGTGCTCTGCACGAAGTCGCCGATCGAGGAGTTGTCCTTTTCACCAACCGGCGTCTCGAGCGAAATCGGCTCGACGGCCACGCGCATCATTTCGCGCACGCGGTCGACGCTGAGGCCCACCTCGCGGCTGATCTCCTCTTCGGTCGCCTCGCGCTGAAGCTCCTGCAGCAGCCGACTGGCGGTCTTGACGACCTTGTTGATCAGTTCGGCAACGTACACGGGAATGCGGATCGTGCGGCCCTGGTTGATGATGGCGCGCGCGATCGCGCGGCGAATCCACCACGTCGCGTAGGTGCTGAAGCGGAAACCCTTTCGCCAGTCGAACTTCTCGACCGCGCGGATGAGACCGAGGTTGCCTTCCTGAATCAGGTCGGCGAGCGGGATGCCGCGCGCGTTGTACTTCTTGGCGATCGAGACAACGAGCCTCAGGTTCGACTCGATGAGGATCTTCTTGGCTACCATGTCGCCGGCCTGAACGCGGCGGGCCAGGTCGACTTCCTGCTCGGGGGTCAGAAGCTGGGCACGGCGAGTCTGCCGCATCCACATTTCGAGCTCTTCCGAATCGTCGTGATGCGGGACCTCGCCAACTTCTTCTTCTTCGTCGGCCGACTCAAGATCCAACAGGTCTTCATCGCCAGGCTCGGCATTGAACTCGTCAGTCATCGGGCGAGCACCGACATCCATAAAGGAGTGTCGGCCCGGGGTCCTAACCGTAATTGCCCTTCCTCGCCTGGGCTGCGTCACAAGGCCTGGTTCCGTCGGCATTCGCTTGTTCTTGTCCTCCAAATCTCGTTTCAACTTCCTTCGTCAGGAGCGCAACTCACCAAAAAGACCGCAATGAGAGATAATTGTCTTCGGAGTCGCCCGATTCCTGCTCTGTCCTTTTCCTGGAACTCCAGACATAACGTAACACAGGTTGTGCTTTCTGTCAAGCCGAGATTTCCAATTTCGGGCTCGGCGCGCCGTTGCGCCATTCATTGCCCTGGCAAACACTTTCGCGCGGACTATTGTATTGACGTCAAATCCGCCGAAAAGCGTTGCAAGAGTGTCTACAGCCTTAAGTTCAAAAGAGTTCCCACGCAGGCTCTCAGCGTCCGTGCAAGCCCGGCGGCGGAATCCGCCGTATTGGTGCGGCCGAAGCTGATTCGGACGGTTCCGCGTGCCCATTCCGGCGTCAAACCCAGTGCGATGAGCACATGGCTGGGTTCAACTTTGGTGGAACTGCACGCTGCGCCGGCGCTGATCGCGTAGCCCGCACGATCCAGTTCAAGTACCAGCGATTCTCCTTCCAAGCCTAAGAAGCTCAGGCTCAGGATGAAAGGAGACTGGTCTGAGCCTTCGTTGATTCGCCAGTCCGAAAGTCCTGAAAGCTCTTCGATCACCACGCTCCTGAGGTGCTCGGCATGGTGAAAGTCGTCGTCTTGGCGCTCCATGGCGACCCTGGCCGCCTCGCCAAAACCGACGATTCCCGGCACGTTGAGGGTCCCCGCGCGGAACCCTTGCTCTTGGCCCCCGCCGCGCATGAGGGGCTCCGGGAATTCGCCGCCCCTGGCATAGAGGGCCCCGACGCCTTTGGGACCATAAAGCTTGTGGGCGCTGAAGCTGGCAAGGCCGATGGCGCTTGAGCCGAGAGAGACGGGGATCTTGCCGACAGCCTGGGTCAGGTCGGAATGGAGCCGGTCGCAACGGGGTGCGAGCCGGTCCAGGTTCAACGTGTGGCCCGTTTCGTTGTTGACGCGGATCGCGGAGATCAGCGCTCTGTGGCCCGCCGGCGGGGCCGGTTGGCCGTCCGTGAGGTCCAGCTCATGAAATCCGGCGAAAAGGGCGGGCTCTCGCACCGAGCTGTGCTCGATGGAGCTGATGGCGGCTTCCATCGAGGACTGAAGCACCAGGTTGTTGCTCTCGGTGGCTCCGCTTGTGAAGAGGATCTCGCTGGGGTCTTCAGAGCCGACCAAGAGAGCGATCTGCTCGCGCGCCCGCTCGACCGCATCTCGAGCTTGCGTCCCATACGAGTGGATGGAGTGGGCGTTGCCGCAAGCTTCCTTGAGGAAGGGAAGCATCGCCTCAAGCACTTGCGGATCGACGGGCGTCGTCGCGGCGTTGTCGAAGTAGTGCGCGAGGTCCATCGATCCGCATCTTACGCCATTCCTGCGTAAACTCCACTCATGCCCCACTGCGAGCTTCGCTTCTTCAGTCCCGCTCTCCAGAAGCAGACCTCGGCGATCATTTTGCTTCCCGACCCGCTCACGCCCAAGCCCTGGTCCACGCTGTATCTGCTTCATGGCCTTAGCGACGACCACACGATTTGGACCCGCCGAACAAGCATCGAGCGCTACGTCGAGGGCCTGCCGCTCGTGGTTGTGATGCCGGATGGCGGCCGCAGCTTCTATTGCGACGCAGAACAGGGGTTCGCCTATGGGACGGCTATCGGCAGTGAACTGCCCCAGATCGTCGAATCCTACTTCCCTGTGCGCAAGGAGCGTGGGGGAAGATCGGTGGCGGGGCTGAGCATGGGGGGCTACGGCGCGTTCCGATTGGCGCTGGGACATCCCGATCGGTTCTGCGCCGCGTCCAGCCACAGCGGGGCGCTAGGGTTTGGCCACGAGCCCTATCGTGACGACGCGTTTGCGGAGGAGTTTCGACGGGTGCTCGGGGCGGCTCCGCAGGGTGGTCCGAATGACCTCTACGGTCTTGCCGATTCGCTCGCGGCATCTGGGGAGCGCCCGCGACTGCGGTTTGATTGCGGGGTGGAGGACTTTCTGCTGGACTCAAACCGGGCGTTCCACGGGCACCTGGACCAAGTCGACTACCCGCACACCTATGAGGAGCATCCAGGTGCGCATACCTGGGAGTATTGGGATGAGCATGTCCGGAGCACGATCACGTTCGTTTGTGAGGCGATGGGGGTCGGACAACTGGGCGTGTCGGGCTAGATTGCTCTGGGGGGCTGGCGCTGCGCTCAACCCTTTCCTTTCTCATTCGAACCGGTGTAGATGTACGACGTGGGTGCTTTGATGCCGTTCGGTGTGAAGTGGCCGGGCGCCAGTACGATCGCATCGATAGCGAACTCGACACCGTCGCCCCCGTCGATGTGCACGATGAGCTTGGATTCGCCCCTGGCCAGCCTCGTGGAGCCCACTCGGTACCAGCCAAAGCCCGGACCATAGAGGCTCAGGGGACCTTCCTCGATCCGCAAGGTCTGGCCTGCGACCCGAATCTGCACGGCGCCACGCGCCTCCGCTGGAATCCGTGCGGCAATCCAGACCTCCGTCTCAGCCTCCGACCTCGGCAGGAACCGGTACTCCGCGTCGAAACCGCTCGAACCCGCCGAAAGCGCGGTGCGCAAACCCAGCACCGAACCGTTGCTGACCCCGGGAGCTTTCAGGATTTCGCTGAAATTGGTCTCACCGACGTTCTCGGCCTCCAGCCACACGAAGGGCGCCAGCCTCTGGCTCAGCTTGTCCACGATCTGACGCATCTGAACGAAGTTCCCCCCCGGGCTGCGTTCCAGCCCATCGAGCGATGTGATGTAGAGGAAGCGCATGTCGTTTGTGTCGATGCGTAACCCTTCGGCCTCCTTCAGGAGCTGGTCGAACTGCCAACTGACCTCCTTGACGCAAGTCTCCGGGATCGGGATCTCCTCGGTGTTGGTGATGATCAGAGGCAGCGTCGAGAGGTCTACCTCCACCCCGCCCTTGACCAGTTTGGGCTTCGGGTCGGAGCCATCGAGGCTTGAGAAGAGGGGCTTCTTGGGATCGGTGAAAAGCAGCTTCACGCGCATCGGCTGGGCCTTTGACCAGAGCACAAACGTCGAAGCCCCACCCTGCCCGATCCGGTAGCAGGAGATCCGTTCGCCCAATTCCACTCGGTTTCCGTCGTCCGGGCTCGGCAGCCACCACTTGAAACCCGGCAAGGCCATCGTGTTCGCGGGGTTCAGCGCGCTCTCCGGGAAGAAAACCGGCTGAACGGTCCAGTTGGCCGCCGTGACGTCCGCACCCCGCTTCGGGGCCTCCTGACCAACTGCCATCAGCAGCTTCGCATCGTCCGCCTTGACAAACCATCCCCGGTAGCCCATGGCCGTCAAGTCTTCGAGCACCGGGTTCAGCTTGGCGTCCAGGCCCTCGCCCAAGCCAAGATCGATTGATCCGGCGATGAGCCATCCCGAGTCCTTCCAGCGGAACACGGAGCTGGCGCAGCGGGCCGCAGAATTCGAAACTTCGGAGGGCGTCGTGCCAGACGTCGCCGCAGCAAGGCCGTCGAGGGCCGCCGTGCCGTTCTCATAGGGCGCATTCCACCCCATCCACTCTTGTACGATCGGGACATCGCAAACCTGCTTGAGGCTTCCCGCCAGCCGCCGGAACCGCCGCGCCTCGGCTTGGGTGATCACGGTCTCGATGTCGGACCAGATCTTGGAGGTCGGCATGTCCACCTGGTAGGTCATCCCGGTCGAAGGATCGAAGACCATGGGGACCCCTCGTGTGCCTGCCCACAGGGGCACCAGTCGGGCTGCTTGCTCGAACGAATTCAGGTTCGCGGCCTTTAGGCCCCAGGTTCGCTGCAGCGTTTCGAGCGCGCCGGAATAGCGGCTTGCCAAATAGCTCTGGAACTCGTTGCGGAAGACCGGGTCGGTGGGGACGAAGCTCTGCGGCGTGCGCAGTCTTGGCGATGCGCCGACGGGGTTGAGAATGCCGCGCAGTCCGGGCCCCAGCTTGTGGCGTTTGAGCGTGAGCAAAAGGGTGTCGCGGTGCGCGTCGAGGCCCGCCCAACAGTCGAGCTGCGCCAGGCTGGCCATTTCGGGATAGACCAGCACCACGTGTTCCAGGCTGCTGATGGGGTCCACGTCAAGGGAAAGCTTGCCGTTCTCGATTTGGACCCGTTTGGTCTGCCGGATCGTGCCGTCGACCCGGGTCACAAAGAGCACGAGTGCGCTCGTTGCCCCTGGGATGGACCTTTCGAGATGAGTCTTCTTGGTGATGCCTGTGATGCGGTAGGCCTGTGGCTCGACGGCGATTCCGGTGGCAGGTGCGGCCAGCGAGTTGATCGCGATCAGGTACCGCATGCCTTCGGCTTCGAGCTTGTCGAGAACCGGCTGCCAGCCCATTCCGCTTGCGGGAAGCTCCACGATTACGTCGGCGACCCCGGCGGCCTTGGCCCGAGCCACGGCCTCGACAGAGCCGGGAATCCGGACGCCACAGGGAAGGTAGGGCTTGCCGTCCCAGATCAGGGCGTGGTTTGGGTTGATGCTCCAAGAGACCGGCGCCGCGCCGGCGGGTGTGTAGCTGCCCGACCGCGCCTGGGCTGCGACTTGGCCCGGCAGCAGCAGAGCGAACAAGGATGCCAGTGCGGGTAATGCCAGTTTGGCTGCGCGGAACACGCCCGAGAGGGTACCTGAGGTGGTTCGAGTCATCGTCTTTGCTCACTGAGGTGGGGGGACGGATATGGGATATGGGATAGGGGATAGGGGAATCCCGTCCGGTTGTCCTTTGTCCTCTATCCTCCTGCTCGGACGGAGCCTCGCCCTTCATAGCGTCATCACGAATCACGTGCCTATGTGTGGGACGATGACACAAAGGGCTGAAGGGCGAGAGGCGAGAGGCGAAGGAAACTCTGAGACGCATCCAGCATCCCACATCCCACATTCGCTGTATCTACCTCAATCACCAGTCGGACGCGGTGTGCGTGGGCGTTCGTTCTCATGTCTGGAGGCGTCTCCTTCCGGTACCATCCCGAATCGTGGAGCCCCTCTCGCCTGAACTCGTCAACCTCTGCCTGAACACCATCCGGGGGCTCAGCATGGACGGCGTGCAGCAGGCCAATTCGGGCCATCCTGGGCTCCCCATGGGCGCCGCAGCGATGGGCTACGCGGTCTGGGCAAGGCACCTCAAACACAACCCCAAGAACCCAGATTGGTTTGATCGCGACCGCTTCGTGCTCTCCGCCGGGCACGGGTCGATGCTCCTCTATTCGCTGCTCCACCTGACCGGCTACGACGTCAGCCTCGACGATCTGAAAGCGTTTCGCCAGTGGGGAAGCCGCACGCCGGGCCACCCTGAGAACACCCTCACCCCCGGAGTTGAAATGGCCACCGGACCGCTCGGCCAAGGGCTCTCCACGGCGGTCGGCATGGCCATCGCCGAGCGTCACCTCGCTGCCAGCTACAACAAGCCCGGTTTCGACTTGATCGGCCACTTCACCTATGTGATCTGCTCGGACGGCGACCTGATGGAGGGCGTAACCAACGAGGCCTGCTCGCTGGCCGGGCATCTGAGGCTCGGCAAGCTGATCGCCCTATACGACGATAACGGCATCACCATCGACGGCTCGACCAAGATCGCGTTCACCGAGGATGTTCCCGCCCGGTTCGCCGCGCTGGGATGGCATACGCAGACCGTGGACGGGATGGACGTGGACGCCGTGGATCGGGCCATTCAGGCGGCCCGGGCCCACACCGATGCCCCGAGCCTCATCGCGTGCAAGACCACCATCGGCTTCGGCAGCCCGAACAAAGCTGGGACCTCGAAGGTTCACGGAGCACCCTTGGGGGCGGAAGAAGTGGACCTGGCCAAGCAGAGGCTGGGGATTCCGCTGGAGCCGAAGTTCCTTGTGCCCGATGCGGTGCGGGAGGCTATGGGCAAAGCCGTGGCGTGTGGGGCGGCTGCCGAAGCGGCTTGGAAGGAGCGGCTCAGCGCGTACCGAAGCGCCTATCCCGAGGAGGCGATGCGGCTGGATCGAGCCCTAGCAGGAGAACTCCCCGCAGACCTCGCCGAGCGACTTCCCAAGTTCGAAAAGCCCACCTCGACCCGGGTCGCGGGGTCAGAGACCCTTCAGGTCCTGGCGCAAGAGGTCCCCTACCTGGTGGGAGGCAGCGCGGACCTGGCCGAGAGCAACCTCACCCATCTTAAGGGAATTCCCGAATTCCAGCCGGAGACCCCCGAGGGGCGCAATATCGCGTTCGGCATTCGGGAGCATGCGATGGGTTGCATCGTGAACGGCATCAACCGGCACGGCGGCCTCCGGGCCTATGGCGCCAGCTTCCTGGTCTTTAGCGATTACTGCCGCCCGGCGATCCGGCTCGCAGCCCTCATGCACTGCCCCTCGATCTTCGTGTTCACGCACGATTCCATCGGCCTTGGCGAAGACGGCCCCACGCACCAGCCGGTCGAGCACCTGATGAGCCTGAGGGCGATCCCGAACCTGAACGTGATGCGCCCCGCCGACGCCGCCGAGACAGCGGCCTGTTGGCAACTCGCATTGGAACGAAAAGACGGGCCCTCTCTGCTGGCGCTGACGCGGCAGAATCTGCCGGTGATCACGGAGAGGGGTGATCAGGTTCTCGGGTTGTCGGGTCCTCAGGAATCCGGGCACGAACACCAGACAACCCGAAAACCTGAAAACCTCCTCTCCCCACCTGAGCACCCCTCCTCCTCTCACCCTGCCCGGTTGGGGGGCTACATCCTGAATGAGGCGTCTTCGGGGTCCCCAAAGGTCATCCTGGTGGCGACCGGGAGTGAGACGTCGGTGGCGCTGCAGGCGCGCGACATCCTGGAGGCGGAGGGAATCGCCACGCGGGTCGTGAACCTGCCCAGTGCGTTTCTGTTCGAAAGGCAGTCGGCGGGGTATCGAGCCTCAGTGCTGCCAGACCGGGGGCGCACCGTGTCGGTCGAGGCGGGAGTGACGCTGGGTTGGGAAAGGTATGCCACTGCCCACGTCGGGCTGGACCATTTTGGGGCGTCTGCGCCGGGTCCGAAGCTAATGGAGGAGTTTGGGTTCACGGCCCAGCACGTGGCGGAAGTTGGACGGCGGGTGGCAGTTGACGGTTGACGGATGACGGTTGACGGTCCGGGCCTCATTCCTCATTCAACAGCCCACCTACGCTCTTAGTGTCATCCCGGATCACGTGCCTAGGGGTGGGACGATGACGGTAGGCGAAGGGCGAAGGGCGAAGGGCGAATGGGGGCTCAGAACCCTGAACCCCAGACCCCGAACCCCGAACCCTCAACCCTGAACCCCTCCCTTAGCGTCATCACAAATCACGTGCCTGGGGGTGGGACGATGACGAAGGGTTTGGTCCCCTCTCCTTCGCGGGGTCTGAGCTTGGGCGTTTTCTGGTATGGAGTAGCGAGGGGGAGGGACAGGGTGGGGGAGGTCTTCCTCGGCCTTCGCCAGTTACCCTGAACCCCAGACCCTACACCCTGCACCCCATCGCACCCCCACCCGGCCTAAAGGCCACCCTCCCCCGCGTCGAGAAGGTCTGGGGTGGTTTGGGGGTT